>DVMF01000011.1 GCA_018715125.1 Candidatus Coprousia avicola | reverse complement strand
TCGCCGCCCTCGTGGCCGAGGGCGACCCCGAGCGCGCAGAGGGCTACGCCCGCGAGATGGCGGCGCTCCTGCGCGCCGACGACTACGGCGCGTTCGGCCTCTGGGACGCGGACGGGGACGCGGCGGGCGAGGCGACGGCTTCGCCTGGTTCGCGCGCGGAGGACCTCCACGTTTCTGCCGACGCGGGTACATATTCGAACAAGGATGGTGATACGACATGCTCGTCGCAAGCCTAGTGCTGGTTGCTGTGGCGATGGCGGCGGTTGCCGTTACCGCCGTGCCGCTCGTGCGCGGTCGCTATCAGCTGCCGCCTGGGCGCCGCGCGCTCGTGGCGCTCATCCCGCTGTGGCAGGTCGCGATGATGGGCATAAGCCTGGCCGCGGGGGCGTTGCGCGGTGCGGGCGTTGCGTGGGTTCCCCTCTGCGAGGCCATAGTGGCCGGCGTGGGGTTTGCCTGCGCGGCGTTTAACCCGCGGCTCTTTGCGGGTATCGAGCAGGCGGGCGCTCAGGACGTGGCGGCGGCCCGCGCGCAGGCGCTCGAGGAGCAGGTGGGTGTGCAGCAGGCCTATCTCGAGCAGGCGGAGCGCGCAGCCGTTGAGGCGGTGCGGAGCCGTCACGTGTATGCCGATGAGTTCGAGCGCATCGCCGAGGCGCTCGCGGCGGGAGACGTGCCCGGCGCGCTGGTGGCGGTTGAGCGCACCGACGCGATGATTCCGCGCTCGGGCGGGAGGCTTTGCCAGCACCCCGTGGCGGACGCGCTGCTCAAAGCCAAGATGGCGCAGGCCGCGGGCGAGGACGTGGATCTTCAGGTGCATGCCGACGTGCCCTATGAGCTCGAGCTGTCCGACGCCGAGCTCTGTGCGGTGGTGTCCAACCTCGTCAACAATGCGATTGCGGCAGCGGCACGGGTGGCGGAAGCTGCAAGGAATCGCGATGCGGAAGATCTCGTACGGCCTCAGGTTGCCGTGACGATTGGCACAACGCGGGGGTATCTTGCGGTGCGCGTGGAGAACCCCTATCCGCCGGAGGAAGACGCTACCCTGCGGGAGCTTGCCGCGCCGCGCCGCACGCTGCGCCCGACGGAGCGCGCGCACAATCTGCCCCAGCACGGGTGGGGGCTCTCCATCGTGCGCGAGCTTGCCGAGCTGCGCCAAGGCTCGCTCAAGCTCGAGGTGGCGGACGGTCGCTTTCGGGCGGTGGCGCTGCTCAAGCTGGGGGAGTAGCCGCAGCGTCGCCCTTTGCGTATCAGACGCTGCCGACCCGCGGCGTTGCGGGACGTGCGGCGCGCGCTGTGGGTATTCCCAAGGTCTAGCACGCTATCTCGCTACCTCGATGACGATTTGTGACCCCGGGTACTGCGTTTGTGACAAATCGCTGGGAATCGACGGTGCTCCCGCGCAGAATGGACGCATTGCGCGTTGTCACGTGCCCATTACCGCTTGGGAGGATGTATATGGCTGCTCATCGTTACGTTAAACCGTTCATTGTCGCCGGCCTGACCGGAGCCCTGTCGCTCGGCGCCCCCATGGCCGCGTTCGCAGAGGACGGCGTTGCTGCGGATAATACCTCCGCGCCTGTGGTTGCCACCGCAACGCAGGAGGACGTGCTGTATGAGATCTGGGGTGTTTACAACGAGGCGGGCGAGTGCGTTGTTAACAGCAACACAGAGTGGCCATTGGGCGCCAACGATTATATGTTCCAGCTTCACCGGGTCGAGGGGTATGAGGACACCGTTATCACTGAAGGGGTGACCTTCTCCTCTAATAACGAGGACGTACTCTGGGTGGATTCTGAGGGCCTCAGTATGAGGACGGGCCCTGCCGGCTCTGCGCGGGTAACTGCTTATCTCAACGGAGTGGAGGTCGCGCATCTCGACTACACGGTCATCGACTATGTGCCCGAGGACGCTGTGGGGTACGCCTTTAGCGGGTTTATAAGTGACTCTCGCGATGAACGGCTGTTTTCTCCGGGATCTCGTTACCCGCTAGAGTATTTCTCGGTTGCTCCTGCCAACGCAGAAGGCGCGATCGTGGGCGATGGCGTTACGACCAAAGTGGTCTACAGCTCGAGCGACGATACGATATTTCGCGTAAATGAGGCGGGCGGTTTCGTCGAGGCGCTCAAGCCGGGTGCGGCGGATCTCATTGCGACGGTGTATGACGAAGACGGAACGACCGTGTTGGGCACTGCCACGCTTTCCTACACTGTACGCAGCTATGAAAGTCTCATTGATGAGTCGATGGTGTCCGATTATCCAATTCCTGGCGCGTCCGAAGATGTGCAATATACGCATGATGATCGCGGCAACATAACAGGCATCTCCTATGATATGGCTAACGGTGCCGGTTCGTGCGCTGTTGCCCTGTGGTCCGGCGCCGATGTTGAGGGCTCAAATGTTTCCTATTTGGGTTGCACCACCTCGTCAAGCAACGAAGCTGTGGTGAAGGTTACGCGGGATGATACTTACGGAGTCGATCGTCTTGAGTTCGTGGGGGTTGGAACGGCTACGGTGACCTTGGTGGGTACCTTCTCCGTCGATAACGGTGTGACTCGAAGCAGTTCAAGTGAAACGCGAACCGTGACGCGCACCATTGCGGTTACGGTGACCGATTCCTCTGCGACGGCGGAGACCGAGCAGCCGAAGGACGAGCAGAAGCCCCAGGATACGACGGATAACAAGGACAAGTCCGATGGCGAGGGGCTGCCCGAGACGGGTGACCCGGCATTTGTCGCGATGGGGATCGCCGGCCTCGCGGGCGTCGGTGCCGTGGCTGCGGGCGTGCGCTCGCGCCGTCGTGAGGACTAGCGCGGTCGCATAACGCGCAGGCAAGTCTGCAACGGGTGGGGTTCCGGATAACCGGGGCCCCGCCCATTCGCTACCGAGTCGTCTTCGCTACCACACCGCGCGAATCCGCGTGAGCACGCGCTCCATGGTCTCGTCGATCTTCTTGCGCTTGAGCTCGCACTCCCAGATGGTGATGACGGTCCATCCGGCTTCCTCGAGCGCCGCGACAGCCGCCTTGTCGCGCTCGACGTTGCGGCGGAACTTCGCCTCCCAAAACTCGGTGTTGCGCTTGGGGACGCTCGGGTGGCAGTGGGGGCACCGGTGCCAGAAGCAGCCGTTAATGAAGATCGCTATCTTGCGTCCGGGAAAGGCGATGTCGGGGCGTCCCGGCGCCTTGGCCCACTGCAGACGGTAGCCTGTGTACCCGGCGGCGCGTAGGCGCTGACGCACCAGAAGCTCGGGCTTGGTGTTGGCCCGCGTGTTGCCCTGCATGGACTTGCGGATGGCGGCCCGGCGACGCACCAGCTCCGCCTCGTCGTCGTGCGCGGGAGCTGCGGCCAACGCCTCGACCAGCCCCTCGTCTGCCGGCATCCAGGCAAGGCTTGAGAGCTCCCCGCGACCGACCCAGCGCAGGTCGAGCTGGCGGTCGGAACGGGTGGGCTCGCCAGTGGCGATGCGGCAGAAGAAGCACTCCATCGAGAGGTGGAAATCGGGATAGTCGTATTCGACGGTATAGAAGGCGCGGAGGTGCTCGACCGTGATACCGAGCTCTTCGGCGAGCTCGCGCCGGCAGGCGTCCTCGGCGGTCTCGCCACGCTCGACCTTGCCCCCGGGGAACTCCCAGAGACCGCGCATGTCACCGTAGCCGCGCTGCACCGCAAGCACCTCGCCGGTGGCTGCGCCATCTTCCATGCGGCGGATGATGCCCGCTGCCACATGTACGGTTTTCAAGGCGCACCTCCCGTGCCGTGCGACCGCCGCCGCAATCCGTCCGTCTCGCGTGCGCGCACGCCGCGCCTCACGCCGCATAGCTGCCCACGCCCGCCAGCGCACTATGCTAGCAAAAGCACAAGCCAACGTTCAGGTTTTCTGTCCAGGCGAACCGGTATGATAGGGCGTAGACATTTCTGTGGCGTTGGCGCTGCTGGGGCGCCCGGCGCCTCTGCGAGAAAGGCTCCGCGATGGCTGCGCAAGAAAAGAAGCTTCCCCTGGTTTGCCATGCCATGCATCTCGATCCGTTGCCGCTGCAGGCGGCGGGCGCGCGCTATGCCGTGTGCTGGGGCGGCGGCATGCCCGAGCCCGAGGGGAGCTTGGGCTACCTCATCTCGTTTACCGGCAAGCGCACGGGGTACGTGATCGGTTGGGTGCGCGACGGCGGGTATGTCTACGCTTGCGACGATTATCTGACCGACGTCCCCTCAGACGCCCCCATCATCTCCGCCGCGCGGTGGAGCGATAACCCCACGGCGGGCCGCCTGAGCGTATGCGGGCAGGCCGCCAGCGAGGAGCGCATGGTGAGCGAATACCGCTGTGATAAGGCGGATGCCTATGTGCTGGTGGACCCGGTAAGCGATGTGGGGAGCTACCGCGGGCGGGCGTTGACGTTGCGCGGGCTTCTGGCCGTTGCCTATCTGACGTTCTACTATCTGCCCGTGCGCGTGCGAGCGACCGACGTTCCCGGCAAGACCATGGGCGATGTGGTGGCGGCGTTTTTGGACCTTCCGCCCGCCGATGCCGTTGACGGCCTTATCGGCGAGGTGCGAAGCGGTGCGCGCACGTCGGGGTTCGAGCGGTATGCGGCGCGCATCTTGGGCGATGCGGACCCGGTGGCCTTCCGCAGCTTTGCGGCGCGTCACGAGCCGACGCTCCGCCGCCTGGGCTCGACCAAGCTCTTCTGGGTCGCCTGCGACCTTACTGAGGTGCGCGAGGAGGAGTTCGATACGCTTATGGCGATGGAGGGCGCGCTCAACCGCCTCGCGCTCATCGCCGACCGCGCGCGCGAGAACGGCTCCGACCTGCTCTCCGCAACCTCCGGGGCGTTCTGCGCCGATGAGGACTGGCATGCGCTGCGCGCCATCACCGACCAGACGGCGTCTTTGCTCAAACAGCTGGCGCAGACGGAGAATCCGCTCCTCAATATATGGGGTGCCGAGGGCGCACGCGGCGGCGAGTGGGATGTGCGGACCCGTCTGACGGGCATTCTGGAGCGCCTGGTGCTGCCGTATCGCCTGGCATACCGCATCGCGGTGAATGCAGAAGCGGGCACGGTGACCATCGCCGCCAAAACGCCGGGCGCCCAGGCGATGCCGCGCTGGGTGTGCGATGCGCAGTCGGCCCAGACGGGGCAGCTCGCCCCCTGTGCCGATCATGCCGAGGTAGCCGCCAGCGCCTACGCGCTGCGTCTTGCCGCCGCGCTGGCGACGGCGGGCTTCTCGGCGGGTGCGGGCGTGAGCCGTGTCGAGGTGCGCCTCTATGAGGACCGCGCCTTCGCGCACCCCCTTGTGGTGCTCGATGTTGACCGGCAGGCGTTTATCATGTCGCTCTTCGATGCCGTGCGTAAGGGCCGGTTCTCTGAGCAGAGGCTCACGTGGGGCGTGAGCGGCCTCCGCAAGCTTTTGGAGCCCGCGCAACTCACCTGTTCGCTGGGACCGCGCTTGGGGCTCAAGCCGCTCGAGGGTGCGGCGGCAAACCTCCCCGAGCCCGACCCGGTGCGCACGCGGCCCGTTTGGGAGGATGAGCGCCCGTTACCGCCGGAGCTCTCCGCGCTCTTGCGGGCCGATCGGGTCTTAGAGCTCGATGTCTACCATCTGGGCGAAGACCCCTTTGCCGACCGGTTGCGGGAGACGATCAAGCACGCCGGGGGCAATCCCGCGCAGGCGGCCCAGCAGCTGTCCGATCTGCTGGGTGTGATGGATTTGGTGGACGATAGCGGGCTCGATGCCGCATCCGATGCGACCCGTCCGCCCCGTCCGCTCTACTGCTCGAGCGGCCTGGCCCGCCTCGCTATGGCGCTCGTGGACGAGGACGCCTCCGCACGCTACCGCTATGTGTACGACTCGCGCTTCGATGCCCTCATCTCGCTTGCAAGCCTGTGCATCGATAACGACGACGCCGCGCACGGGCTCGTCTACGCGCGCCAGGCCATCGACCTCGCGCCCACATCGCCGCGCGCCTACGTGACGGCCGCCTCCGCGGAAAGCGAGCTCGGCGCATACGAGCAGGCGGCTGAGCTCCTCAAGGACGCGCTCCGCTTTGACGCGGAGCCGGCGTCGTACACCTACACGTATTACCGCCTGGCGTATGCGCTCTGGCGCGCCGGCGACCCGATGGCGGGACTTGCCTGCTACCAGCGGGCGGTTGCCAATCCGCGCCTGCGCGATATGGCGCAGGAGGAGATGGACGCCCTGATGCGCGAGCAGGGCATGACCGAGCCCCTCGACGACGGGCGCGCCGCCGACGCGCTCGACCAGGCGGGCGTGGTGATCGCGCCGGATGACGAGCTTCTCACGCTTGCGGCGCGGGCGCTCGTCACGGCGGCAGATGCCGGCTACCTCAACCTCGCCTATGCCTTTGGCATGGTGCTGGAGCGCGTGGTGCGCGACGATGCGTTCGCGGCGGCCCTCCAGTCGCTGAAGCCGTGGGCGGGCGTCTCCTAGCCGCACCGGGCAGATGGGGGCTAGAACAGCCTGTTAAGGCATTCTTTAGCCAACCTTACAAAACTGAAATGCGCCTGTAAGGCAAATCGATGGCTGCTCCACGCGCATCCTGCCACTATAGTGGTCGGAGGTGTGGTACCCATGGCAATCAGAACAACCTGCCCCCTGGGTGAGACCATGACGAAGCGCAACCCCTATGACCCCGAGCCCGAGCCCGCCCGCTCCCACAACCCGCTGGTGCGTGCGGGCATGTCGGTGGCGGAGATGGTGGTCTGGCTCGTCATCATGGCGGTGCTCGCCCTCGGCATGATCGCCCTGTTGTGGAACGTCAACAAATAGTGCAGCTCAAGCGGCGGGCCGACGCTTCTGTGCGGCCCGCCTGTCAGATGGGAAGGAATCGCATGCCCGCATTTGCCCAAACCCCGCGCCCGGCGCACGCCGCGCCCGGCAAGCTCTCTCAGGTCCAAGCCCAGGCTCCGGTCGCGCCCGTGCTGGAGGTGCGCCATATCGAGAAGGTGTACGGCAGCCGTCAAAACGTGACGCGCGCCCTGAACGACGTCTCGTTTACCGTCGGCCGCGGCGAGTTCCTCGGCATCATGGGCGCATCGGGATCCGGTAAGTCGACGCTGCTCAACTGCGTGTCGACGATCGACGCCGTCACCTCGGGCGAGGTCCTCATCGGCGGTGTCGACGTCACGCGCATGAAGCCCGCCAAGCTCACGCGCTTCCGCCGCGAGCAGCTGGGGTTCATCTTCCAAGACTCCAACCTGCTCGATACGCTCACCGCGCGCGAGAACATCGCCCTGCCGCTCACCATCAGCCGCGTGCCGGCCAAAGAGGTGCTGCGGCGCGTGGACGAGGTGGCCGGGCGCCTCGGCATCCACGAGATCTTGGAGAAGTACCCCTATCAGATGTCCGGCGGTCAGCAGCAGCGTGTCGCGGCGGCCCGCGCGCTTGTGACGGAGCCCACCGTCATCATGGCCGACGAGCCCACCGGCGCCCTCGACTCCAAAAATGCCCGCCTGCTGCTCGAGAGCCTGGAGACCATGAACGAGCGGTTGCAGGCGACGGTGCTCATGGTCACGCACGACAGCTTTGCGGCGAGCTACACGCACCGCGTGCTCTTTATTCGCGACGGCAGGATCTTTACCGAGCTCAGGCGCGGTGACTCGACCCGACAGGCGTTTTTCGAGCGCATCATGGAGGTCGTGGCGATGATGGGCGGTGAGGGCTCCGATGCTCTGTAAGATCGCGTGGGGCAACGTGCGGCGCGCCGGACGGGACTACCTCGTCTACCTGCTCACGCTCACGTTGGCCGTCACCGTATTCTATGCGTTCAACACCATCTCCATCCAAGTGGACATCGCCGGCGTGACCGCGCAGAACGACGGCATGGGCGAGCTCCTCGGCAACATCATCGCGGGCCTCACGGTGTTTCTTGCCGTGGTGATGGGTTTCCTCATGGTCTATGCCAACAACTTCATCATGAAGCGCCGTAAGAAGGAATTCGGCCTCTACCAGGTGCTCGGTATGGGGCGCGGCCAGGTGTCGGTCATCATGGCGCTCGAGACCCTCTTTGTGTCCGGCGCGGCCCTCATCCTCGGCCTCATCCTCGGCCTCGCGCTCTCGCAGCTCATGGTGTTCTTCACCGCATCCCTCTTCAAGACGCAGATCAGCGACTTCCATTTCTTCTTCTCGCTCGGCGCGTTTATGCAGACGGTCGGGTGCCTGGTGGCGATCTTTCTGGTCACGCTCGTCTTCAACCTGCGCGTGGTGCGCCGCGCGCGCATCGTGGACCTGATGAGCGCGAGCCGCCAAAACGAGACCGTCAAGACGCGCAACCCCTGGATCTCGGCGGCCATCTTTGTGGTGGGCCTCGGGGCGATCATCGTGGCGTACGTGCGCCTGCTGCACGACGGGTTGCCCTACGACGGCCAGCCCGAGGCGATGGGGGCCTTCTTCATCACCACCGCCATGGTGGTTGCGGGCACGATCCTCTTCTTCTTCGGTCTTGCCGGCTTTCTGCTGAAGGCCCTGCAGAGCGCCCGGGGGGTGTACTGGCGCGGCCTCAACATGGTGACGCTCCGCCAGCTCTCCGCGAAGGTCAACACGGTCAGCTTCTCGATGGCGATGATCGCGATGATCCTCTTTCTGGCCATCACGTCGGTTACCACGGGCATGTCGCTCGCGGACACCATGAACAACTCGGTCGAGCACGGCACGCCCGTGGACTATACGCGCTGCCTCGTGTATTGGGGGCCGAGCGTGGTGGACGAGATGAACGTCGACGCTGCCGCAGATGACGCGGGGATGCGCTATGCGGTTGCCGACGGTCCGGTCGATATGATGGCTGCGAGCTCGAGCGACGTCATCGACCCCGGGACGGGTGAGACGCACCCGTTCGATCTTGCCGCCATTGCCGGCGACTATATGCAGGTCGATACGTTCGATTCCACGCCGCGCGGCGCAAGCGAGCCCGTGGTGAGCCTCGTTGACCTGTGTGATGCCGTGGACATGCCGCTGCCGGCAGGGGTCGATGCGTCCAACCTGTCGTCACTTGGTCTCGCGGTTATGACCGAGAGCAACTACAATGCCTATCTGCGGTTCCGGGGGATGGAGGAGATCGACCTCGGCGAGAGCGGCTACACCATCACGTCCGATATGGGCGCCTCGGTAAACGACATCTACAACGCGGTGCTCGGCCAGAGGGTTGCGCTTGAGATCGGCGGGCGCACGCTCACGCCGGTGCAGAGCCGCGTGCCGGAGGACGCGAGCACGTTCCAGAATGCCATGATGGGGATGAACGCGGGCACCATCGTGCTGCCCGACGACCTGGTGGCCTCGCTCGATCTCGCACCTTACTACAGCTACCTCATGGTCAACTACGCAGACGGTATCTCGACCGAGGAGGGCGATGCGTATATCGGCGAGTACCGCGTATACGGCGACATCACCAACGACGCGGGCGAGAGCATCGCCAGCTGGGGCTCAGAGGCCACGCGCACCACGACGTACGAGAGCACGGACTCTATGAACGGCCTCATCAGCTACCTCGCCATCTATATCGGCTTCGTGCTGGTGGTTGCCTGTGCGGCGATTCTTACCATCCAGCAGCTCTCGGGCGTGGCGGACGCCGGTAAGAACTACCGCATCTTGGCGGAACTCGGCACCCGGACCAGAGAGATCGCGCACTCGGTCCTCGTGCAGCAGACGGTGTTCTTCCTGTTCCCGCTTATGGTGGGCGTCGCTCACTCCGCCTGCGCGCTCAGCGTGATCATCAAGCTCGTGGCGCTCTTTGGCGGGCTTACCATCGGCGGCACGGTGGGCATCACGGGCCTCATCTTTGTGGTGGCGTACGGCGGCTACTTCTGCGTGACCTACCTTATGAGCAAGGGCATGGTGCGCGACTTTGTGCGAACAAGGGTTGCGGCATAACGGGAACGAAGCGGGCCGGTCGACGTCGTCGCCGGCCCGCTTGCGTAACGGGTGCCGTGGGAACCTATGGAGACGCGCTTTTGCGCAAGTGAGACGAAAAGGAGACGAGGGATGATGAAGCGTGCGGTGAAGGTGCTGGTGGTGCTCGCGCTGATCGGGGTCGCGGCCGTGGGCGCCTGGTGGGGCTACAACCAGATGTTCGGCGCGGGCGAGGCCTGGTACGTGCAGGTGGATAACGCCCGGCTCACGCAAGCGGGGGAGAACAACAACGATTTCCCGTATCACTACGACCTGCCGGCGGTGGACGCCGGAGGCGAGGAGCGCGAGCTCGGCTTCGACACGAGCCGCGAGCTGCGCGAAGGGGCGTATCTGCACCTCACCACGCTTGCGCTCCGCGGCGTGGTGCGCTGGGAGGAGGTTGCATGGGAGGAGATTCCCGCACCCGCGCAAGAGAAGCTCGCGTCGCCTGTTGAGGGGAGCGGCGATGCTGCGTAACGTGCACGGCATCATCGCGACGGTCACCGATTTTTGGATGCCGCTGATAGGCTGGCTTGCCGCCGCGGGCGTGGTTTGGCTCATCTGGCGCGCCTACCGCGACCGATGAGGCGCACTGCTGCGGGCGCGCCGCGTGCCTTTGTGGCGGCGGCGCGCCCGCGGCGCGTCAGAACATGAGGCGCGTCCGGCGGCAAGCGAGCGTGAAGACAAGCCAGCCGGCGCCGGCGAGCAGCAGGCCCAGGGCGAGGATGGCGAGGCTTGCCACGAGGGGCGTGGTTGCCATCGAGAGCGCGAACGTGGCCATGGCGCCGACGGTCACGGCTGCGAGCCCGCCCAGCACGACGACCATGATGGGGAAGCCGCGCTTGACGACGTCGTTGGGTGTGGCCCACGTGAGGTTGGGTTTGCGCGCGTCGCTTGCGAGTCCGATGGTGACGAAAAGGAAGAACACGCCGAAGCCGACGACCACCACGTTGATAGCTCCGAGCACGTCGATCTGGCCCGTTGCGAGCATGATTGCGGCCGAGATGGCGAGCGTGGCGGCCACGGGCACCGCGTTGGCGGCGAGCTTGGCGCCCAGGATGGTCCGCACGGGGAGGGGCAGCGTGGAGGTGATCCAGGCGCTACGCCCCTCGATGGATACGGAGCACGCCGCGCTCGGGCAGGTGATGGCGCAGAATGCGAAGATCCAGGGGAGCAGGTTGGCGACGAGGCCGGAGACGGAGGCGTACTCCGCGGCCGAGATGTCCACGCCGTTGATAGCGCCTGAGGTCACCACGGTATCGAGCCCCACCACCGAGATGGCGACCGCTATGATGAGCATGAGAAGGTAGCCGAACAGGCAGTTGAACGCATACGAGGGGATGCCGATCTGCGTGCGGTACTCCTTCATGATGAGCGCGGCAATGGGCGCGCTCATGCGGCCCGTGCGGTCGCGGAGCTCGCGTGCGGTGAGGGCGCGCGCCCGGGCGCGCCCGGCAAGGGCCGCATTGATGGCGAGATAGTTGCGCTGCATAATCTCGAGGGCGATGCCGGGAATGACAAGCGAGAGGGCGACAAAGGCCGCAAGCGCGCCCAGCGAACGGTCCGCGACGGCGGAGCCCATGAGCGCTGCGGGCGGCCAACCACGGGAGAGCAGGTCGCTTGCAAACGCGATGCCGCCCTCCATCTGCGCGGCCGTGATGCTGTCGCTTTGCGCCTGCGCCCAGAACGAGAAGCCGTACAGGCCGATGAAGAGGGCGCTGAACCCCACGAGCGAGACGATGAGGTAGACGAGGTTCGCATGGCGGAAGCGCGAGGCGACGGCGCTCACCCCGAAGGCGACAAACGTGGCGATGGCGGTGGGGATGGCGGGCGCCAGAAGGACGCTTACCACCATGCCGACGACGCTCATCACGCTGAAATCGACGAGCGCAAGGTAGACCGCCCACAGCGGCGCGGCGAGCAGGGCGCCGAGGAGGGTGGCGCTCGCGTAGAGCGCGCTCACACGGGCGGCTACCACGGTACGACGCGGGATGGGGAGCGCCATGACGAGGTCGAAATCGGCGAGACCGAAGAGGGTGCCGTTTGCCTTGAGAAACGTAAAGACCACGCCTGCGAGCGCGCCGATGAGCACGGCAAAGCCAGGGATGGCGTCGGCAAGCCCTATACTGACGAGCCCTATGGCGACAAGCCCCATATAGAGGAAGATGATCAGGGTGAGCACGATCCCGGCAATGACGGCAAGGGCGCCGCCTGAGCGATTGCCCGGCTTGAGCGAGTGGGAGAGGGCGAGTAGCTGCACCCGCAGCAGGATGAAGAAGCTACGCATGGCGGCCGTCCTTCACGGGTGCACGGTCGGGGGCGCCGGCGTCGACCTCGGCGAGCTCCAGGAACACGTCTTCGAGCGAGTCGTCGCCGCGGACCTCGTCGGTGGTGCCGGCGCGCACGAGCTCGCCCTTGCGGATGATGGCGACCTTGTTGCAGAGCTTCTCGACGACCTCGAGCACATGCGAGGAGAAGAAGACCGCGCCGCCGCGCGCGGCACGCTCGTGCAGGATCTTTTTGAGCTCGTGCGAGGCGACAGGGTCGAGGCCGACAAACGGCTCGTCGAGAATCAGGAGCTTGGGCTCGTGCAGGAGCGCGCCGATGACGACGAGCTTCTGCCGCATGCCATGGCTGTAGCTGCCGATGGGGCTCGCGAGGTCGTCGAGGATGCCGAGACGCCCGGCGAGCGAGGTGATGCGCTCCTCGCGGACGTCGCGGGGCACCTCGAAGACATCCGCCATGAAGGTCAGGTACTGGATGCCCGTCATGAACGCGTAGATATCGGGATTATCCGGCACGTAGGCGAGCTGTCGCTTGGCGGCAACAGGGTCGACGGTTACGTCGACGCCGCACACGCCGATGCTCCCGCCCTCAAAGGGCTGTGCCCCCACGATAGAGCGGATGAGGGTGGTCTTGCCGGCACCGTTATGGCCGATAAAACCGTAGATATCGCCCGCCTCGACGGTGAGCGTGAGATTGCGCACGGCGACTTTGTCGCCATAGTGCTTTTCGAAGCGGTCCACAGTGAGAATAGGGGCTTTGCGGGTTAGAGGCATGGGTCCTCCTATCAAAGGACGGTGGGTGGGATTGGGGATGGGCGTGTCGCCGGGGTGTTGGGAGCCGACCTGCTGCGTGCAGCCCCCTGAGGAGACAGCTCAAGTCTCACATGTGCATCAAATGCGAGAAGTGCCGTCTAGACCATGATGCATGGAAGGTGTTTCGTGCTGAGATGCGGGTGTTATTCCGGGGGCGGCGCTCATAGACGATGCGGTTTCGCGGCCGACGGCTAGGAGTGCTCGTCATCCCGGTGCTTTTCTTCTCGCTTGGGCAGGCGCCCGGCTCGTTTGAGCGCGTCGCGCAAGATCCACTCCACCTGCCCGTTGGCGCTGCGCATCTCGTCATCGGCCCAGCGCTGTACCGCCTCCCATATGGCGGGATCGATACGGAGGGGATATTGCTTGCGCGCCATGGCGGTCACCTGCTTGAAGGGGGGGCGTTTGGACAAGCAGGATCGCGGTACAGGTCCAAACGCGGCATGAGTCGATAGGCCTAGGTTTATCGTGAGAGGCCGATCACGGTGGTGCCCGGCACGCTCATGGCGACGCCGCCGCGTGCCGGGCCAGGGCTCCCGCTAGTACAGCGAGCCGGCGTTGACGATGGGGTGCGCCTCGCTCTCGCCGCAGAGGACGACCATGAGGTTGGAGGCCATCTGCGCCTTACGCTCTTCATCGAGCTCGATCTTGCCGTGCTGCCCCAGCTCGTCCACGGCCATCTCGACCATGGTGACGGCGCCCTCCACGATCTTCTTGCGCGCGGCGATGACCGCCTCGGCCTGCTGACGGCGCAGCATCGCCTGGGCGATCTCGGGCGCGTAGGCGAGGTGCGTGAGGCGCGCGTCGTCCACCGCGACGCCGGCGGGGGAGAGGCGCTGCGTCAGCTCGTGCTTGAGCGCCGTCGAGACCTCCTCGATGTTGGAGCGCAGCGTGATGGCATCCATGGAGTCGGAGCTGTCCTCGGCGTGGTCGTAGGCGTAGATGCTCGCCACATGACGGAGCGCGGTCTCGGCCTGCGTGGCCACGAACTGCTCGTAGTTGTCCACGTCAAAGAGGGCCTTGGCGGTGTCTGCCACGTGCCACACCACCACGTTGGCGATCTCGATGGGGTTGCCCATCTTGTCGTTGACCTTCAGGATCTCGCCGTTCAGCGTACGGGCGCGGACCGAGATCTTGGTGGAGAGGCTGGACGACGCCTTGGTGGCGACGCTGATCTGCTTGCCGAGCGAGAGGCCGGACTTGCTCAGCACCTCCGCCGTTGCGTCCTCGGCGGAGCCGTTCGTTCCCATGGAGCGGCTATAGAACGGGTTTGCCCACCGGAAGCCCTCGTCGCGGACGGTGCCCTTGTAGTCACCGAAGAGGATGCACACGCGCGCCTGGCCCGGCTGCAGCGTGAAGAAGCCTGAGACAGGAATCCAGATCAGGCAGAATGCGGCGATGCTGAGCCCCAGTCCCCAGCCGCAGAGCGGGCTCGCGGCGACGCCGGCCTCGTCGGCGGCAACGAGGCCGCTGATGCTCAGCACAAATGCAGCGACGATGACGATGAAGCCGACGGTGACGACGGCAAGCATGCCCCATCCGGACGCAGCTTTGATCTTCTTCTCGGCACTCATGAGAGTTCCTTTCTCGCTATCGGCCGCGCGGTGCGGCCCGTGCCGCGTAGGACGCCCCTATGGCCGCCCGACGGCAGAACCCCTGATTTGGTGGCGGGGAGGGGGTGCTCCCCGAGCGAACGCCCCGATGGCGTTCGTTGATTGCATTGTGATATCACATTGAGTTCACGTCAACTACCGTTCACCGAAAGCCGAGCGGTATCGCCGCCCCCTATCTCCTGCGACGGTTTTGGCACCGCCGAGCTGCGGGACCGGGCTTTACCGGCTGGGTACAATGGGGCCAATGAGGAGTGAGAGGAGCCCTATCCCATGAAGAAATTCATCAACAGGCCGGAGGACGTCGAGCGTCAAGTGGTCGACGGCTACGTAAAGACCTACCCGGGCATTATCGCCAAGGCGGCTGACGATATCGTGGTGCGAGCGCGCCGCAAGACCGGCAAGGTTGCCCTCGTTTCCGGCGGCGGCATGGGCCACGAGCCGGCTCATCTGGGGTATGTGGGCGAGGGCATGCTCGATGCCGCCGTGGGCGGCGCCATCTACACATCGCCGGCCGAGGATCGCGTAAAGGCCGCCATCGACGCGGTGGCGCCGGGCGCGACCGGTGTGCTTCTGATTGTCAAGAACTATACCGGCGACGTCGTCAACTTCAAGATGGCGGCCTCGGAGGCGGCAGAGGAGGGCGTCAACGTCGCTTATGTGGTGGTGGACGACGATGTCGCGGTCGACGGCTCGTCGTTTACCGTCGGGCGCCGCGGCGTGGCGGGCACGGTCTTCGTGCACAAGTGCGCGGGCGCGACAGCGGAGGCGGGCGCGGACCTCGCTGAGGTCGAGCGCGTGGCGAAGAAGGTCATCGCCAACGTCCGTACCATGGGTGTCGCCATCGAGCCGTGCACGGTGCCGGCGGCGGGCAAGCCCGGTTTCACCCTTGCCGACGACGAGATGGAGATGGGTGTCGGGATTCACGGCGAGCCCGGGGTGCGCCGCGCCGCGATGGAGCCGGCGGACGCTATGGTGGACGAGATACTTGAGAAGATTCTCGCCGATCTCGACTACGCGAACGCGCGCGTGGCAGTGCTGGTAAACGGTGCGGGCGGCACGCCGCCCTACGAGCTCGCCATCGTTTCGAACCGGGTGCACGATGTGCTGGCATCCCGCGGCATCACGGTGGCGCAGAGCTACATGGGCCCCTATATGACCTCGCTGGAGATGCGCGGGTTCTCGATCTCCGTCCTGCGCCTGGATGAGGAGCTCGAGCGCCTGCTCGCCGCCCCGGCTCATGCCGTTGTCTGGCGGGAGGGGGCTGCCGCGCCTGCCAAGGAGGTTGCCGCACTCGCGCCGGCCTCTGCTGGCGCGGTGCCTGTCGCGTCGGCGCGTGCGGGCGAGACGCGCCCCGAGCCCTCCGGCGCCCTAGACCCGGCGACGGAGCGGGTTGCCCGCGTGCTCGCGGCGGTGGCGGATACCCTGGATGTTCATAAAGACGAGCTGACGGAGCTCGACATGCCTATCGGCGACTCCGATCACGGCATCAACATGGCGCGCGGCTTCGATGCGGTGCGCGCGCAGCTGCCCGAGCTTGGCACCGGTGATGCGGCGACTCTGCTCCGCAAGGCGGCGATGACCATCATCTCCAAGGTGGGAGGCTCGTCCGGTCCGCTGTACGGCACGCTGCTGCGCAAGCTTTCGGTTGCGGTGAAGCGCGCGGGCACGCTCTCGCTCGCCGTCTTTGCGCAAGGGCTCGAGGAGGGGCTTGCCGGCATCGAGGAGCTGGCGGGCGGCGCCCCGGGTGACAAGACGATGATCGATGCGATGGTGCCGGCGCTCGCGTCGCTCAAGGATTCGCTCGCAGCGGAGGTGCCGGCTGCCGAGGCGCTGTCGCGAGCGGCGCGGGCGGCGGCAGACGGTGCCGAGGCAACCATTCCGCTCGTTGCGCGCAAGGGCCGCGCGAGCTATCTGGGCGAGCGCTCGGCGGGGCACAAGGACCCCGGTGCCGCCTCGTTTGCCTACTGTTTGGACGCGGTTGCCAAGGCTGTGGCGGCTGAGGGTGCTCGTTCCGACGGTGCCGCTTAGGGTGCCGAGGTGTAGACACGCGATAGGAGGATGCCCATGGTAGGCACGGTTCTGGTTTCTCATTCCCCTGCGCTTGCCGAGGCGCTGGCGGATTACGTCAAGATGATGGCGCCGACGGCGCCCGTTGCCTGTGCGGGCGGGCTTGAGGACGGCTCGTTCGGCACGAGCTATGAGGCCATCGAGGCGGCCATCGATACGGTGGACGGCCCGGACGGCGTGGTGGTCATCGTCGATATGGGGTCAGCTGCGCTCACGGCCAAGATGGTGCTCGAGGATCGGGATGATGCGCGCGTGCGCCTTGCGGACTGTCCTTTTGTGGAAGGCGCCGTCGAGGCAACGGTGCGCGCGCAAGCAGGCGCCGGCCTCGATGATATCGTGGCAGCGCTTGCCGAGGTGGCGGCAAAGTCCAAGGTATAGCACGCTTTCTGGGAAGTTGGCGGCAGGTGTGGTCGACGAGCGGACCGTGATGAGTCTGCCACCCTGTGCCTGTCATCGTCTACATGAATGGTGCCGTCGGGTCCGATGGTCACTTTCGGCTTGTTCTGCTGGGGCACAGGTCACCTTTCTACGTATGTATGGCAACTGGCGTAGGCGCGATTATGATCTGTCGCGATAGCGCTTGGTCGCCAGTAAAGAGATGAGAATAGCTGCGGCGCCGCATGCGGCGAGGGGGAACGTCCCGGTCAACAATCCAAAGGGAATGGCGATGGTGCCCACAAGGGCGGCAAATCCCCAGAAATAAGCTACGGCCTTATGAGGGGGCTCAGCTGATTGCGCCTTATGCTTTGGCACTGCCTGTCTAGGGGCGTGATCTGCTGCTGCCATCTCTCGGGCAATCTGCTCGGCGGTTTTGTAACGCACGGTGCCGCGCGCCTTTGTTTGATTCGGGGTGCCGGCGTTTCCGTGGGAAGCGCGGGTGGGGGCGTTTTGGTCGCTTTTGGAGTGCGGAGGCACGGCGGTCTTCTCTTTATCGTCCACGTGGATGGTCCCGTCGGGATCGATGGCGATCTTAGGCCTCTTTGCTGTCATGGGAATTCCTTACGATGGTCGCAGCGCGCAGAAGACGGCTGTATTCCGATGTCTTCTATTTAAAAAGAGCTTTGATGAACATCACAACTGCCCATAAACCGAACGCCATACCGAGCACGCCGATAATGGGGATGCCGAGGCCGAACTGAGCGTAGGCGGCGGCTGCGATTAAAGCGATGATGAATACGCAGCCGAAACATCCCTCAGAGTCGCTGGAGTCATCAGGGTTTTGCGACTCATCTCCATGTTCTGTTGCGCCCGCTTCTGCGGATGCGTTGACCTTGGAGTTCTTGTTCTCCTGCTTGGCCTTCTGCTTTGGCGACTTATCGGATTGTCTGGCAGACGTTTCGGATTTGTGTTCTTCGCCATGTATGTGGATGGTTCCATCGGAATCGATTGATGTGTCGGACGAAGTTCCAGGCTCTTCCTCCCCGTCCACATGGATGCTTCCGTCGGGGCCGATGGTTATCTTCGATTTCTTTTCTGCCATGGGATCCTTGCTTTCAGGGTGATGTGGTCGGTGGGTTATGAGCGCTTCCGGCGCACCTCGAGCGGGAATTTCTGATGGCATTTCCCGCAGGTGACGCTTACCTGGCAATCGGCGTTGGGCACGGTCACGCGTACCTTGACGCCGCAATGGGGGCAGGTGCAGACGGCTTTGGCCCGCGGTCCCTCCACTTGGTCGAGGGGAACGGTGCGAGGCTGCGGTGCGGGCGCGGGTTCAGGAGTCGTGTGCGATGGGGACGAGGGTTGCGTTGCCGGGGCGGGCCGCGATGTCGATTGCGGCTGCGGCGCGGGCGCAGGTGTCGGTCGCGGTGCGGGCGCCGGCTGCGGCTGCCGCGCGGGGGCGGGCGCCGGCGCGGTGGGCCTCACGGCGCCGCTTTGCACCATGTCGATCGCTTGCATCACCACCTGCCCCATGTCCTCGTAATACATCTCCTGCTGCTGCGCCTTATCTGCGTTGAGCATGCGGGTGACGCCCGATAGGATGGCGTGGTTGCGCCGTGTCATCTCGGCAGAGCGCATATTGCGGGTGTATTTGTCGGTGCCCACGTAGTAGACCATAAGGCGGGTCGAGAGCCCCGAGCCCTCTTGCGTCAGCACCGCCTTCGAGTACTTGCGCGGCTCCGTGGCGTGCGTGATGACGAGCCCCTCGACGGAATCTCTCAGAAAGCCGGCGGGCTTGACCTCGGTCACCTCGACCACCATGGGCAGGCCGTGGGTGCCCACCAGCTGCTCGATGGCGGTTTTAAGCGTGGCGAACGAGAGGGCGCTTCCTATGTTGATGCGCTCGGCGGGGGTATCGGGTAGCTTGATCATGGCCGACTCCTTTGGCAATCGTTAGAGGTGCTTGGTGTTGACGGAGACGTCGACGGCGTAATACTCGTCGAGGGCGCGCTCGAGTTGGGCAACGGAGAGGCCGAGGGTCTCGGTGTAGCGGTTGCCCGGCCCCTCCAGGATCTGCGTCACCTTGAAGACGGCGTCGTCGAACTCCCGCTTGCGCTCGATGAGCTGGGCCTCGTAGTCGGCGGCGCGACGGGCGCGCGTCTCGGCCTCCGCCTTGGCCTCGGCGAGCAGCACCGCCTGGCGGCGGGTCTCCTGCCAGTAGTCGAGCCGCTCGTCGTCGGAATGCGCGTAGCGCACATCGTGGTCGATGTGCCACAGCTTGTCCTCAGCCGTGCGCGCGGTCGCCTCGGCCTCTTCGCGGAGCCCCCGCACCTCGCGGATGCGGTCCTCCATCGTCTGCTGCAGGTCGCACATGATGCGCTCGATGATGCGGTCCTGCTCGCGCATCACGCTGTCGAGCCGCTCGGCGCTCGCGCGAAAAGCGGCAAGTTCTTCCACATCGCGGGCCACGCCCACCACGTCCTCTCAGATAGTGCGCCCGGGCCGCTATACGCGGATGCTCAGGTAGTCCTCAAGCGCGCCGCGCAGCAGCTGCACGCGCGTGATGCACTCGTGGATGTCGGTGTAGGGCGCCTGGATCTTGGCGGTGATATCGCTGATCACGCGCTGGAGCTCTCGGCACTTCTCGTCGTTCCACTCTTCCTGCACGGTGGCGTACGCGCGGACGAGGTGCTCGCTCGTCTCCTTCTGCATCTCGAGTACTTTGAGGAGCTCTTTTTCCATGTCGTGCATGGCCTCTACTGCTTGCTGTCCTCTTGCCATGGTGTTCCTTTCGTCGGGGTGGGGTGGCAGATGCGGGGCGGGTTACCGCGCGGGAAGCGGCGGCAGGTTCTCCGCGTCGATTAGATAGGGTTTGAAGACGAGGGGCGGGTGTGCGCCGTCCCACATAACAGCGGTGTTGTCGCGCAGGGCCGCCGGGTTGATGTCGGGGATGATGAAGTGGCATTGGTTGTCGGAGAGTCCGTGCACCACGCGCCACGCCATCTTGGGCAGGGTCTCGTAGTGCATGTCCTTGACGGCGAGGTAGTCCGTGTTGAAGAGCGCGCAGGCGATGCCGCGCGTATGGCCGTATTCCGCGAGGTCGCCAAACGTGCGCCTGTCGGCGAGCACCGGCGGCGCGGCCGTCGCGTCTTTCGCGCCCGCCGGGGTGGCCGCATCGCGCGGGGCTCCCTCGCCCGCCGTGTCGGCAGCGTGGGCGGCGTCGTCTGCGCACGCATCGTTGAGGGCGTTGATCTTGGCGAGCATCTCCTCAAAGGAATCGAGGTGCGGGATGCCCGGGGCGCTGGCGTCGGGCGAGGTCTGGCTCGCTGGCGTCGCCGGTTGGTGCGAGGGCTCGTCTGCCGGGGCAGATACGGCCGGCGTGGCGGTGGGGGACATCTGCCGCCACGTGCCGAGGTCGCGTCCCGCCACAAAGGCGGCGAGGGGTTCGGCGAGCTGATGGTCTCCCAGCACGGCGAAGAGCATCTCTTTGCCGCCCGCGCCCATCGCGCGCTTTTTGAGCTCGCGGGCGATACCGTCGAGCGCCTCGACCATCTCGGCCCACGAGCGCGCCATGCGCACGCGTCCGCTCGCCCACCGGCAGACGGCCTCGGTCGCGGTGCGGGTCCCGTCGCCGGCGGCAAGGTGCGCGTCCAGCACGTAGACGTTGGCGCCCGCGCCCGGCGTGGCGGCTACGGCGCCGGCGATGTAGGCCGCCTCAAGACGGTCGACCATGTCGGATGAGACGGAGGTGGCGATGAGGGTGGAGCGGCGCGTGGGACTGATCTCGAGGGAGCTTGCCTGGCCCATGCGCGCGGGCTCGCCCAGGGCGATGCGCAGGGGCGCCCCGTCGGGGGTGCCCGGCGCGGCGGGCGTGCTCGCGGCGGCAAAGGCCGCGCACGCGCTCAGGCGCGGTGTGTCCATGCCACGGTAGACAAAGGCGGGCTCCGCGTCCACGCCGGCATAGCGCTCCTCAACGGCGCGGAGCACGCGCGCCTTCTCGGCATCGTCGCAATAGACAAAGCGGAAGGGGCGGAGGTCGGGCTCGGCGGCATCCTTGTCGACGAGGTAGACGCCGGAGCCCTTCTCTTTGCCGAGCAGGCGGCGCGCGTCGGCGGCGACGCGGTCGCCAAAGAGCTTCGCAAACTCGGCCTCGGAGTTGTTGAGTGCGATGCGCACGTTTACCTGCGAGAGGTCGCGGTCGCTCATGCTGCAGCCCAAGTTGAGCGAGGCGAGTGCCTGCGTGGAGAGGATGAAGTGCATGCCAAAGGCGCGCGCCGTCTGGAAGAACGTGCGCAAGACGGCTGCGGCGCGATTGGCGGCGCGCCGGTCGGTCGCCTCGGTGAGGAGGACCTGGAACTCATCGAGCACCACGAGGTAGCGGGGGAGCGGCGACGGCGAGGCGCGGCGCGCGGCGGCGTAGCTGGTCACCCCGAGTTCCTGGTAGAGCTTGGCGCGCCGCTGCAGCTCGGTGTACAGCTCCTCGAGCACGCTCGCGCCAAACGCCTGGTCGGCGTCGAGGGCGACAACGCGCACGTGGGGCAGGCGGTACTGCGCGTACACCTCAAACTCGACGCCCTGCTTGAAGTCGAGCAGGTAGAGCCTGAGGTCGTCGGGCCCATAGGTGGCAAGGCCGGAAAGGATGATGGCATGCAGAAGCGATGTTTTGCCCGTGCCGGTGGTGCCGGTGGCGAGGGCGAAGTGCGAGAGGCCGTCGGCCACCGCATCGCCGAACTCGAGCGCAAGCGGCGCCCCGTCGGGCATGAAGCCAAAGGGGATGGAGAGCTTGTCGGTGGGGTCGCCCGCGCCCATGCGCTCGGCGGGCACCAGGCCCGCGAGCCCGCGGTAGCGTGCCGCCGCGGCCGCACGCTCGCTGGCAAGCGCCTGCTGGATGCTCTCGAGCGCCGCCCAGCTCGTCTCCTCGCAAAAGAGCTTGGTGCCCCAGACCCGATAGCCGTCGTCGGCGCAATCGATGATGAGGTTCTCCTCGGGCAGGCTGGCGAGCAGGTTGTACGTGCCGCGCCGCACCTCGCCCTCGGCCGGGGGCACGGTGTTCATCAGCAGGTTGACGCCGGCGTGGTGGCCGTGCGTGGCGATGTTGACGAGCGCCTCTGCCCAGCTCTCGTCCACGGCAGGCGGCATGTTGATGGCGATGACGGTGAGGAGCGGCGCGTGGTTGCCGGCAACACCGCCCGTCTGCTCCACCATGTCGAGCGTGGTGGCGTAGCCCCCTTGCATGACGGTGGCCAGCACATCCCGTAGCGCACGCAGCGCCTCTTGCGGGTCAGAGATGACATCTGCTACCAAGAGCTCGGGGCACGTGCGGATAAAGGGCAGGTCGATCTCGAGCCCCGCGGCCGCGCCGGAGAGGTCGATGATAAGGAACCGCTGGCGCCCGGCGCGCGTCCCGGCGAGCTCCTGCGCGGCGATGAGGCTCATGAGGGGGAGCGCCTGCGAACGGTTGCCCACAACCGTGCACGATGAGTTCTCGCTGCGGTCCAGCAGCTGGGGGACGATGAGGTAATCGCCGTCGAGGCGCTCCGCGTAACATGCGCGATACGCCGCCGGGATATCGAGCAGGGCGGGCGTGTCATCGGTGAACTCGGGGGTGAAGAGGCCGTCCGGCAGCTGGTAGGCGAGCCAGCCGAGCATCAGGAAATCGCAGGTCTCCCGCGCGGGGGTCTTGAGGGCGTCGAGCGCGAGGTTGGCGAGCGTGTCGAGCAGCTCGACCTCCTGGGGTGCGAGGATCTGGGCAAAGCCCTCCCCCGCGGCGCGGGCACGGGCGCGCTCGCGCCGCTCCGCCTCCGCTTCGAGTTCGTCGAAGCTGGCGTGCTGCGGGACGCCGCCCAGAGCGGGGTCGTTTGCGAGCCGCGTGGCGATGCGGTCATATTCCCGCTGGAGAAACGGGTCCCTCAGACCCGTGCAGAGGGCTTTTGCCTGCTCGATCACTTGGCTGAGCTGTTGGCAGGGGGCCCCGTCCTGCAAGAGGCGCGGCAGCCGCGCGCTTGCGGCGATCTGGTCGCGCAGGCGCTCGGCGGAGGCCAGGCACCCCTGCAGGGCGCCCACTGCGTCGGCGAGCGTGTTCGAGGGGTCGAGCTCGGTCTCGTACCCGGCCTGCCAGGCATCGCTCAGACCGAGCATGCCACTTCGCTCCTGCCGATAGAGCGAGCTGATGGAGCGCACGTAGGCGTCTACGCCGTCGATGCGCTGGGCCAAGTGGTACGCCTGCTCCAGGAGCGGTTTGACGGCGCGGTCGAACTCCGCGCCGATCGCCTCTTTGAAGCGCCGGTCGCGCTCCTCAAAGTGCGCGAGGTCCTCGCTCGCCATGGTCGACAGCTCCTCGGCGGTGTCGGACGCGATTTTCAGGATGTCGCGCGCGGCGTCGGAGGCTGACTGGCCGAGCTCGTGGAGGCGTTCGTCTACGCGGTGCAGGTGGGGGATGGGCATAGTGGGTACCTAACGGACGAGGGGGTGGGAGGGGTCGCGCGCCGCGCGCTCGTCGCGGGTGGCGTCGTCGCTCACCTCAAAAAACCGGTGCGATGCCTTGCGCATGGTATCGAGGGCCTCGATGAGCGCCGTCTGGGAGCGGAGCATGGGCTCGATGTAGGCATCCTGCAGATCGGGCACGTGCGGGTCGCCCGCCATGTTCTGCTTGAAGGCGCTCCAGCGCGTGCCAAACGTGGCGGAGGCGTCGGCGATGGCGGCGAGGCTCGCACGGATGCTCGCTTCAGACTGGTACGCGTCCATATCACGCACCCCGCTCATAGGTGCACGGCGGGCAACCGTCGCGGTAGCCGACCATGAGCGACGTGGTTACCTGCAGGGGATAGCTGAAGATCTCGGCCATGTCGCCGCCCACGGCGGGGTCGTTGGTGTTGCACACGAGCGTGTATTGGGTGAGGTGGGGGAGCAGGCGCTGGGTAAAGCGCGGGTTGCCCTCGTTCAGGATATCGAGGGCGAGCTTGATGCCGATGATGGTCACAAAGTTGATGTCGATGGAGATACCGGGCTCAAAGTTGACGGCGGCGAGATCCGCCTGATCGGAGTAGATGTGGTGGTTGGCCTCCACGCGCTGCGAGATGCCGTCCTCGCCCGCGCCGAGGGCGCAGCGGTAACAGGGCTGTCGGCGCCCGGGCAGCCAGTAGAAGATCTCGCCCGCAAAGGCGCGCTCCCAAAACCCGATGGAAAGGTAGGGTACCTGGTAGAGCACGGCGATGCTGTTGCCGTACGCGTCTGCCGCCCGCCCGTCGGCGCAGCCCACCAAGAGGGTCTCGCCGGGCACGATCCACCGGTCGAAGACGTCTTTGGCGACCTGCTCCGCGGTGGTGCGGGCCGTCTCCACGTGCACGCAGGGGTTGATGGCGAGGATGCGGTCACGCACGGCATCGACCTTGTAGCGGCCCACGTCCTCCACCCCGCACTGGTGGCGGCAGATGTTGTGGTACTCAAAGATGTCGGCGTCCACGAGCAGGAAGTTTCCCACGCCGGCGCGCGCGAGCTCCAGCACCACGAGGCTCCCCACCGAGCCGCATCCCAGAACGACGACGCGCTTGGCGGCCATAAGGTCGGTCTCCAGAATGCCGGTGTTGCGCGAGAACACATCGCGGTGCAGGTCGTAGCGCTCGACGGCGTAGCGCCCGCCCGGCCCCACGCAGATGAGCTCGGGCTCCGCCGCGTCCGTCCAGTAGAGGCAGAACTCCCGGGGCTCCTCATGCGCGGCGGGCGCGCCGTCGACGTGCGGGGCGTCCGCCTCCCCCTCGGCAGTGCCCGCACCCTTGATCAGCGCCAGAAGGGCCTGCTTGCTCGCGGGGCGGGTGCGTCTGTCCAGATCGCGCGCCCAAGCGGGCGCATCGGCAAGGGTGGGGTAGATGCGTCCGACCTCACGGGCCCGCTTGGCGTGCGGCGTGCCGGGGGCGAGCACGTTCAGCACGCCGGTCTCGGCGTGATAGATGCCGTGCACGGCGCCGGTGGCGCGGGCGTCGATGAGCGAGCCGGGGACGAGCGCCCGCAACGCGGTGGCGGCGGTGGTGCCAAAAGCCATGATGGTCCTCCCTTGCTAGGAGACGGTGACGCGGGCGGGGCGCGAGGCGCTGTGCGCGTCGAGTGCCCGGGCGATGGCGCCCGTCCGCAGCAGCATGGTTGCATCTGCCGCGGGAAGGCGGAGCGCAAAGGTAGCACTGCCGTCTGCCTGCGGTAGCTTGCCGATCACGCCGAGGGCGCACGTTTCGCGCCCGTCGGTTGCGACGAGGCGCAGGCGCTGCTCGCGGTCGAGAGAGAGCTCGAGCTCGAGACCGCGGGCGGCAAGCGCCGCGCCGTCGGCTTCGGTGATGCGTACGGCTTGCGCGAGCTCGTCGTCGGTCCAAAGCGCGGTGTCCCAGAGCAGCTCCGTCCCGTCGAAAACGGGCCGGTCATGGGATGCCTGACGGGAGACGGCGTCCCCCCAGAGCTCGGCGAGCTCGCCCAAGCTGAGCGTCGGCGCCGCCGGCGCGGGCGTGGCACCGGCGCTCAGGGCGCGCTCGTTTTGCGCGGCGAGCCGGCGCATGAGGGCGTCCGGCGCGCAAAGGGGCGCCGCCGCAAGGCTTTCCTCCCACGTGAGAACGGTAAAGGGGACGCGGGTGTAGCCTGAGGTCTGCCCGTCGACGTGGAAGAGCGTGAGGCGCGGCTCGGGGTCGATGTTTACAAGGCCGCTTAAGGACCCCCAGGGGCTCAGGTGCGCGTAGCGCGCGTTGGTGCCGTCGTCGGTGTTGCTGAAACGGTCAAAAGACCCGGGATGGCGGTGCCAGAGGCCGATGACCTCGAGCGGGCGCTCGTACAGACGCACGATGCGGTTGGCAAGGTGGTTCACATAGGGCTGGTCGTACTCGAAGAAGGCGAACTCAAACACCGAGTTGGGCCCGGGATCGATGGATTCCGCCACCAGCCAGTCGTCGCCATCGCGGTAGCCCAGAAGGATGCCGCCCGTCTCGGTTGCCACCTTATACAGGGTCTCGCTCAAAAGCGAGACCCAGGCGCGCTGGGTAAAGCGCACGTGGAGGTGCTCCGGCGCAAACGGAGGGGCGGGCCGCTGCGGCGGGGTATCGCGGTCGTCCAGGTGCGTGGCGGCAGCGCCCTCGGCCGCGTACGCGTCCGCTTCATCATCGGCGCCGTACCGGTCTTGGCGGGAGCCGACGCTTGCGCGGGGACGCGACGCCCGCCGCGGCGTGGGCCGCTCCCCCGGCAGCGAGATCAGGCGGCGCAGCAGGTCGCCCCAGATCCTAATACACATCGGCAAAGACCTCTCTCGTGGGAAGCTCGCCCTCGAGCCATTCCTCGACGATGAAAATCCACTTGGCAGCCCAAGCGAGCGACGAGGCGGCCGAGGTCGCCTCGTATTCCTTCTTGTCCCCGTGCAGGCCCTCTTTGACGTACTGGCGGTCGCTCGTGCACATGTAGTAGTGGTTCGCCTCATCGACGAGGATGTGCGGCAGGCTGCCCGCCGCACGGACGAGCTCGTCGAGATCGGGCTTGATGGAGTAGATGCGTACCGACGAGCCGTAGCGGGCATCGTTATTGGGATGATCGTGCTGGTAGATGGCCATGAGCGTCCAGGTGCCGCCCGCCTTGCCGCGCGGGTTCAGCGTACCCACCCAATAGAGGCGCCCGTCGTCGAGCGTCTGCAGTTTGAAGTGGGGAAAGAACTGCTGCATGGCCGCCTTTTCCGCCTGAAGCAGCTCGGGGTTGCGCTCGTACCAGTAGAAGGATGCCATCTTACGCGAGCACCCCCTTGGGAACGAAGACCTCGACCTCGCCGTCGACGACCTCCTCTACGGGCGTGCCGTCGGGCGTCTCGTTGGCACTGTGGACCGTGCCCGCGTGCGAGACGTTGATGGGCTCGTTGTTGCGGAGCATCTCGGCGATGCGCCGGCGCTGCGCCGCGGCAGCGTTGTCGTCGTTGGACGGTGCGGCGGTCATACCTGCGGGAACATAGATCATGGGGTGCCTCCCTTACCGGTTACAGATGCAACGGCGCGTCTGCATGCTCGCGTAGGGCACGCGGCGCGATCAAACCGATACGAGTAGCGTACGGCATCGCGCCCGCATAAAACGACACCCTACAGATTAGGTTGGTTTTACTGCAGAAATGGCAGGTAGCATCTCGATTTGAAACGCAGGAGACGCCATCGCTGAAGCGCGGGAGAAATCGGCGGGACGCGCGGTGCGGGGCGGGGCGTGCGGTGCGGGCCCGGAGGCGGATGGTTAGCTGTTGGTAACTTGTGAACCTCGCACCAATCGGCAGACGGCCTCGGTTGGCGCGGGGTCCCTATGATATGCTATCCACCCTGATAAAATTCCCGATGAGCTGCGGAAACTGTGAAATGGGACGCACATTTGCCCGATGATGCCCCGTCCCTGTCAGGTCCCGCGCCCGTCGGGACGACCCGCCTGGTTCCAACGTCCGGACAGGCGATAAGGAGCGTGGTTTCATGCAGGCTGCTTGGGAGGGCTTCGCGCCCGGCACGTGGACCGATGAGGTCGACGTGCGCGACTTCATCCAGCGCAACTACACCCCCTACGAAGGCGACGAGTCGTTCCTCGCCGGCCCCACCGAGCGTACGCGCGAGCTGTGGGCGACGGTCATGGACCTCTTTGCGCAGGAGCGCGCGCAGGGCGGCGTGCTCGACATGGACACCGAGACCGTGACGGGCATCGTGGCCCATCCTGCCGGCTACATCGACCCGGCGCACCCCGAGCGCGAGACCATCGTCGGCCTGCAGACCGACAAGCCGCTCAAGCGCGCGCTGCACGTCAACGGCGGTATCCGCATCTCGGTGCAGGCCGCCGCGCAGCACGGCTACCAGATCGATCCCGACGTGGTCGAGACCTACACCTATCGCCGCAAGACCCATAACGCCGGCGTTTTCGACGTCTATACGCCCGAGATGCGCGCCTGCCGCTCGTCGCACATCATCACGGGCCTTCCCGACGGCTACGGCCGCGGCCGCATCATCGGCGATTACCGCCGCGTGGCGCTCTACGGTGTCGACTACCTCATCAAGGACAAGGAGGCCCAGAAGGCCTCGACCCCCGTCGTCATGACGGAGGAGAACATCCGCGACCGCGAGGAGCTCACCGAGCAGATCCGTGCGCTCGGCCAGCTCAAGATGATGGCCGACTTCTACGGCTTCGACATCTCCGGCCCGGCGACGAACGTCCAGGAGGCCATCCAGTGGATGTACTTCGCCTACCTCGCCTCCGTGAAGGACCAGAACGGCGCCGCCATGTCCATGGGCCGCACCTCGACCTTCATCGACATCTACGCTGAGCGCGACCTCGCCCGCGGCACGTTTACCGAGGAGCAGATCCAGGAGTTCGTCGACCACTTCATCATGAAGCTCCGCATGGTCAAGTTCGCCCGCACGCCCGAGTACCAGAACCTGTTCTCCGGCGACCCGCAGTGGGTGACCGAGTCCATCGGCGGCATGGGCGTCGACGGCCGCACGCTCGTCACCAAGACGGCGTTCCGCTACCTGCACACGCTTGAGAACATGGGCACGAGCCCCGAGCCCAACCTGACGGTGCTCTGGTCGACGAACCTGCCCCAGAAGTTCAAGGAGTTCTGCGCCAAGGCCTCGATCGCGAGCTCGTCCATCCAGTACGAGAACGACGACGTCATGCGGGTCTACCACGGCGACGACTACGCCATCGCCTGCTGCGTCTCCTCCATGCGCGTGGGTAAGGAGATGCAGTTCTTCGGTGCCCGCGCCAACCTCGCCAAGTGCCTGCTCTACGCGCTCAACGGCGGTGTGGACGAGATCACCAAGAAGCAGATCGGTCCGGCGTACCGTCCCGTGGTGGGCGACACGCTCGATTACGATGACGTCATGGCCAAGTTCCGCGACATGATGCGCTGGCTTGCCGGCGTGTACGTCAACGCGCTCAACATCATCCACTACATGCACGACAAGTATTGCTACGAGGCCATCCAGATGGCGCTGCACGACAAGCACGTCAAGCGCTGGTTCGCCACGGGCATCGCCGGCCTCTCCGTGGTGGCCGACTCGCTTTCTGCCATCAAGTACGCCAAGGTGCATCCCGTCCGCGACGAGCAGGGCGTCATCGTGGACTTTGAGATCGAGGGCGAGTTCCCCAAGTACGGCAACGACGACGATCGCGTGGACACCATCGCGCACGACATCGTGCACGAGTTCATGGAGTTCATCCGCATGAACGATACGTACCGCAACTCGATCCCTACCACGTCGGTGCTCACCATCACCTCCAACGTCGTGTACGGCAAGAACACCGGCGCCACGCCGGACGGCCGCAAGAAGGGCGTGCCGTTCGCCCCGGGCGCGAACCCCATGCACCAGCGCGACACGCACGGCGCCATCGCGAGCCTGAGCTCCGTGTCCAAGCTGCCCTTCCGCGACGCGCAGGACGGTATCTCCAACACGTTCTCCATCATCCCGGGCGCGCTCGGCAAGGAGGACGAGGTGTTCTTCGGCGACCTCGACCTCGACAGCCTCGACTTCTCGACGGCGGAGTTCTCGGTCGACGCACCGGAGTGCGCCGACTGCTAGGTGATTCATTTGGGGACGGGGTCGAAATATGGCATCGCGGTTGTCACTTCGGCCCCGGCCCAGATGCCGCAACTAGGCGGTTGCCAAAAATGCTATGATTGCGCTAACAGATAGCGCGCCTTCCGAAAGGAGTTCCCATGCAGGTCAAGGATGTACCCCAGGCCCAGGCCGATAACCTCGTGCAGATGCTCGACGCGTACGCCGAGAAGGGCGGCCATCATCTGAACGTCAACGTGTTCAATCGCGACACGCTGCTCGATGCGCAGGCGCACCCCGAGAAGTACCCGCAGCTCACCATTCGCGTGTCGGGCTACGCGGTCAACTTCCACAACCTCACGAAGGAGCAGCAGGACGAGGTCATCAGCCGTACGTTCCACCAGGCGATGTAGGTTAGTTCCTGCATAAGGCAACCTCCGCCCCACGCGGGCGGAGGAGATACCGGCCATGGCTTACATACAGCCATGGCCGGTTTTGTGTTGAGGGGCGTAAAGAAATCGCGTTCAGGCTCGTTCTAGGCCCCCCGAGAGGGCCTAAACGCGATTTCCTTTGTGGGGCGGAATCGCGAGGCAGGTTCGGGCTGCTACGGTGTGTACAGGAAAGAGTGCGTATCCCCTTGGTTGGAAAAGGGAAGAAGGGCATCCACGGAGAATGCGGCGCTCCTCATGGATGGCTTGCTTTCCTATAGCGTGTGAAAGCTAGCCGGGCCGTACACTGTGGTACGGCCCGGCCGGGGAGGTCTTTGCGTCGGCACTCTTGCTTATACGGGCACTTCGCTAGTGCCAGCCGTCGATATAGTCCTTGTTGAGGGCGATGTACTTATCGGCAAGGTCGCATGCAAGAGAGTAGGAGTTGACGAGCGGATGCATCGTCAGGCACTCCACGATGTCGGCGCGCGAGCGGTTGACGATGCCACGGGCGGCAAGGCGCTCGTAATACTTGACACGTCGGATGAGCTCGAGGTTGCTCGCCGGGATATCTGTAATGTCGAAACGGTGGGGTTTGCAGCTTGCGGCAGAGATATCGCAGGTAATCTCGACAACGTCATCATCCTCGAGTGTGGGGATAGCGCCGTTGTTGGGCGCACAGAGGATCATGGTTCCTTCGGTGCCCGTTTGTACAAGATTGATGTAGCGCAGCGCCACGCCCGCGTATCCGCCAGCGTCGGGGCTGAACACATCGAAGCTCCAAGGCTTCTCTCGCTTCATACCGGTCTCGTTTGCCATATAGGCATCCTCGCGCACGCCGTACCATTTTTCATACGTCTTGAGCGCGGTATCAAAATCGTCGTCGATATCGATTGTGGAGAGTTCAGCGGTCATCTTGCGGTTGACCTCTTCGATTAGTTCACCACGCGTCTGGCCGGCCTTCTGGATGTTCTCAACGGCCCGCTCGCGATAATAGAAGTAGTAGAGATACTCGTTGAGAATGCTCCGATGTGTCCGGACGAGGTCTTTCTCAAAGAAGTGCATATCGGTCTTCTGATAGACCTCGTCGCTCTCGATGAGTTCGGGAACGATTTCGCGTCCATCGAGCTTGATGCTCGAGAAATACGAGAGGTGGTTCAATCCGTAGCACTCGCCTTCAAGACGAGAGGCATCGACGCCGTAAAGGTCGGCAAACTGGTGGAGCATACCGCTGGGGGCATCGCAGATGCCGTAGGTGAAGTCATACCCCATATCATGAAGCGCCTGTGAGACTACGCCGGCGGGGTTCGTGAAGTTGAAGACCTTGACCGTGGGCTTGGCGTGGGCGCGGATGAGCTCGCAGTACGATGCCAGGGCAGGGATGGAGCGCATCGCAAACGATACGCCTGCGGCACCGGTCGTTTCCTGGCCTAATACGTTATGGGCGAGGGCAATGCGCTCGTCGCGTACCCGCATGTGGTCGCCACCGACGCGGATTGTCGTGATGACGTAGTCAGCGTCTTTCACTGCTTCAACTGGATTCTCGGTAAGGACGAACTCCAGGGCGGGGTCGAGCATCTGGGAGACATGGCGCGCGAGGGTGCCGTACACCTTGAGTTTTTCGGCGTCGTTATCCATAAATACCAGCTGGGTGATGCCGAGCTTTGAAGACTGCTGGGCGATGCTCTTGGCAAGGAAGAGCGAGCGCACCCCGCCGCCACCGATAACGGTTAACTTCATGTGTTTCTCCTCGTAGTGGGTACGTGTTTAGGGTTTAGGCAATGCCGGCAGGCATCTTTGCCCTGCCGTCGACGAGCTTTTTAAACGCCTCGGCGATCTGGGGCACAGAGAGGCCAACGATGACCTGGAAAGCATCTCCGTTGCGCACAACTCCCTTGGCGCCCCATTCGGTGAAGGCCTTGTCGTCTTTGACGAGGGCGGGGTCGTTCACCGTGACGCGTAGGCGCGTCATGCAGTTTGTGATTGACTTGATGTTCTCGGGACCACCGAAGGCGACAAGGTAGCCAGCTGCCTCATCGAGCGATGCGGCGTCGGCCTCTGCACCTGCAGCGAGCTTCTCGCGGTAATCGCTTTTGGTGTGGAACTCGACGTCTTCACCGCGACCGGGCGTCGGGAAGTCGAACTTCAAAATGAGATAGCGGAAGACGATGAAGTACACCGCGATGGAGATGGCGCCGATGATGAACATCACCACATAGGATCCCCAGTGGTTCTGCCACATAGGAATGATGTTCTTTGCGAAGATGTCGATTAGGCCGCCGCCCATGTCACCGGACAGGCCGAATGCATACTGGATGGTCGCAAACGTGGCCGCCAGGAAAGCGTGGACAAAGAACAGGACGGGCGCGACGAACAGGAAGGTGTAATCAAAGGGCTCGGTGATGCCGCAGAAGCACGCGGTGATGACACCCGGGACGCAGAGCGCGAGCATCTTCTTGCGGTTTTCTTTGCGCGACGTGAAGTAGAACGCGAGGGCGATGCCGGGGATGCCGAAGAAATTGGAAAGGCCCTGAAGTTGGAATCCACCCTCGGGGAAGATAGTGGTCAGCCCTGCGGTAGAGGTGGCGAACTCCTGCAGGTGCTCCATCCAGTAGTAGGTGATGCCTCCCTCGACGACTGCGGGGCCGTACTGGAACGGGGAGTAGATGAAGTGATGCAGGCCGGTGGGGAGCAATGCCTTCTCGAGGAATGTGTAGATCCATACGCCAAGAAGTCCCGCATTGGACAGGAAGTATTGCAGCGAGTTGATGGCTTCTTGGATGGTTGGCCACACGAAGCAGAAGATACCGGCGAGTACGAACATGACTGGGAAGCCGACGGCGGCAACAAGCGCGGAGCCTTGGAAGATAGCGAGCCAATCGGGGAGACGCTTCTCGAAGAAGCGATTGTGGAGCCATACGATGATAGCGGCGACGAGGATGGCGCCCAAGAAACCGGTATCGAGCGTGGTGATGCCACCTATTGCCTTGATGCCGGTCTCTGCTGTAGCGAGGTCGATGCCAAACGTAGGTCCAAAGAAGGTGAGTAAATTGTTGACGAAGACGTTGAAGGTCATATAGAGGACGAACGCTTCGAGGGCGGCGCGACCCTTGGCGTTATCGGAAAGGCCGTAGGCAAGGCCGATGGCGAAGAGGATCTCCATGTTGTTGAAGACCGTCCATCCGCCGTTATTGATGGTAGTCCAGAATCCGTACCAAGCGGTGCCCTCGTTGGCGATGGATCCGACAAGGGAAGGGTTGATGAGAACAGATGTGATGGCGACAACGATGCCCGAGAACATAAAGAAAAGAACAGGGGTGAGCATGGCGCCGCCGAAGCGCTGGAATTGCGCCATACCGATGCGGTGGGTGCCCGATTTTGCAGTCGATTTCACTGGTGCATCTCTCCTCTTTTTCGTTTTTGCATACCAGCATGATGCATCTCATGCTACGGGACGAGCCGCAGGGAGGGCATCATAGGCTGCAGGTTGTTTCCAGAGTGAGACACCGGTGTCTGTATCTGCTTGCATGGCCATGAACGATTGTATAGGCAAGAAAACCACACAATCCTGTGATTAGCCTTCACATTTATGAAAATATTCACGTAAACCAGCATATGTACGGGTCTCTCATCGACAATACCGTTGCTACCGAACAGCGCTTTGAGGAAGCGGGGAACTATGGGCTCAGATGAGATCGAGCGCGTGGCGAAATTGTTTCCAACCGTAAATCTTACGGATACCGAACGGCGCATCGTAACGTATCTACTTGATGAGACAGGTGATAACGCGCGGATATCCATACGAGATGTCGCCCAACGGTGCTATACGAGCATGACGTCGGTAACACGCGTTGCCAAGAAACTCGGATACGCAGGCTTTCGCGAGATGGTGTATGGGCTGCACCTGAACGAGATGGGCCGGAGGGATTCAATTCTATCGTCGAGCGAGCTGCGGGCGAGTCTTGTCTACCGCAATGAGCATCTGCAGCGGTTCTACGGCTATCTCGATGCGCGGGAGCTCATCGGTGTCAAAGGGGAAGGGTACTCGCACCTGATTAGCGAGTACATTCAGACGAAGCTCTTGGGGCGTGGCTTTCCGGTGGTCGAGCAGAGTTACCTGGATGCAGACCAATTCATCCACAGCTTGGGTCCGCGTCTCTCCATGATGATCGTTATCTCGAAATCAGGAACAACGCCTGCGATGGTTCGCATTGTCGACGAGTGCAAAGAGCATCGCATACCGTTGGCGGCCTTCGTGGGTAACGAGCACAGCCCCGTTGCCGATGCCTCCGATATGCTGTTTCTGGTTGAAGACGACCAGCCGCTCGACTCGGCTAATGTGGAGCCGGGAAGTTTTACGGGCTGCTGCATCCTGGCGTTCGAGAGGCTGCTGTACAAGTATCAAACGGCTTGGCGCGCAAAAGGCGAGAGCGCGCATGGTGCGCCGGTAGACGCCCGTTCTGCGCATCAACGGATGCGCAAACCGTGAATTGGCAGAAGCGCGTTTGCAGGGGTCGGTTTTGGGCTACCATTCCCGACTTGTGCGTACATCTAGTGCGGTTGCCGGAGTTGCCGACGGCCGCCTCGGGGGGATGTGATTACTACCATGAAGCATGAGGAGACGCCCAGCCAGCATCGCGGCGGCATGACGAGGGCGCAGTGGCTGCCGCTTCTGGGCATGACGCTGCTCGCCTTTGTGTTCAACACCTCGGAGTTCATGCCCGTCGGCCTGCTGACGAGCATCGCCGCGTCGTTTTCGCTCTCCGAGGCGACGACGGGCCTCATGATCTCCGTCTACGCGTGGGGCGTCATGCTCCTGTCGCTTCCGCTGATGGTTGCCGCATCGCGCTTCTCGTTCAAACCGCTGCTGCTTGCGGTGGTGGCCGTGTTCGCGCTCGGTCAGGTGTGCGCCGCCATCGCGCCCACCTTCGCGCTGTTGACGGCGGCGCGCCTCCTCGTGGCTGCCGCGCACGCCATCTTCTGGTCCATCGCCCCGGTGGTCGCCACGCGCATTGCGGGCGACCGGCATGCGGCCCTCGCCCTCAGCATGGTCACCACGGGTACCTCGATCGCCTCGGTGGTGGGCATGCCGCTCGGCCGTGCCATCGGCCTCGCCGTCGGCTGGCGCATGACGTTTGCCTGCGTGGGCGCAATCGCGGTGGCGCTCGTCATCTATCAGGCCGTCGTGTTTCCCTCACTGCCGGCAACCGAGCGCTTCACCCTCAAGCGCCTGCCCGGGCTCGCCAAGAACCGCGTGCTCATGGGGATCTACGTAGTGGTCGTCTGCCTCTCGATGGGGTTCTACGTGGCCTATGGCTACATCGAGCCGTTTTTGGGCCAGGTGGGCGGCTTCGACGCGGGCACCACAACGCTGCTGCTCACGATATTCGGCGCGGCGGGCTTGGTGGCGAGCTTTCTGTTCGCCCGCTTCTTCGACGGGCACCGTTTCGCGTTTTTGGGCACGGTCATCATCGGATTAACGGCGGTGCTCTTTTGCCTGCAAGCGGCCTCCGCGTCGTTTGCCGCCATGGTTGCCGCCTGTCTTGTCTGGGGCATCTGCGGCACCGCCTTCAACATCGCGTTTCAGTCCGAGCTTATGAAGGCTGCCTCGGCAGACGACGCGACGGTTGCCATGTCCATCTACTCGGGCCTCTTCAACTTTGGCATCGGCACCGGCACCGCGGTGGGCGGCATGGTGGTCTCGGGCATCTCGATCGCGGCTGTCGGGTACGCGGGCGGTGCGCTGGCGCTGGTGGGGGCGCTCCTCGCCTTTGGCTGGCTGTTCCGGTTGATGCGCGCGCCGCGCGTGGCGTCCTGAGGCGACGGCGGCGGCACGCGCGCAGCAGCTGCGTCAGGCTAATAGGAGCTCTCGATCGCACGGATGCGCCGGGCGAGCCAGGCGTTGGTGGGGACGAGGATATCGTGCTTGGCGGCGAGCCGGCAGATGGTGCCCGCGAACTCCTCCACCTCGGTGGTGCGCCGCGCGATGCGGTCTTGCGCCATCGAGGGCATGCCGCTCTGGTCGAGACCGGCGATGAGGCGCGCCATCGCGGTGAGGTCCCCCTCGTCCATCTGCACGCCCTCGGCGCGGCCGACGGCGAGCGCCTCGCGCATGGCGGCGATAAAGCAGCGGTTCTGCTCGCTGCCCGCCTCGCTCGCGCTGCCGTAGGTGCCGCCGAAGGCCATGCACGTCTGGTTGATGCCCACGTTGAGCATGAGCTTCACCCACATGCGGCGGCGGGGGTCCGCCTCGACCACATGGGGGATGCCCGCGCGGGCGTAGAAGTCGGCAAGAGCCTCGACCACGCCGGCCTCCGTTTCCGGCGCCGCGCCAAAGCGGATCTCGCCCGCGTGCGTATAGGTGAGCGCGCCGGCGAGGTACACCGCGTCCATACCCTGGCAGATGCCGAGGACCGTGTGCGCCCAGCCGTAGCGCGCCGCGATGCGCTCCTCGCTCGTAATGCCGTTGAGGAGCGACGCGATGATGGTCTTGGGCCCGATAAGCGGCGCCATGCTGTCGATGGCGGCGTCGAGTCCGCTTGCCTTGACGGCGAGGATGACGAGGTCGACGGGCTCGGCCTCGCTCATGGGGATCGTCGGCACGGCAAGGGGCTCCCCGTTGATGGTGACGTCCTCGCCCGCGTGGCGGCGGAAACGTGCGTCGTCCATGGCAAACACGACGGATCCGGGTGCGAGGCGCGCGGCCATGATGCTGCCGTACATGAGGCCCACGGCCCCGCGCCCCACGATAGCGACGCGCTCGATGTGCATACCGATCTCCTCACTCGCCGATGGGCGTAGTCTGATGACGTTGGGCTTACCTTACTCCTCGACCGGGCAGATGGCAAAGCAGCGCGCCGGGTAGCCCACGCCGTCGAGCAGCTTGGGGAAGGCACAGACGATGAGCGCCCCCGTCTCGGGCACCTCGTCCAGATGGTCCATCACCTCGATCTGATAGCGGTCCTCGGCAAGGATGTACTGCTCGGCGGGGTAGGGGTAGAAGCCCTTGCGCGTGGTGACGCGAGCCGGGTCGGTGTCGGCGGGCTCGTGTCCGATGGCGGCGATGTTGCGCTCGTGTACGAGCCAGCGGATGGCATCGAGGCCCCAGCCGGGGTAGTGCGGCTGGCCGCTGGCGTCCTTGTTCTCGAGATCGGACTTGCGCGACCAATCGGAGCGAAACGCCACGAACGAACCCTCCGGGATGCGTCCGTGCTCGTCTTCCCAAGCGGTGAGGTCGTCGGTGGTGAGCACGTAGTCGGGGTCTGCCGCGCATGCCTCGTGCCGGTCGATGACGCACAGCGGCATGATAAGCTCGCTCGGGCCGATGGCGTCGAGCGCGCGCCCCGTTGCCCAGAAGTGCCGCGGCGCGTCGACGTGCGTGCCGTACTGCGATGCGACGGAGTATTCGTAGCAGCGCATCGGAGCGGCCATGGCATCGGGGGTGCCTGGCAGGTAGTCAAAGAGCAGCTTGCTCGCGAAGGGGCTGAAACCGTACCAGTGCGGTGTCTGGGCGGAGAGCGTGTGGGTGAGATCGACCCAGCGGTAGCGCTCTCCCTTGAGCTCGGCGACGAGGTCCCAGAGCCCGCGGACGGCGGTGCGGGAGCGGGCGGTCGACGTGGTGTGCGTGGACGGGCTGGTGGCAGACATGGCGATTCCCTTCTCGAGACGTGCGTTGGGCCCGGGTCGCGGAGCGAGGAGGCGGCCGATGCACCGCAGGGCGATGGGGCGGCCCTATGCTCCGCACCCCGTTGCGGCCCATCGTAGGGGCGGAGTATGTCGGGCTCTTTTCCGCCGCGTTGCGCCTTGAATGGAAACCGCTTGGCAAAGGCCCAGATATGACCCGGAAACCCGGGCGACATAAACGCTTGGGGTGTGGTGGTGCGCAGTCGTGTCGGCGCACGGCCACATTCGGCCCCGTCCTGCGCATGGACTACAATACTGGTGCGGGCGCGCTCGCGCCTGTGGAAGGGGTAGCCATGGCTCGTATCCAACTCGATGCTCACGACGACATCCAGACGTCGCAGTTTGCCCACGGACGCATCCACTCGGTGGAGACCATGGGGACGGTCGACGGTCCGGGCATCCGCTTCGTCGTCTTCACCCAGGGCTGCCCGATGCGCTGCCTCTATTGCCATAACCCCGATACGTGGGAGACGGGCGCGCACGCCGGCACCGAGGTGACGGTCGAGCAGCTGGTCGGGGAGTTTGAGAGCAATCGCCAGTTCTACCGAAACGGCGGTATCACGGTATCGGGCGGAGAGCCGCTCCTGCAACCGGAGTTTCTGGCCGACCTCTTTACCGCGATGCATGCGCGGCCGGCGGGGCGGGTCCACACGTGCCTCGACAGCTGCGGGTACGCCTTCAATCCCGAGCATCCCGAGCGGTGGTCGCGCGCTCTCGATGAGACCGATTTGGTGCTGCTCGACATCAAGCATGCCGATCCGGAGGGGCATCGCGCGCTCACGGGGCGCGACCCGGCGCGCATTATCGCCTTCGGTGACGAGCTGGCGCGGCGCGGCATCCCGGTGGTGATTCGCCACGTGATCGTGCCGGGGTACACCGACACGACGGACGAGTGCGAGGCGCTCGGGCGCCTGATCGCCCCGTGGCGCAACGTCGCGGGGCTCGAGATGCTGCCCTACCACACGCTCGGCGTCGCAAAATACGAGCAGCTGGGCATCGCCTATCCGCTCGCCGGCGTGCCGGAGATGGACAAGGCGCGCATCCCGGAGCTTCGTCAAGCGGTTCTGCGCGGCATGAAGGCGGCGCGCGGGCGGTAGGTGGTCGGCGCGGCTCCTACGCGGCCCGTTGCGCACGCCCTACGGCGAGCCCGGCGGCCGCGATGGTCGCGGCGAAGAGCACCACCAGCCCCACGTCCGTCAGCACGGATGCAATCAGCTCGCCGGACACGCTGGTGGCGCGCACCAGCTCCTGCATGCCGCTTACCGCCCAGTACCCGGGGGTGAAGCGCGCCACGGCCGTGACCGCTTCCGACATGTTGTCGAGGGGGATCCACGTGCCGCCCAAAAACGCTACGATCATCGCGGCGATGTTGCAGATGGCGTGGATGAGCTCATGGCGCACATTGAGCTGCCATACCAGAAACCCAAAGGCCATGCCCACCAGCATGAGCGCGAGCAGGATTACCAGCATGAGCTGCACAAACAGGGGCGGTACGGTGCTGAGTGCGTCGCGGTACAGCACGAGTCCCACGCAGGCGTTGATGGCCCACACCGCCATCCCGCAGAGGGAGATCGCCCCCACTACCTGCGCATCGAAGTGCGTCTGCGCCACGCACGAGACGCCGATGCGCTGCCTGATTTCGGTTTGACGCAAGCTGAAGAGCCCCGTGCCCACGATCGCGGCGATTCCTCCAAAAAGCGCGTAGAGGGCAAACTGACAGTACACCAAATAGGTGATGGGCAGGCCCGTCTCCTCGGTGGGGACGCTTTCGACGGCGACGCCGGTCTCTTGTGCGGCATCGACCATCTGCACGAGTTCCGACGCGGGGGCATCGCTGGCGGCGGCAAGCGCGTAGAGCTCTTGAGTCCAGGCGCTTACGCGCTGGTCGACGAGGGCGCCGGATGCGCTCATATAGCTCACGATGCATGAGAGGTCGGGTGCATCATGTCCGGCGCGCGCGGCATCGATAAGCTCGGCCCCGTAGCCCTCGGGAATGATGAGCACATAGTTGGCAAAGTTGTTAGCGGCGGCTTTTTGCAGGGCGTAGAGGGTGTCATCGACCTCGACCATCTCTCCGGTATCGGCGAGATACGAGGCGAGCTCCTGCGAGACGGCGCTCCCGTCGCGGTCGATGACGGCGACCGTGGGCCGCGCCGACACATAGCCCGCCGCGGTCGCCGAGGACCCGAGGCTGCCCGCAGCAAAGGCGCCGAGCAGCGAGAACAGCAGCACGTACACGGCGAAGAGCATGCGGTGCTCGCGGACGAGACGGCAGGCGATCCTAACGATAGGCATGGCGGGTCCTCCTCATGCAGAGCACGGCGCCGGCGGCGAGCACCGCGGCGATGGCGACGAGTGCGGCAAGGGCCTGGGCAAACGGTACGAGCGAATCGTAGAAGGTGAGGGCGAACAGCGCTTCAGACGCCTGCGTAGCCGGGTTGACGAGCTGCAACAGCGGGACGTTTTGCGTAAGCCAGTTTCCGAGTTCTACCGCGGGCTCGCCAAAGAGACCCGCCGGGAGCGAGAGCCCGAGCGTGCAGATGGTGACGAGCGCATCCTTCACGCGCGGGGTAGCGCCGGGCAGCGAGCCGATGAGCGCGCCGAACGCGCACGATACCAGAGAGATCGCGGCGCATGCCACCGGGGTCAGCCATATGCGCCCGCCGAACGACACGCCCGCTGCGAGCCACAGGTAGGCGACGGAGGTGAGCGTGCTCGCCATCACGATGAGCCAGCTCGCCACAAGGGCTGCCGCAAGCTGTCTGCCCGGCGGTGTGGCGCTCACCTGGCAGCGGTCTCCGAGGGCGGAGGCGCCGGAGCGCGTGCGCTCGATGAGCGTCTTGGCCACGTCGGCGCACATGATGCACGTGTACCCCAGCAGTGCGTAGTAATAGCGTCCCATTTCTTGCGGCGGCTCGCGGAGGAGGTCGAGCTCAGCGGTGTCGGCGTTGGAGCCGGAGAGATTCTGGGAGAGCGCGGCGACGGCGCCGGGCATGGCGAGCGCCGTGGGATCCCGCTCTGCAAGGTCTTGGACGATGGCCTCGCCCTGCAGATAGCGGTCGAGCACAACTTGGATGATGGCCTGGCTGGTGGTTCCCGTCTCGCTGGGGGAGACAAAGAGCGTGGGCTCCCCGTCGCTGTCCACCGCGAGGTAGGCGACGACCTCGCCGGCGAGCACGGCGGAGCGGGCCTCATCGGACGAGGCGTAGCGGGTAAGGGCGAAGAGCGCCTCATCGTCGGTCTCGACTGATTTTTCGGCGCCGTCGGCCTCGGCGGTACCTCCGCCGGAGCTCTCCCCGGAAAGGCTCTCGACCAGCGTGCGCAAACCCGTGGCGCGGGACCAGTTGGTATCGGTGACGACCCCGAGTGCGATACCGCTCGTGTACTGCGAGCTGGAGAAGTTGGAGAACATCGTCATAAAGATGGTCGCCATGATAAGTGGGAAGAGAAACGCCCAGATGACGATGCTCGTGTTGCGCAGGCTCGTGCGTATGTTGCAGGCGATGAGCGAGAGCATGCCCCTCACCTCCCGCCGCGCCGTAGGAGGCGGGCCACAAGGCCGGGCGACTCTTCCGCCCCCGCCGCTCCGTCTTCAGTCGCGGCTCTGACATCGGCGCCCGGTGCGCCGTCGCCGTCGCGCAGGTCGCTACCGGTCATCTCGAGGAAGACATCGTTCAGCGTCGGGGGCTCAGAGAACACGCGGACCGGCTCGATTCCCGTGCCGGCGAGCACGCCGAGCACCTCGGCGAGGTGCCCCTGCCCCTGCCCGCATGCCACATGCAGCTCATGGCCGCGGTAGGTTGCCCGCAGCACACAGGGCAGGTAGCGAACGGCTTCGAGTGCGCAATCGGGCAGGTCGGGAATTTCGGCCACGATTTTCTCGCCCACATCGATCATGCCCTTGAGCTCGCCGACCGTCCCCTCGGCGATGGCGCGCCCTCGGTCCATGATCATCACGCGCCCGCAGATCTGCTCGACCTCTTCCATGTAGTGGCTCGTATAGACCACGGTCGCGCCCTCATCTACCAGGCGCAAGATGCCCCCGAGGATGGCGTTGCGGCTCTGCGGGTCGACGGCAACGGTGGGTTCGTCGAAGAAGATGAGCTCGGGGCGGTGCGCGATTCCGCAGGCGATGTTGAGGCGCCGGAGCAGGCCGCCGGAGAGCTTGCGAGGCCGGAAGCGCCGAAAGCGCTCGAGACCGGTGAAGGCGATGGCGTCCTCTACGAGCGTGCGGCGGAGGGCGCGGTCGGATACGTAGAGCGAACAGAAGGCATCGATGTTCTCGGTGACGGTGAGCTCGTCAAAAACGGCCACCTGCTGGGGAACGATGCCGATGCGCCGCTTGAGGTCGTACCGTCGCGGGCTCATGGGTTCGCCGAAAAGCTCGATTGAGCCCTTCTGGTAGTTGAGGAGCTGGAGCATGCAGTTGATTGCCGTGGTCTTGCCGCAGCCATTGGGTCCGAGGAGGCCGAAGATCTCCCCGCGCCGGACGGTGAGGTCGAAGTGGTCGAGTGCGGTGAGATCGCCGTAGCGTTTGACGAGCTGCCGGACGGAGATGACGGGCGCGGTGCCCTGGGGTTGGTGCTGCGCGGACATGGGGACCTCCTTGCTAACGCGGCATGAAAGCAGTATCGGCCGTGAGGCGGCGCAGCGGAAGTGAGGTTTGTCACGAGTTCTGCCGCGACGGGCGCCAGCTACGGTGCTCGTAGCGCCATTGATCTCGGTTGGACATGACATTTGTCACGAATTGGGTGCAAGGTCGCACCGCGTGCGGTATCGCACGGCGTGCGGCGCGGCTCGTGCGCTAGACTTGCCCCATGGAACGATTGACTGACAAGCTGATGCTCTTTGCATGCTGCCTCGCCGCCGCCATCGCCTTCGCCCCGCGTGCGGCGACGGTTGCGGCGCTGCTCATATGCGCTACCGCGGCGATTGCGGTTGAAGTTGCGGACGTGGATTCCGGGGACGATGACGCCGCTGGCGAAATCGCGGGCAGCAGGTCCCTTCGAGGCAGTTCCGACGGCGGGGCGGTTTCCGTGTTGAGGCAGCGCGTCCCCACGGCACTCCCGCTCGCCTGCTGCGCGCTTGCCCTGGCGCTGCCGGAGACGCTCCTTGCCCTTCCGCTCGCAGCGTATGATTTGGCGCGCCGTCCTCCCCGTGCTCTCATCGCCGTTCCGTTTACCATGTTCCTCGTTGGCATCAATCGGGCGGGACTCGATGTGCTTCCCATCGTATTTGCGGCATTCTTAAGCGCAGCCACTGTGGTGCTCGCTCGTCGTACCGATCAGACCCGTCGTCAGCGCGACCGCAACCTGCGCGAGCGTGATCGCCTGCGGGAGCGCTCCTTCAAGCTTGAGGCCCAGAACCGCGATCTTGTCGATAAGCGCGAGCTTGCCGTGCGCGTGGCCGTGCTCGAGGAGCGTACCCGCATCGCTCGCGAGATACACGATAACGTGGGACATCTTCTGACGCGGACGCTATTGCAGGCTAAGGCCTATGAAGTCGTGTTCGCCTCGGACGAGCGCGCCCGCGCGGCGTTCTCGGCGCTCGCGAGCGATGTGGACGAAGCGCTCGGCACGGTGCGTGCGAGCGTGCGCGACCTGCATGAGGACCGTATCGATGCGGGCGCTCAGGTGGCTCGCATCGCCGCGGAGGCTCCGGTGCCCACGCATTGCGCGACCGATGTCGCTGCCGCCCCGCCCGAGGTTGCGAGCTGCTTGGCGGCGGTGACGCGCGAGGCGCTCTCCAACGTCGCGCATCATGCGGGGCCCGCCGCGCGCGCCGAGGTGCGCTTGGTCGAGCATCCCGGTTTCTGGCAGCTGACCGTCACAGACGATGGCGGGGCAGCCCAGGGCGTCGAGAATCGGGCGGCCGTCTCGTCTCAAGCGGGCGCGCCTGCCACGGCTTCCGGCGATGCGGTGCGCAATACCCCTTTGCCAGAGGGGCGCCCGCCCGCCACAACGCCCTTTTTTGGGCGCGGTTTGGGCCTGACTTCCATGGAGGAGCGGGTGGATGCGCTCGGCGGCACGTTTCGCGCCGGCCCCGATGCCGCGGGGCATGGCTGGCGAGTGTTCGTGAGCATCCCCAAACCGTGCGGCGCGACCGTCGGGGGCAATGCCGCCCCACGTGGCGATGCGGAGCCGGCAGGTGGGGCCGATGTGTTTCCAAACGACTCGTGCACGACGGGAAACAGCAGGTAGAAAGGGGCAGAAATGCGCATTGCCATCATCGATGACGACCGTCTTATCTGCGATTCGCTCAGCATCATCTTGGGCAACGAGCCCGATATCGACGTCGTCGGCATCGGAGGCGATGGGAACGACGCCGTGCGCCTTGCGGCTGCCGAGCGCCCCGATATCCTGCTCATGGACATCCAGATGCCCGGACGCGACGGCCTTTCTGCGGCGCAGGAGATCCTCGCACGCGATCCCGCTGCCCGCATCGTGTTTCTCACCACGTTTTCCGACGACGAGTACATCGTGCGCGCATTGGCGCTCGGAGCGCGCGGATACCTCATCAAACAGGATGTCGGCACCATCGCGCCGGCGCTCAGGGCGGTTATGAGCGGGCAGAGCGTACTCGAGGGGGAGGTGCTGGCGCGCGTTTCACACCGTGGCGGCGCGCCGGTGGAGGCCTCGGACGCCGGACGCGCTGCTGCCGATCCGTTTGCCTGCCTAACCGAGCGCGAGCGCGAGGTGGCCGAACTTATCGCCGAGGGGCTCGACAACCGCGAGATCGCGGCGGCTGCGTATCTCGGGGAGGGGACCGTCCGCAACCACATCAGCTCGATTCTCGCGAAGCTGCACCTCAAGAACCGCACGCAGATCGCCATAGCCTACTGGCGCCGATAGCGCGCGGTCTAGGTGCGCCCTGTTTTGGGCGGCTGCCGGTGGCAAGGGGCGCAAGTGCCGGGAGAGTCCGGGGAGGTCGGCCACCTTGGCGCGTTTTTTGGTATCGTGGGGCGTGACCAAACCGAGGAGGCCATCATGACGCCAACTATTGCCATCATCGGCGCGCTTGAGAAGGAAGTGCGCCAGATCTATACCGAAGTCGACAACGGGACCGTTACCGAGGAGGCCGGGCTCAAGATTGTCGGCGGTGCGTACCACGGGTTCAACTTGGTTGCTACCACGGCCGGCATGGGCACCGTTAACGTGGCCGCCGCCACGCAGCATCTCATCAGCGTGTATGGGGCAAACGCCGTCATCTTCTCCGGCATCGCGGGCGGTCTCAACCCGGCGCTCCATATCGGTGACGTCGTGGTGGGCGAGCGCCTGCGCTATCTCGATACCGATACGGCCCTCATCGCGGAGTCCGCTCCGTCCCTCGAGGAGTTCGCCTCGACCGATTATCTCGTCGACGTCGCCGAGGAGACCCTTAAGGCATGGGGCTTCGTCTCCGCCGAGCTTGACGGCGACGCCCTCGATGCCGCCCTCGAGACCGCCGGCAGCTCCCCGTTTGCGCGCTTCCGGCGCGAGGGCGAGTCTGCCGACCCTAGGCGCTACCTGCGCGGCACCATCGCCACGGGCGACCGTTTCTGCACGGGCGCCGCGATGCGTGCCGAGGTCATCGCCGCCACGCAGGCGGACTGCGTCGAGATGGAGGGTGCGGCCGTGGCGCACATCGCTGCCAAGAACGGCGTCGATTGCCTGGTGCTGCGCGCCATCAGCGATAATTGCGACGAGGAGTACGACGCCTTCTGCGAGCGCACGTTTGACCTCGACGAGTACGCGCGCACCGCGAGCTCGCTGACGCTGGCCATCGTGCGGCGCGTCGCCGCCCGCCTCGGTCTTTCACGCGAAGGGTAGATGCCATGGCAGATTCCATCAATTACCAGCTGGCTCATTTTGTGGCGAGCTACGGCGCGGTCTCTCAGATCCCCGAGTCGACCTGCCCCGAGGTCAGCTTTGTCGGTCGCTCCAACGTGGGCAAGTCGTCCATCATGAACAAGCTCTTTGGGCGCAAGGGCCTCGTGAAGGTGTCGAGCACGCCGGGCAAGACCGCCAACATCAACTTTTTCGAGGCGGACGGCGTGCACTTTGTGGACCTTCCGGGCTACGGTTTCGCACGGCGCTCAAAGGCCGAGCGCGACCGCTGGGCCCGTCTTATCGGCGATTTCTTTGAGAGCGAGCGGAGCTTCAACCTGGTGGTGTCCCTCGTGGACATCCGTCACGATCCGAGCGCGCTCGACCACCAGATGATCGAGTACCTGCAGGAGAACGAATTCACGTTCATCGTCTGCCTCACCAAAGCGGATAAGCTCAGCCGTGGGAAGCGCGCGCAGCAGGCCGCTGCCGTCCGCCGTCAGCTCAATGTGCCCGCCGAAGACATCATCGTCACGTCTGCCGAGGACGGTACGGGCATCGACGAGCTCAAGCGCGTTATCGCCGAGCGCTGTCTGTAGCGCGTGCGTTCCCTGTGCGTTCGTTGCAAAGAGCATCACGCAGGCGGGCACGATTCCGCGGTACGAGGTTTTCCGCGGCGCGCTCGCTGTCGGGGCGCGTCTCGTCCGCCCGCTCGCGGTCGGGCTCGCTCTTGCCGCGCGCAACAAGAACGGCCCCGACCCTATGTTGCCCGCGAGTGGTTTTCCGCCATTCCCGGGCTGATTAGAGAGCTAAGACGGTAGAAAACCACTCGCGGGAACGTTGGCGAAATGCCGAGGAGTGGAATGTTGCCATTTCTCGCTAACCGCGATGGCCGCCGCGGTTAGCTTCGCGTCCCTGGCCGGCGCGGTTGCGGCCCGCCGCGTTGGCGCCGCGCTTGCCGGCACCGCGCCCCGCGTTGCCACCTCGATCGTCCGCTCTGTGTCCTCCGACGCGGCCGCGGCTAGCGGTACCGCTCGCGTTGCGGGTCGCGGTGCCGCGCGGGCCATCTGCCCCACGCCCGCGCCCCTCGCCCGTATTGCCACGGGTCCCGGTTCCGGCGTGCTTTCCGCTCCGCACTCCGTGGGGCGGTACGGGACGGATGAGGCACTTCGGTCCGTAGCCGATGAGGTCCGTGCGCCCGGCCCGCTCCAGCGCCTCGCGCACCAGCGGGTAGTTCTCGGGCTTGCGGTACTGGATGAGCGCGCGCTGCAGGGCCTTCTCATGCGCCGAGCGCGGCACGTACACCGGCTGCATCGTACGCGGATCGACGCCGGTGTAATACATGCAGGTCGACATCGTGCTTGGCGTGGGGTAGAAATCCTGCACCTGCTCGGGCATGTACCCCATGTCGCGCACCGCCTCGGCGAGCTCCACCGCCTCCTTTAGGGTGGAGCCGGGGTGGCTGCTCATGAGATAGGGGACGAGGTACTGCTTTTTGCCGAGCTCGCGGTTGATGGCGCGGTACGTCTCGACAAAGCGGTCGTATACGGCGCGGCTGGGTTTGCCCATGACAGAGAGCACGGCGTCGGAAACGTGCTCCGGGGCCACTTTGAGCTGCCCGGAGACATGATGGGCGCAGAGCTCGCGCAAAAACGTGTCGTCCGCATCGGCGAGGGCGTAATCGAAGCGTATGCCGCTGCGCACAAAGACTTTCTTGACGCCGGGTAGGGCTCGCAGCTCGCGCAGGAGCGCCACGTAGTCCGTGTGGTCGACCGTCATGCTGCGGCAGACCTTGGGCCACAGGCACCGCTTGCGCAGGCACGCGCCGTGCTTGAGCTGGTTTTTGCATGCGGGTTGACGGAAGTTTGCCGTGGGGCCGCCCACGTCGTTGATGTAGCCCTTGAAGTCGGGCTCGGCGCAGATCTTCTTCGCCTCGGCGATGAGGCTCTCGTGGCTGCGCGCCTGCACGATGCGCCCTTGGTGGAACGTGAGCGCGCAGAACGAGCACTCGCCAAAGCAGCCGCGGTTGGAGATGAGCGACATCTTGACCTCGGCTAAGGCGGGGACACCGCCTGCCTCCTCGTAATCGGGATGGTAGGTGCGCGTGTAGGGGAGGTCGTACGCCTCGTCGAACTCCTCCTGCGTGAGCGGGCGCGCCGGCGGATTCTGCACCACATAGACGTCATGCGGGTACGGCTCGACGAGCCTCCCGCCGCGGATGGGGTCCATGTTCTCGTACTGGGTGTTGAAGCTCCGCGCATAGGTGAGCTTATCGGTCAGAAGCTCGTCCCAGCTGGGCAGCAGCGCGTAATCGTATACCTCGTCGAGTGAGCGCGTGCGAAAGACCGTGCCGTCGATGTAGGTGAGCTGCTCTGCCGGCAGACCGGCGGCGAGCGCGTCGGCGACCTCCACGATGGCGAGCTCGCCCATACCGTAGATGATAAGGTCGGCGCCCGCGTCGAGCAGGATGGAGCGCTTGAGCTTGTCCGACCAGTAGTCGTAGTGGGCGAGGCGGCGGAGCGACGCCTCGATGCCGCCGAGCACGATGGGCGTCTCCTTGTAGGTGCGGCGGATGAGGTTGCCGTACACCACCGCGGCGTGATCGGGCCGGTGCCCCGCCTCGCCGCCGGGGGTGTAGGCGTCCGTGCGCCGGCGGTGCTTGCTCACGCTGTAGTGGTTCACCATGGAGTCCATGTTGCCGGCAGAGACGAGAAAAGCGAGGCGCGGCTTGCCGAGGACGGTTACGCTCGCGGGGTCGCGCCAGTCGGGCTGCGCGATGACGCCTACGCGGTAGCCGTGGGCCTCGAGCAGCCGCACGATAATGGCGCAGCCAAAACTCGGATGGTCCACGTAGGCGTCGCCGCACACGTATACAAAGTCGCAGGCGTCCCAGCCGCGCGCATCCATGTCGGCGCGTGTGGTGGGCGGAAAGTCCGCACGGGTAAAGCCGAGGGCCGTGGGTCCGGTGGGGTCGAGCTGGGGCCGGTTTGAGTGCGCCTTAGGACGTAAGGTGCCGGTTGCCTTTAGCGGATTGCTGCGCTTGCGATGCGATGCGGGCATGATACTCCTGTCTGACGTTCGTTTGCCCCATCGTATCAGAGCCGCATCACCGCTCAGACAAAGTCTTTAGTCAGAGCGGTGATGCGGCTCGTTGATTCTGGTAGCGACCATCTTGTTAATGAGGGCGCCCGCCCTTGAGATAGGTGGTCATAACATCAATATCCGTCCACGGTAATAGCCATTCTTCATCCTTGCTATTGCGCTATTACGATTCTGTCGGAGGGGATGAAGCGGGATGATGTGCGCATACGACCGCCTGTATCTGGCTGATGCTATGGCTGTGCTCGCGGAATTCTTCGAGTATGCGGTGGATGATTATGGGGCGGAGGGCGATGAGGTCTCTGATTTGTTCTGTATGAGTCCGCTGAGCGACATGTTTGCCAAAGGCAATCCGTCGGTTGTCTCGGGTCTATCGGGTCCGGAGCTGTTTGCACGCCTTACGCGTGAGCTGGGATATGATGACGCGGCGCTTCCCAAGCCTCTGTTCAGGTTTGAAAAGACGCCCCATTACTGGGTGGGGTGGGTTGCCGCATACATTCAGTGGCGTTTGGCGCTTTCCTTCGACGAGCTATTTCGCGTTATGCCCTACGACGAGCTCGTAGCACGGTACCATCCCTGGCACGAAGCGTCTGAGGAGCGCTTCTGCGAGCTCTTTGCCGAGGTAGCGCGAGATAACGAGGCGAGAGTACCCACTCGGCTCGCTGCCTCGCGCAGCGCCCTGCGCCTCTCGCAACGCGAGCTCGCGCACCGATCCCGTGTGGGCCTGCGTTCCGTCCAGATGTACGAGCAGCGCAGGAAGGACATCAACAAGGCCCAGGCTCAAACGTTGCAGAGCCTTGCCCGTGTCCTCCATTGCGCGATAGAGGACCTTATGGAACCGGTGTTCACGCTCGACGAAGTGGCGTGAGCCACGCGTTACAGGTATTCGATCTGCGCGCCCTCGGTGTCGCAGGTGAGGATATGCGTCTCGCAGGCGGGGAACGCCTCGCGCAGCCGCACCTGGAGGAACTTCGCCACGATGGTGTCGTCGGTCACGGCCATAAGGGTGGAGCCGGAGCCCGAGATCCAGAGCGTTTTGGCCCCTCCGTTAAGGCACGCCGTGCGGATGGCGTCGTAGTCGGGGATGAGCGCGCGGCGGTAGGGCTCCTGCAGGCGGTCGTCGTTGGCGGCGGCGATGAGCGCGGTGTCGCCCGTCTCGAGCCCGCGGGTGAGGCCGGCGATGCGACCCATCTGCCATACCGCCGTGGCGAGCGGCACCTCGGTGGGCACCACCTTGCGGGCGTCCGCGGTGTGGACCTCGTACGGGGGGATGACGGTGATGAAGCGCAGGCGCGGGGAGACGTCGTAGCGGAGGCACCGCGGCAGCTCGCCCTCGGGTGTGAACGAGCATACGGCGGCGCCCAGAATCGCGGGCGCGACGTTGTCGGGGTGGCCCTCGAGCTTGGTGGCGAGCGCTACGAGCTCCTCGCGCGTCACCGTGTGGCTCGTGAGGGCAGCGGCCCCCATGATGCCGGCGACCACGAGGGTGGAGCTGGAGCCCAGGCCGCGTGCGACGGGCACCTCGGTCTCGATGTGGATGGCGACGGGGAAGGGCTCTTCGCCCCACGATTCCAATGCAAATACAAAGGACTGGTAGACCATGTTGTCGGGTCCGCGGAACTCATCGGGGCAGCCCGTGATGGTGAGCTCGTCGGCGCGGTCCATCGTGATGTGCGCGTAGAGCGAGACCGCCATGCCGAGCGTGTCGTAGCCGATGCCGAGGTTCGCGCTCGTGGCGGGAACGGAGATCTTGATCATCGCGCCGCCTCCTCGAGGCGCTGCGCCGCGCTCTCCACATAGGCACCCATGCCGGGCACATCGACGACGTCGGCGAAGCGCACCGCGGCCGCTTCGAGGGCGGCGAGCTGCGCGGGCGCCGTGGTGCCGGTCGCCTCCTCGAGAGCCCGCATACAGGCGAAGTCGTCGGCGGGGACCTCGGCACCGAGTGCCTGGAGCACGGCGCGCGGGAACTTGTAGGGGCTTGCGGTGGAGAGGAGCACGCGCGCTGCGGCACCCGGAGCGGCGGGCAGCTGCTCCATCACGTGGTAGCCGCAGGCCGTGTGCGGGTCGATGAGGTAGGCGTTGTCGCGCCAGCAGGCGGCGATGGCTCCCGCAACCTCGTCCTCGTCCGCCCAGCCGCACGCAAAGGTCTCCCGAATCTTGGCGAGGAGCGCGGGCGGCACCTCAAAACGCCCGGTCTCGGCCAGGTCGGCCATAAGGCCGGCGATGAGCTCGCAGTCGCCGTCCGAGACGTAGTAGAGCATGCGCTCGAGGTTCGAGGAGATGAGGATGTCCATCGAGGGCGACGTGGTGGTGAAAAACGGGCGATTGCGGTCGTAGACGCCGGTGGTGAGGAAGTCGAAGAGCACATTGTTCTTATCGCTCGCCACGATGAGGCGCTCGACGGGCAGGCCGAGCATCTTGGCGTAGTACCCGGCGAGCACATCGCCGAAGTTGCCGGTGGGCACGCAGAACTCGACGGCGTCGCCGGCGGCGATGGCGCCCGCGCGCAGGAGCTGCGCGTAGGAGGCGAAGTAGTAGACGACCTGCGGAACGAGGCGCCCGACGTTGATGGAGTTGGCGCTCGAGAGCACAACCCCCGCGCTGGCGAGGCGGTCTGCGAGCGCGCGGTCGGCGAAGATGCGCTTCACGGCGCTCTGCGCATCGTCAAAGTTGCCGCGCACGGCGGCGACGGCCACATTCGCCCCCGCTTGCGTTGTCATCTGCAGCTCCTGCACGCGGCTGACCTTGCCCTCGGGGTAGAAGACGGTGATGCCGCAGCCTGGGGCGTCGGCAAAGCCGGCGAGGGCGGCCTTGCCCGTGTCGCCCGAGGTGGCGGTGACGATCATGATGCGCTCGCCTGCGCCCGCGCCCGCCTGCGCGCGCGCCATGAGGCGCGGCAGCATCTGGAGGGCGACGTCCTTAAAGGCGCTCGTGGGGCCGTGGTAGAGCTCGAGCACGTGCGCGTGCGGGGCGCCCTCGCCGCCGACGGGGGCGATGTCGACCACGGGGGTCACCTCGGGGCTCGCGAACGTGCCGGTATAGGCCTCGTCCACGCAGGCAGCGATCTCGTCTGCCGTGTAATCAGGTAGTAACAAACCGAGGACCTCGCGGGCTATGGCGGCATAGTCTTTGTCCGCGAGGGTATCTACGTCGACTTTTTGCGTGCCGAGGGCATCGGAGACAAAAAGGCCCCCGTCCGGGGCGAGACCCGTGCGGATAGCTTGTTTTGCCGAGCATGCGTGCGCGCGCGAACGTGTGCTATGGTACAGACTCATATCGGTAGCTCCTTAAATGCCTCGGACGCTCAAGGTATGCGCCCATGGTATCAGAGCTGCCGCGCCCCACGTGCACTACCCGGAAAGGTAACTCGTTCGTCATGATTAAGATTGCAAAATTCGGCGGGTCCTCGGTCGCCGACGCCGCGCATTTCAAGAAGATCCGCGCCATCGTGGAGGCCGACCCCGCGCGCCGCTTTATCGTGGTGTCGGCGTGCGGCCGGCGCTTCTCGGGCGACGCTAAGGTCACCGACCTGCTCTACTTGGTCGCCGCCCACGTGCGCTATCACGTTTCGTGCGACGACCTGCTGGCCGATATCGGCGCGCGCTACTTCGCTATCGCCGACGAGCTCGGTCTCGCCTATCCCATCCGTGACGAGTTTGCCGCGTTTGCCGAGAAGGCCAAGGCGGGCGCCCTCTCCACCGAGGAGCTCGTCAGCCGCGGCGAGTACTTTACCGCCCAGCTTATGGCCGAGTACCTGGGGCTGCCGTTTCTCGACGCGGCCGATGTGGTCGCCTTCCATCACGACGGTACGCTCGCCATGGGGCGCACGCACGAGCTCATCCAGGAGCGCGGCATCCCCGGGGGCTTTGTGATGCCGGGCTTCTACGGCGCCACGCGCGAGGGCCGCATCTTGCTCCTCGACCGAGGCGGCGGCGACATCTCGGGCGCTATCCTCGCGCAGGCGCTCGACGCCGACCTGTACGAGAACTGGACGGACGTGTCGGGCTTCCTCTCGGCCGACCCGCGCATCGTGGAGAACCCGCAGCCCATCAGCCGCATCACCTATTCGGAGATGCGCGAGCTCTCCTATATGGGCGCGAGCGTGCTGCACGAGGAGGCCGTCTTTCCCGTTATGGAGGCGGGCATCCCCATCGCGGTGCGCAACACCAACCGCCCCCAGGACCCCGGCACCATCATCTCCGACCGCGAGGACTACGTGGAGGACGAGCCCATCATCACGGGCGTCACGGGCAAGAGGAACTTCGTGGCGGTGCACGTCCTCAAAGACCACATGTCCAACGAGGTGGGCATCATCCGCCGCACGCTGACGATCTTCGAGCGCTACCACGTGTCGGTCGAGCACATCCCGTCGGGCATCGACAGCTTTGCCGTCGTGGTGCAGGGCGACGACGTGAAGGACTGCATCTGGTCCATTGTCGCCGACATCAAGACCGAGGTCGCGCCCGATGCCATCAAGGTGGTCGACGACCTCTCGCTCATCTCTACCGTGGGCCGCAACATGATCGGCCGGCCGGGCATCTCCGGTCAGCTGTTCGCGGCGCTCGGCAACGAGGGCATCTCCATCCGCATGATCGCCCAGGGCTCGGACGAGATCAACATCATCGTCGGCGTGCACAAGGACGATTTCGAGCACGCCATCCGCGCCATCTACCGGGCATTCTCCGATGGCGACCATCTGCTGGAGCTGAAGGACCTGAAGAAGACCGCGGACGAGTCCCGGCCGCATGTTGTTGACGACAAGTAGGCGCGCGCAGGGAGCGGCGCCCGCTGGGGAGAGGGAGGACCTATGAAGGAGTACACCGTCGCCATCTTGGGAGCAACGGGTGCCGTGGGCACGCAGATGCTGCAATGTCTCGAGGAGCGCAGCTTCCCCGTGGGCAGGCTCAAGCTCTTGGCGAGCGCGCGCTCGGCCGGTAAGACCATGGCGTTTCGCGGTGAGGACATCGTAATCGAGGAGGCGACGCCCGCCTCGTTCGAGGGGTGCGACATCGTGCTCGGCGCGGCAGACGACGCCATTGCCAAGGCGCTTCTGCCCTCAGCGGTCGATGCGGGGGCGACGGTCGTCGACAACAGCCACGCCTTCCGCATGGATCCGGATGTGCCCCTCGTCATCCCCGAAATCAACGGCGGCGACATCGCCTGGCACAAGGGCATCATCGCCAATCCCAACTGCGCGACCATCATCGCGCTCGTGCCCACGTGGCCCATCCATCAGCTCGCCGGCGTGCGCCGCATGATCGTGTCGACGTATCAGGCGGCCTCGGGCGCCGGCGCGCCGGGGATGGCCGAGCTGGTGGCCCAGATCGAGGCCATGGGCAAGGGGGAGCCCCTGCCGGAGCCCCGCGCCTTTGCCGCGCAACTCGTGAGCAACCTCATCCCGCAGATCGGCGGGTTCAACGACGAGGGCTACACCTCCGAGGAGATGAAGCTCCAAAACGAGGGCCGCAAGATCATGCACCTGCCCGAGCTTGCGGTGTGCTGCACCTGTGTGCGCGTGCCGGTGCTGCGCTCGCACTCCGAGAGCGTCACGCTCGAGCTCGACCGGCCGGTGGAGCTCGAGGCGGTTCGCGCGGCGCTTGAGGCCGCGCCCGGTGTCAAGCTGGTGGACGATCGCGCGGCCGTAAGCGCGCACGACCGGTACCCCATGCCGCTCGACACCTCCGACCAGGACCTCATCTGGGTCGGGCGCGTGCGGCGCGATATCTCCAACCCGGACGTGGCGCGCGGCATCACCTTCTGGTGCTGCGGCGACCAGATTCGCAAGGGCGCGGCGACCAACGCCGTACAGATCGCGGAGCTGCTCACCCGGTAAGCCGGCGTCCTCATCAAACGAGCTATCATCCTCAGATGGGCTTGCCGCCCGCCCCTTGCGCCGTCCCGTACGGTGCCGGGGGGCGGGCTTTTGCATGTCCAGGAAGGATGGAAAGGACGTCTTCGTCGTTTTTCACGGGCGCGCCGTTCGACGCTCAAATGTGCATCAAATCTGCGAAAGGGCATGTAAACGTCGCGTCCCGGAGCTCGGAACGTGCGTCTTTCTATGCGCGTCGGCCAAGGCTACCAGGGGCATGCGGAATGTGATGCACATTCGAGCGTCGAAGGGCAAAAGTGCCCCGCGTCCGCGCCCGATGACGGCCCATATGCTGCCGCTCGCGGCAAGGTGCGCCGCGCTCGGAATCGCCGCCAGGGTATTCGCTACCATGGGGGAGCGTCATCCATCCGCTCCATAGAAAAGAGGTCACCATGAACATGCAGGAAATCGGCCAGACAGGTGTTGAGGCTTCGCGCGTGGCACTGGGCGTCATGCGCTTTGCGGGCCTGTCGCCCGCGGATGCGACGGCCTCGATCGCCGCGGCGCTCGAGGCGGGCATCGACTTCTTCGATTCCGCAGACATCTACGGCGGCGGCAAGAGCTCCGAGGTGCTCGGAGCGGCGCTGAAGGAGCTCGGGGTTCCGCGCGAAGAGGTGGTCCTGCAGACCAAGGCGGGTATCGTGCCGGGCGAGCGCTACGACTTCTCGCGGGCGCATCTCGAGGCGGCGCTTGATGCGGAGCTCAAGCGGCTTCAGACCGATTACGTCGACTTCTTCCTGCTTCACCGCCCCGACCCGCTCTTGGATATCGATGAGCTCTCCGAGACGCTCGGCGCCATGGTCGAGTCGGGCAAGGTGCGCCATCTGGGCGTGAGCAACATGAACCCTTGGCAGATCGACCTGGTGCAGGCGGCAATCGATGTGCCGCTCGAGGTCAACCAGCTGCAATTCGGCCTCGGTCACACGCAGCTCATCAGCAGCGGCCTGCATGTCAACATGGACGACGACACCGCCGCCGAGCGCGGGACGGGGCTTATCGAGTGCGCGCGCCTCTACGGCATGACCATTCAGGCGTGGAGCCCGTATCAGTTTGGCACGTTTGCGGGGTGCTTCATCGGCCACCCCGACTTCCCCGAGCTCAATGCCGCCCTGGCCGAGGTCGCGGACGAGGTGGGTTCCACGCCTACGGCGGTGGCGACGGCGTGGATCTTGCGGCATCCTGCCGAGATGCAGGTTATCTGCGGTTCGACCTCGCCCGCGCACATTCGGGAGGCGGCAGCCGGTGCCGACATCGAACTTACGCGCGCGCAGTGGTGGAAGCTCTACCGGGCGGCGGGCAACGACCTGCCGTAAGCGGGCGGCGGGGGACGGCCCTGTTTTCGGTCATGTGGGGACGGGCGCGACGCCGCGGCCCGTCCCTTGGGCCGATTTCGTCGTGGCTGAGGACGGATTTCTCCGCAGGCTTGTTTTGCCTGCGGCTTTGAACGTCTTTCCGTTCGGCTTACAATTGACTCGGGCGCCTTCTGAGGAGCGTAGCTTGAGAGGTGGGTTCGCATGGACACGTTCGATGTTTTCATCTCTTTTAAGAACACGGGCGACGACGGCCGTCGTGCCGACGATGCGATGCTGGCAGAGCTCGTCTACCGGGAGCTTTGCGCGCGCAAGATCCCAACCTTCTACAGCAATGTGACCTTGCTTCAGCTTGGCGAGAGCGTCTACAAGCGCTCGATCGACGGCGCGCTTGATACGGCGAAAGTACTCATCGTGATAGGTACGCGGCTCGAGTATATCGAGTCACGCTGGATTGGCTACGAGTGGCAGAGCTTCCATTCCGACCTGCTCGACGGAGTCAAGCCGGATGGCGAGATCATTACCTATACGCGCGATATTGACCCGCGTGCCCTGCCGCGTGCGCTGAGGAGCTACCAGAACTGCAATGCGGCCGAGATGAACGTCGACGCATTCTGCGATTTTGTAGAGCAGGCGCTCCGGAAACTCGAAAAGCCCGCGGTTGCACCGGATCTTAAGATGCCGCAACCCGTGGATGATCTCGATGCCCAAGACCCGTTCTCCAGTGTGTTTCTCGAGGCAAAGCGGCACCGCAAATCAGCGTATTCCTCGACGTACCACCATGAGGCGTCGCGCCTCAAGGTCCAGGCGTCGAATTCGCGGTCTTCGGATGAGCTTGCGCTCGACTTCATCGAGCGCTCCGGCGGTTTGCCCGAGCATGCCGTGGTGCTTGACGCGGGTTGTGCATACGGGTATGTGGCCGAGGACCGTTTTGGCAACATGGACCGTGTCGATACGATTCTTTGCATCGACAACAATGCCGAGGTCATCGAGCAGGCGCGCAAGATGCACGACAACCCCAAGATGATTTTTGAGGTTGTGGATCTTGAGAGCGAGCGCTTCTCCGAGGAGTTTCGCGCCGTGCTCGACGCGCACGGCATCGATGCTATCGACGTGCTCTTCTCGGCGCTTACCCTGCATCATCTCAAGAACCCGCGTAAGGTGCTGCGTCAGCTCCGCAAGTTTGTGTCACGGGACGGCTGGGTCATCTTGCGCGGGTCCGATGATGGCAGCAAGCTCTGCTACCCTGACCCCCATAACCTCATGAAGCAGATCATCGAGAAGAGCCTCACTGCCGAGGGCGTCTCGGACCGTTTGAATGGCAGGAAGCTCTTTACCCAGCCGGCCGACTCTGGCTTTCACGATATTCGCGTGTTCAGCAACATGAAGGACCTGAGTGCAATAGACTACGATGATCGCGAGGCGCTTTTTGAGGAGAGCTTCGCGTATCGGAGCGATTACTTTCGGAAGGCGTACGAAAAGGATCCGACCGACTTGGCGCGTAGGAACGACTATGAATGGATGAGGGCGGCGCTCGAACTATTCGAGCAGCAATTTTGCGAGCGAGCTTTCTGGTATTGCGAATATGACTACATTGCGGTCGCGCGTCGATAGCGTGTGCATGTGGGTGCACATGCACATGTGGGGACGGGTTCAATTCGTGCAATACGCGCGCGCAGCGCAGCTTCGAGGCGCTGTGGGGTCTCGTCGGCCTTATGGTGGAGCCGACGGATGTCTCCGAGACGCTTCAAGGGGTCTAGCGGTTCGTGGTGGTAGTAGATGCGTGGTCGGGTCTTCCATCCGCCCTGATGATGGAGTTCCTCGACTGGCATCGCGCGAGCATGCCGACGGTCGAGTTTGTGGTGCTCGCCGTAAAATCCAAGGTGGCGAGTGGTTTTCTCTACCGTCTGGGCGAGCACCTCGCCCCGGGTACGTCGCGGCATGTCTCGTTTGTTTCTGAAACAGGGGGTTTGGCATACGAGAGCGCGCCGTTCGATTCCCGCGCCGCTGGCTGTGGGACCGCGGTGCTTGTCGGATAAGGTCCCACCTTCTGTTGCGAGGGTCCATACCTGCGGAAAACGGCGGCGCGACCCGCCTGAGAGGGTCGCGCCGCCGCATCTGTTAGGGCGTCTTTATGCGCTACTCGGCGCTCTTCAGCGCTTCCACCATCACCACGCGGTCGAGCATGCGGTTGCAGATCTTGCTCACGGCGATGGCGAAGACGGTCGAGAACGCCGCCGCGAGCGCGTAGCACCACGGGTCGACCACCACGTCGAAGTAGATCGAGGGCATCTTGAGGATGACCGTGAAGCTCTCGGAGAGCGCCCATCCGGCGGGGAGCCCCACCAGAATACCCAGAAGCGTGAGCACGAGCGTCTCCTTGTTGATGTAGGTGCGCACCTCGCGCTTGCGGAATCCGAGCACCTTGATGGTGGCGATCTCGCGCTCGCGCTCGCCAATGTTGACGGTCGAGAGCGTGAAGAGCACCACGAAGGCGAGCCCCGCCGCGAGCGCGATGACCACGTAGACCACCACGTTGATCAGCGTGAAGCTCTGCTCAAACTGCTCGTGCATCTTGGCGACGCTCGTGATGGAGAGCCACTGCTCCTCGCCGTCGAGCGTGTCGGCAAAGGCCGCCTGCTCGTCGTTGGTGCCCGAGAGGTGACAGAAGAACCCGTTGAGCTCAAGCGGCCCGAAGAGCTCCTCGTAGGCGTCCTCGGTCATATAGACAGCATTGCCGAGGTAGTTGCGCGTGATCGCGGTGAGTGCGACCTCGGCCTCGTCGAGCGCGCTCGTGGTGATCTGCGCCGTATCGCCCTCGGCAAGCCCGAGCACCGTGGCGGCGTTGTTGGTTATGACCGCACCGGCCTCCTCGAGGTCGATCGCGGTTCCGCCGAGCTCCTCGAGCGAGACGTAATCGGTAATCGAGGCGCCGCGCGGGATCACGTAGAGCTGCATGCTCTCCTTGGCGCCCGAGTACTCCACGGTGATGGTGTCAACGCCGATGGGCTGGATGCTCGTGACCTCGGGCGCGTCCTCGAGCTCTGCCAGACAGGAAGCGTAGTCGTCGGTGGTGGTCGCCGCCATGAGGTCGTAGCGGTAGATCTGCTCGTACTGGCGGGGCGCCAGCGACTCGACGGTGTTCTTGATGGCAAAGCCGCAGATGAGCAGCGCCGTGCAGCCCATGATGCCAAAGACGGTCATGGCGAGACGCTTCTTATAGCGGAAGAGGTTGCGCGCCGTCACCTTGTTGAGGAAGCCCATGCGGCGCCAGATGGGTCCGATGTGCTCGAGGAAGATGCGCGACCCAGCGCGCGGGGCCTTGGGGCGCATGAGTGTGGCCGGGGTCTCGCGCAGGTCGGCGCGGCAGCTTAAGAACGTCGAGCCGCCGATGCCCACCACAAAGGCAAGGATGCCGAGCGCCGCGTAGAAGGCGCTGAAGTTGAGGCTGAAGAGCGGCAGCAGGTACATCGCCTGGAAGATGTAGTAGAGGATGTAGGGGATGAGCACAAAGCCCGCGATATCGCCGATGATGCCGCCGATGAGCGCCGCGGAGACGGTGTAGACGAGGTACTTGGAGAGAATCCGCGCCTTGGAGTAGCCGAGCGCCTTGTACAGGCCGATGAGCCCGCGCTCCTCGTCCACCATGCGCGTGGCGGTGGTGAGGCTCACGAGGATGGCGACCACATAGAAGATAACGGGGATGATGCGCGCGATGGCCTCGATGGAGGACGCATCGGAGTCGACGCTCGAGAAGCTGCCGAGGCCCGAGCGGTCCTGCACGTACCACGTGGCGTTCTCCACCTCGGACACCTGCTGGCGCGCGTCGGCGATCTGGTCGGCGGCGTTCTGGCGCTCCTCCTCAAGGGTGGCGCGGCCCTCGTCGATCTCTGCCTGCCCGTCGGCAATCTGGGCGAGGCCGTCCTCGAGCGTGGCACGGGCATCGGCAAGCTGGGCGAGGGCGTCGGCGCGTCGCTGGTTGAGCTCGGCCTGGCCTTGAGCGAGCTCGGTCTGGCCGGCGGAGATGGTTGCGGCGTTGGCGTCGAGAAGCTGCTGTGCGGCGACAAGCTGGTCGTAGGAGTCCTGCAGCTCCTGCCACCCCGCGTCGATTTTGGCCTGTTGCGTGGCGAATTCCTGCTCGGCGACGCGTATGGCCTGCTCGATGGCTGCAGAAAGCAGTGGGAGGGCGCTCTCGGCTTGAGCGACCCCTGATGCCGCTTCGATGCGGCCGTTGGCGAGGACGGTGGCGCTCTCCTCGTGCGCGGGGTCGGCGAGGTTGGAGAGACTCTCGCTGAGGTCGCTCAGGCCTTCTTTGAGAGCATTGAGCCCGTTGAGAGTGGCTTGAAGTTGTCCGAGGCCGGCTGCTAGGGCGTCGCGCTGTTGCTGCGTGCTAGTCTGCTCGGCGCGTTTCTGCACGAGTGTCTCGGTGAGCTCAGTACGCTTCGCCTCAAGATCGGCTCTGGCGGGGTCATCCGCAGGGATAGTTTCGAGCTTGGCATTGACCTCATCGAGCTCGCTTTGCGTGGCGTCGATGTCATCGGCGAGCGTTTGGAGTAGCTGGTCGAGGGAGGCAAGGTCGGTCTCCGCCTTCGTGATACCGGCTTCAATCTGCTGAATCTTGGTGTTGAGCGCGCCAGCAATCATCGGTTCCGCTTGCTCAATAGCGGTATTCGCTTCGCTCACGGCTTGAACAAAAGCTTGCGTCGCTTGGTCGGCTTCGGCCGTTTCCGGGGCGTCCACGGCCTTGACGGCATCCCATGCGGTGCTGATGTTCGTCGCCACACCGCGGAGCTGCGCAGCGAGGCCTGTGAGCATGGTGGATACGTCAGAATCTGGGCCGGAGCCGGTTGTTCCGTCGTCCGCCCCACTTGAGGCTCCGATTTGCTCTAGCCCATCGGCGAGTTGCGTCAACCCATCGGTCAGCTGTGTCACACCGTTGTCCATCTCGTTAATTATCCCCGGCAACGTGTCGACAGCTGTCTGCGCCTCGTTGCGCTTTGCCTCGAGGTCGGCAATGGTCGTGTTGTAGAACTCTTCTCGTGCGGCATCGAGCTGCGCCTGTCCCTCTTCAAGCTTTTGCCGGGCGGCGGGGAGCGCGGCGTTGTAGGCGGCGATACCCGCCTCGAGGTCGGCGCGCCCCTGCTCGAGCTGCGCCAGGCCCTCGGCGAGGCTCGTGCGATTGGTATCGATCACCGCTTGGGCGTCGTTGAGCTGGGCGAGCGCATCGGCCTCCTGGCGGTCGAGCTCGGCCTTTCCGTCGAGCGCCTCGGCCAGGCTCTCGTCGAGCGTGGCCTGCGCATCGTCCAGTTCGCGCTCCGCGTCGGCGAGCTGCTGCTCGGCATCGGCCTCGCTTTCGGCGATGGTGTCGAGCGCATCGGCCTTGAGCTCGTCGGCCCGTGCGCGCTCGCGCTGCGGTGCGAGCTCCTCAACACGGTCCTGCACCTCGTCAACGCGCGCCTCGTACTCCTCCGAATAGGCGGAGAGCCCCTCGGTGCCCGAAACGCGCAGGTACGCGATGGTAAAGGCAGCGTCATCAGACACCGCATCGCGGCTCATAAAGAAGGTGTAGTCCGATGAGGTCGCAGCGCGGAAGGCAACCGGCCCCTCGGGCTGCGTGATGTTGGTGGGATCGATGACGGACCCCACGATGGTGTAGGTGCCGCTCGGGATGGTGGGGTCGGTGGCGCTGTCGCTCGAAGAATCGTCCTCGCCCGTATCTCCGCTCGCGGTGTCGCCGATATCGGAGAGGCCGGTCGGGTCGTCCTGGGGGCTGCTCTCAAACGTGAGCGTGTCGCCGACCTGCTTGCCCGTTGCGTGGAGGTAGTTCTCCGTTACCGCGACTTCGTCCGTACCCTCGGGGAGGCGCCCCTCGCTCACGTACGGCTCGTTGATGTTGGAGTCTAAGAGCGCCTTGACGGAGACCGTGGCGCGCGAACCGTCCACGCGCGTGTAGGCCTCCTGCTCATAGCCGCCCTCGGCAGCCGACACGCCGTCGATGGCGGCGAGTTCGTCCACGTCGTCTTGCGTGAGGCCGTAGGTCGACTGCACCGAGATGTCAAAGAGATCCTGGCGGGTGTACAGGGCGTCCGCCGCCTCGCGCAAATCGAGGCAGGCCATGGAGAGGCCCGTGAGCATGGTGGCGCCGAGTGCCGTGATTGCGGCGATGGAGATGAAGCGCTTCTTGGTGTGGCGGATGGTGCGGACGATGTCCTTGGTGAACGCGTTCATGGGGCCCTCGCGCTACCACTCGATCTCGGCGATGGGCGTCGGTGCGGGGTTGAGGCTCATCTCCGTGACCTTGCCGCTCTTGAACCGGATGAGGCGGTCGGCCATGGGCGCGAGCGCCGAGTTGTGCGTGATGATGATGACGGTGATGCCGTCGCGCCGGCAGGTGTCCTGCAGAAGCTGCAGGATCTGCTTGCCGGTTTGGTAGTCGAGCGCGCCCGTGGGCTCGTCGCAGAGCAGGAGCTTGGGGTTTTTGGCGATGGCGCGCGCGATGGAGACGCGCTGCTGCTCGCCGCCCGAGAGCTGGGCGGGGAAGTTGCCGAGGCGGTCGGCGAGCCCCACCTTGGTCAGGGTCTCTGCCGCGTCGAGCGCGCCCGGACAGATCTGGCTCGCGAGCTCGACGTTCTCGAGTGCGGTGAGGTTGGGGACGAGGTTGTAGAACTGAAAGACGAAGCCCACGTCGGTGCGCCGGTACTCAACGAGCTCGGCCTCGCTGGCATGCGAGATGTCGCGCCCATCGACCCGGACGGTGCCGGAGGTGAGGGTGTCCATGCCGCCGAGGATGTTGAGCGCGGTGGTCTTGCCCGCGCCCGATGCGCCGAGAATGACGGCGAGCTCGCCACGCTCCACCTCAAAGCTTGCGCCGTCGAGGGCGTGGATGAGGGCCTCGCCCGATCCATAGGCTTTGACGACGTTCGTGAACTCGATATATGCCATGGGCCACCTGCCCGCTCGGTGTCGGGGCGCTGCGCGGGGCAGCCGCCGGGTTGATTACTCGACATCGTGTTGTCTACCCAGTATAGTGGGGGCATCATCCGCTCACGGTGGAGACTCGACACCGGCCGCGTAATTGTCGAGTGGACGCGCGGGCGTGTCCGTCGCCGCGGCGATACAGGCGCGGGCTGTGCGAGGGGAGCGTGCACGATGAAGAAGCAGCCGCAGGTTACCGAGCAAACGCGGGCCAACCTTACCCAGGCGTTCTGGTCGCTCTACCTCGAGCGTCCCATCGAGAAGATCACCGTGCGCGAGATAACCGAGCGCGCCGGCTACAACCGGGCGACCTTCTACCTCTACTATCACGATGTGTACGATCTCTTCGAGCAACTGGAGCGCGATATCCTCACGCAGGTGCAGGTGCTCGTGGATGAGCATCTGCTCGCGGGGGACACCCTCGACTTCTCGCAGCATATGGGGCTTATCGTGGGGATGGCGCAGCGTTTCGATGGATTTATGCCGCGCCTTATCGCGGGGGACCCGACCTTCGGCGAGCGGCTCAAGCGCATCATCGCCCCGCTGCTCGACCGCTTCATCATTCCGGAGCGCGGACTCAATGCGCCCGAACAGGAGATTCTGCGCGAGTTCTACCTGTCGGGGTTGCTTGCCGCCATCAACACCTGGATGGTGCAGGAGGGCCGCATGCCCATCGATCGGCTTATCTCGCTCGTAGTTGCCGTCGCGCTGCCGAGCGAGCCGTGTCCGGGGAGACCTTAGCCGAGGCGCTTCTCGGCGTCGAGTATTTTGCCGTAGTTATCGATTTTGTGGTTGAGCCGGTCGAGCCCCGCCTGCATCTCCGCGATGCGCGCCTGCGCGATGTCGCGCTGCTTCTCGAGAATCGCCTTGCGCTCGGCTATGGTGGCATCGCCCAGGTCGAGTAGGCGCATGTACTCCTGCAGGGCCTCGATCGAGACGTTGGCGCCGCGCATGCACTTGATGAACTCGATGCGCCCGCAGTCGGCCTCCGAGTAGTCGCGCACGCCGCTGGCGGTGCGCTTGATGCGGGGCAGCAACCCGATGCGCTCGTAATACCGCAAGGTGTCGGGGGTGATGTCAAACTGCTGGGCTACTTCGGCGATGCGCATGAGAATCCTTTCCACGCTCCTGTGTAAGGTATAGCGCATCGAGCGCGCTCAATGTCAAGATGCAGGCGGTAAAGAAACGGGCATGAAAGAAAACGAGGCCGCAGGACCGGGGCGACACAGCAGAGAGGTGCTGCCCGGTCCTGCGGCCGTAGCCCCTCATGTCCTGGCAGCTGCAGGGCATGAGGCGGCTTGAGGGGCGAGTCGTGAGGCCGCAGGTGTGCCGAGGAGCGCCTACTCGTCGCCGAAGCTGATGCCGAGCGCCTTTGCCTCGCGCACAAGATCGCTCTTGGGGTCGACGTACTTGAGCTTGCCGGCGACCTCCCCGAGCGGTACGCGGCACATCTTGCCGTCGACCTGGGCGACCATGAAGCCGTACTCGCCGTCGAGGCAGCCGAGCGCGCCCTCCACACCGCACTGCGTGGCAAAGACGCGGTCCTGCGCATCCGGCGCGCCGCCGCGCTGGGTATGGCCGGGGATGGCCACGCGCGTCTCGCGCCCGGTCTTCTCCTCGATCTCGCGGGCGATGTCGTAGACGATCGACGGGCTCGTGCGCTCGGCGACCTTCTTCTTGTACTCCTTCTTGGAGAGCTTCGCGTCCTGCTTGGAGATGGCGCCCTCGGCCACCGCGATGATGGTGAAGCGGCTGCCGGTCTTCATGCGCTTCTCGATGGTCGCGATGACGTTCTTCATATCGTAGGGGATCTCGGGGATGAGGATGACGTCCGCACCGCCGGCGACGCCGGCGTACAGCGGGATCCAACCCACCTTGTGACCCATGATCTCGATCACAAAGACGCGCCCGTGGCTCGATGCGGTGGTGTGGATGTCGTCGATGCACTTGGTGGCGACCTCCACGGCGCTCGTGAAGCCGAAGGTCATGTCGGTGCCCCAGGTGTCGTTATCGATGGTCTTGGGGAGGGCGATGACGTTCAGCCCCTCCTCGCGCAGGCGATTCGCCGTCTTGGTGGAGCCGTTGCCGCCGAGCATGAAGAGGCAGTCGAGCTCCAGGGACTGGTACGTCTTGATCATGGCGGGGACCTTCTCCACACCGTCGGCCTCAGGGATGTCGAGGCGCTTGAACGGCGTGCGGCTGGTGCCCAAGATGGTGCCGCCGCGTGTCAGGATGCCGCTGAAGTCGTGCGCGGTCATGCGGCGGTAGCGCCCGTAGATGAGGCCCTGGTAGCCGTTCTCAAAGCCGTAGATCTCCACGGGCTCCTTGCTCTTGTTGATGAGGGTCTTGACGATACCACGCATGGTGGCGTTGAGCGCCTGGCAGTCGCCGCCGCTCGTGAGCAGGCCGATTCGCAACATACGGTTCCCCCTAAAGGACAGAAGATGCAGATGCGAAAAGTATAGTCCTCCCGCGCGGGCGGGTGCGCGACGCTGCCGGGACGCTGCCGGGACGGGGGCGATTTATGCGCTCCCCTCGATTTGTGCGATACTGACGGCACGCAAGAGAGGCTTTACGCACTAAAGGAGCTATCCGATGGACATCATCCCGTACAACCGCGCCGACGGGCGCGCCGCCGACGCCCTGCGGCGCGTCACCCTCACCCGCGACGTGCTCAAGCACGCGCTGGGTTCGTGCCTTGTGACCTTCGGCGACACCAAGGTGCTCTGCGCCGCCACCATCGAAGAGGGCGTTCCCGGGTGGCGCCGGCAGAGCCGGCAGGGTTGGGTGACGGCCGAATACGCGATGCTCCCCGCCTCGACCGGCCGCCGCTCGCCCCGCGAGCGCGGGCAGCGCAAGGGCCGCAGCATGGAGATCGAGCGGCTTATCGGCCGCAGCCTCCGCACGGTGGTCAACATGCGCGCCCTCGGCGAGTACACGGTGACCGTGGACTGCGATGTCATCCAAGCCGACGGCGGCACGCGCACGGCGAGCGTCACCGGCGCGTGGGTGGCGCTGCACGACGCGCTCATGACGTGGGTCGATGCCGGCAAGATCCCCCGTCTGCCGCTCACCGGCCAGGTTGCGGCCGTGTCGATGGGCGTCGTCGACGGGGCGGAGCTCCTCGATCTCGACTACCGCGAGGACAGCCACGCCGAGGTGGACATGAACCTCGTCGCGACCGATACCGGCGAGATCATCGAGATCCAGGGCACGGGCGAGCAGGCGCCGTTCACGCGCGACCGTCTGAACCGGCTCATCGATCTGGGCGAGGCGGGCATCAAGCGCCTCATCGCCCTGCAAAACGAGGTAACGGCTTTTCGCGACGAGGAGGAGTAGCCATGGCGCTGGAGCACATCGATCCCGCTGAGCTCGATCCGCAGAAGACCATCGTGGTCGCGACGGGCAACGCTCACAAACTCACCGAGATCGAGGCCATCCTCGGTGCGGCGCTGCCCGGTACGCGCTTTGTCGCGGTGGGGCAGCTCGGCGATTTTGCGGACCCTGAGGAGACGGGCACCACGTTTGCCGAGAACGCCCTCATAAAGGCCCGCGCGGCGGTGGACGAGACGGGCTTTACCGCCGTGGCGGACGACTCGGGGCTCGTGGTCGACGCTCTCGACGGCGCGCCCGGCGTGTACTCGGCGCGCTACGCGGGCGTCCATGGGGACGACGCCGCCAACAACGCCAAGCTGCTCGAGGAGCTTGGCGAGGTGCCCGCCGCTGAGCGGACGGCGCGCTTCATGAGCGTGGTCGCGCTCGTCTATGCGGACGGGAGGGTCCTCACCGGCACGGGCGCCTGCGAGGGCACGGTGGGCTTTGCCGGGCGCGGCACCAACGGTTTTGGGTACGACCCGCTCTTCTTGCCGGCGGACACCCCGGGCAAGACCATGGCCGAGCTCACGCCGGAGGAGAAGAACGCCATCAGCCACCGGTTCCACGCGCTCGAGGACCTCTGCGGCAAGCTCGCGGCGGGGGCCTAGGGTGCGCGCCGTCATCCAGCGCGTGGCGGAGGCAGAGGTCACCGTCACCGGCGAGACCGTTGGCGCCATCGGGCGGGGCTATCTCATCCTGTTGGGCGTGGGCGCGGCAGACACGGCAGCCGATGCCGACCGCCTGTGGGCGAAGATTCGCGACCTGCGCATCTGCGAGGACGAGCAGGGCAAGACCAACCTCTCGCTCGCGCAGACGGCGGGCGAGGTGCTCGTGGTGTCGCAGTTCACGCTCTATGCGGACTGCCGCCGCGGGCGCCGTCCCTCGTTCACCGCGGCGGGCGACCCGGCGCATGCCGAGGAGCTCTACCGGTATGTTGCCGAGCTCGCGCGCCGCGACCTCGGACACGTGCAAACGGGGTCCTTCGGCGCGCATATGCAGGTGCGCCTGGTGAACGATGGGCCCTTCACCATCGTGCTCGATACCGACGAGCTGGCGCCGCGCGCCTAGCTTGGCACCTCTTTACGTCGGCCGGCCGGTACCGCGCGTGGCGCTAGGGCCCACGGAGTGGTTTTCTGCCATTCCGGGCCTCCAAAACCGTCTGGGATGGCAGAAAACCACTCGCCGGGGGATGCCGTTTCTCCACCGCATCCCCACCATAGGCCGACGCGTGCGTGCAAATGCAGCGATAACCTGCTATAATGCCCGCGTTTGTCTATGTTGGGGGTATGCTGCCCCTTTGCAGCGCGCCCTCTGGCCGCGGGAGGCTTGTCAATGGAAGAGATGCCGGTCAATCACGTCGACGAGATCAAGGACACGCTTGCCAGCATGGTGGGCGAGCGGGTGCGTGTCAAGGCCAATATGGGCCGCACACGCGTCGTCGAGCGCATGGGCACGATCAAGACCGTGCACCCGTCGGTGTTCGTGGTGGAGTCCACGGAGCGCCGTGGCCGCACCTCGCGCCAGTCCTACCAGTATGTCGACGTGCTGACCGGCACGGTTGAGCTGTTCGACATCGAGAGCGGCCAGCACATCTTCACGCCGCTCGGCAACCAGCTTGAGGAGCACTAGCATGCCGCGGACCCCGGGTAAGTTCATCCTCATCTCCGCTCCGGCTAAGATCAACCTGTACCTGGGCGTGCACGCGGAGACGGATGACCGCGGCTACCATCGCGTCGACTCGGTTATGACCACCATCAGCCTGTCCGACGTGGTGGCGATTGCCCCCGCCGAGGAGCTCTCGGTCCACACGGTGCCCGCCGCCGACTACCCCATGGAGCAGAACTCCGCCTATCGGGCGGCGCGCGCGATGGGCGAGGCGTTTGGGCGCGAGCCCAACTTCGCGATTCTTATCGATAAGCACATCCCGCAGCAGGCGGGGCTGGGAGGCCCCTCGACCGACGCGGCTGCGACCATCCTGGGCATGGTGACGTACTGGGGGCTGGATGCCCGCGACCCGCGCATCGATGCGGTTGCGCGCCGCATAGGTGCCGACGTGCCGTTTTTCCTGTACGGCCCGCCCGCGTACTGCGACGGCGCGGGCGATACCGTGCGCGAGATGTTCCGCCCGCTCACGGGCACGCCGGTCGCGCTCGTGCGTCCCCAGGGCCCCGGGGTCTCCACGGCTGCGGCGTACCGTCGCTTTGATGAGAGCCCCGTCGCCCTGCCGCCGCTCGAGCCCCTGCTCGAGGCTCTCCGCAAGCACGACGAGACCGAGATCTTCTCCCACGTCGCCAACAATCTCGCGCCGGCGAGCTGCGAGCTGCATCCCGCTATGGCGGAGGCGCTTGCCTGGATCGGCGATCAGCGCGATGTGCGCGCTTCTGCGGTCGCGGGCTCCGGCTCGACCGTCTTCGCCATCTGCAACACGCAGATGGCGGCCGAGGCCATCGTGCTCGCCGCTCGCGCACGCGGCTGGTGGGGCGAGGTCGCCCAAATGGAGAAGTCGGGTCCCTACATCTCGGTCGGCTAAAAACTCTAGCCACGCGCGGTGGCTTTGTGCTATCATGTCCTCCGCTTCGGGTTGTGGCTCAGTTTGGTAGAGCACCGCGTTCGGGACGCGGGGGTCGCTGGTTCAAATCCAGTCAACCCGACCATCGCAATGTTGCAGGCCAGAGGGATATTTCCTCTGGCCTGTTTTGCTATCAAGGCGGTGTTAACCCTCAACTGTATCCCTGTCCGCTCGGCGCGACGGGACCGGTTACGGAATGAAAAAAGCCTCCCATCGCCCGGACGCGTCGAGTCCGGGCGATGGGAGGCTGCCGTGCGGTCGGTGTGCCGTCGCGCGAGGGGCCGGGGTCGGTCCGACCCGCCTCAGTCGATGGGGGCGCGGTAGAAGTTGCCGAAGAAATTCTCCGTGCGGAAGACGTTCACCACCGCGCTGCCATCGTGCACGCGGATGAGGTGCATGATGTCGTCGATCTCGTACGAGGATACGACGGTGGTGATCAGCCAGTAGCGCTTGCGGCTGCGGCCGCCCATGACCTCCACGACAGAGGACCCGTGCTTGTGGATCTCGTTGTAGTCCGCAAGAATCTGTTGGGGGCGCGTCGTGGTGATCTGCAGCGTCACGCGGTCGTAGCGGGTGTAGAACATCTCGATTGCCTTGGTGGAGATGAACTGGAAGATGATGGAGTAGGCTGCCGCCTCCCAGCCGAACAGGGCGCCGAAGATGAGGAGCACCGCGCAGTTGCCCGCGAAAATCAGGCCCCAGATGGACTGACCGGTCTTGTTGGACACCATGAGCGAGATGAAGTCCGTGCCAGCGGTGCTCGCGCCGCCGCGCAGCGCCACCGCGATGGCGAAACCGTATAGGAAGCCGCCGAAGATCACCTGCAGCATGAGGTTGTCGACAATCGGCTGGAAGGTGAACACGCGCAGGAAGAACGAGGCGAGAAACACTTGGATCATCGAGAAGACCACGAAGCGGCGGCTGATGGACTTCCAGCAGATGAGCGCCACGGGGATGTTCAGCGCCACCATGCCCACGAAGGTGGGGAAGGAGAAGCCGAACAGCGACGTGATGCGGTCGATGAGGATGGCGAGGCCCGTGAAGCCGCTCGAGAGCAGGTTCGCCGGATTGACGAACGCCTGGATGGTGTAGGCCTGGATGAGGGCGGAGAGCACCACCGAGGCGAGCGTCATGCAGCGCCGGATGAACACGAAGCGGCGCAAGTTCTTCAGTCGCTCCATCTCCGCCTTGAGGTCGACCTTGACCTCGGGGAAGGTGAAGAGGGGCTCCTCGGGAACCTCCTCGAGCTGCTCCATGACGGCCGCCTGCTTGGCGGCGCGCTCCTCGTGCAGGTGCTCGACGGCACGTTGACGACGGGCGCGCCGCCGCTCGCTCGAGACCTCGTGGGCGCGGCGGCGCCTGTTCTTGGAAGAAGAGGTCTTGGGATCAGTCATCTTAGAAGCATGCCTTCTGCTTGAGCTCGGTGGTGTCGGTGCCGTCGACAAGGGCCTTGGCGACGAGGCACATGTTCTTCAGGGACTCGTTCAGGCCGGTGCCGCCCTTCTTGGGGGTCTTGACGATGAGGACCTTGTCCTTGTACTTGGCGATGGCGTCGGTGTTCTCCTGGCTCACCGCGGCGATCGCGTGAACCTTGCCGCCCGCCTCGAGGTCTGAGGCGATGCGGCATGCCATCTCGGCGTACTCGGCGTAATTGAAGGTGGGACCGCACATGACGACATCGGGGTTGATCTTCACGCACATGGCCTCGAGCTTGCGGGCGACCTCGTCGGGGTTGTCGGCATAGGTGCCCCAGCCGCAGTAGAGCGTGGCGACGACCTTGCCGCCTACCTGCTTGAGCAGGTTCTCCATCATGACCGCGGGGCCGACCGGCTCCTTCAGGATGCCGAGCGGCAGGTTGCGGTCGTCCTTGGCGCCGAGGCCGGACTGGATCTGGTCGTAGATCATGACGATTTTCATAGTGGTTTCCTTTCTTGACGCAGTGGTTGCGACTAACAACTCCGGATGCGCGATGGCATACGACATGGGTGCTCCCTCATGCCGTCCGGCTCAGCGCGCGGCCGCCCTAAGCCTTCTCGACTAGGGCCACCTTGGTATCCCCGATGAAGTCGTGCAGGCAGCGATGGTCCTTGCGCACGAGGATCATGATGCAGCTCACGAGCGTGACGGCGAAGCCCACGTACATGAGCGGGTGGACGAAGTTGATGCCGGTGGCGATGGTGAGCATCTGATGCCAGATGGCGCTCGCGTTGGCGATGATACCCTCGATGATCGTCACGCCCACGATCTGGCGGAGCGCCAGATGGCCGAAGTCGACGGGGGCACCGTCGAAGCGCACGATCTTAATGCCGCACAGGCGTTTGCCGGGCGTCTGGCCGCGCCAGACGAACAGCGGGATCCCGATGTAGTACGCGAAGGCGAACAGCAGCGCGAGCACGCCGGCGACGATACCGAACGGGGAGGGGAAGTCGGTGAGGTACTGGTTGGCCATATCTCCGGTCGTCTGGTAGGCGATGATGGAGATGGGGATGGCCGTGCACAGGGCGCCGACGTACCAATCGATGAGATAGGCGAAGAAGCGGCGGGTCACCGGGGCGGGGGCTCCTGCGCGGTCCGTGAACTTCGTGACCGTCTTGGTCGCACGGGAGGCCTGCGCCTCGGGTGCGTCAGCCGCTTGCGCGTTAGGGTGATGGCGCTTCTTCTTGTTCTTCTTGGAACTCATATCACGTCCGTTCGGATCGGGTCATGCGGTCGCGCCGACGTCTGGCGGGAACGCTCCCGCCAGACGTCGTGCTCTTACCGCGAGAGCAGATAGAGACTCAGCGCGTAGATCTTGGCATTGGTGATGATATCAGCTACGTCCATCCATTCGTTGGGCTGATGCCCGATGCCCTTCTGGCCGGGGAAGGAGGGGCCGAAGGGGACGATGTTGGGCATGAGCTTGGCATAGGTGCCCCCGGTGGTGGTGACGGGCGAGCCGTCGGCGCCGGTGGCGTGCTCGTAGGTGTAGACGAGCGTGCGCACGAGGCGGCAGTCCTTCTCGAAGCGCACCGGGTTGAAGTTGCCGGTGACCTCGAAGGAGAGCTTCTGCTTGTCGGCGACCTTGGTGAGGCGCTCCTCCAGCTCCTGGGCGGTCATGGCCGCCGGGTAGCTGATGGCGAACTCGACGGCGGGCGCGCCCTCGTGCATGACGAGCTTGTAGTTGCGCACCTCGGTGATGCCGAACTCGGGATCGGTGCAGTCCACGCCGAAGCGCTCGCCGTTCGGCTTGGCGTTCAGCACGTACTCGTTCATGAACGCGAAGAAGCGCGCGAGCAGGGCCTCGCGATCCTCGCTCTCATCGGGTCGGGCGGTCATGCGGACCCCCATGCGACCGCGCTCGGCGTACACGACGGGGTACTTGCAGTCGGGTGTGAAGCCCATGACCGGTGCGGGCTCGTGCTCAAGATAGTAGCGCAGGTCCCCGAAGCCGGTCTCCTCGTTGCAGCCGAAGATGATGCGGACGTCGCGGCGCGGGGTGAGGCCGAGGCGCTTCAGGGCCCACAGCGCGTAGAGGCACGCATAGATGGGACCCTTGTTGTCGAGGACGCCGCGGCTCGTGATGCGGCCGTCCTCCAGATGCGCGCTGTAGGGCGGGACCTTCCAGCCGGTCGTGCCCTCGGGCACGACATCGAGGTGGCCGAGGGCGCACACGTATCCGGAAAGGACCGGCTCGCCGTTCGAGCCGGGCTCGGCCTTCCAGGTGGCGTAGCCCATGTATCCGTCGACGTCGCAGGTCTCGAAGCCGAGCTTGCGGCAGAGCGCGAGCGTCTGGTCGAGGGCGGCGCGAACGTCGGTGCCGAAGGGTGCGCCTTCGGCGGCATCCCCCTGGACGCTCTTCTGGCGCACGATGGCGCGGATGGCGTCGATCATCTCGTCCGAGATGGCGTCGACCTCAGCGAGAATGCGCTCTTCGAGTGCGGCGTCGATAGCGATATGTTCCTCGTTCTCAAGGCAGTCGGTGCTGCTCATGACAACTCCTTTACGGATGGAAACGATATGGCGGCGGAGGTGCTAGGTCAAAGGCGCCATGCGGGAACGCATGTACTCGTCTTGCCACTCCTGGCTCGCGACCTCGTGCGCGCAGGTCCCGTCGGGCTGCGGGTGCGCCAGGTACACGCAGGCGGGCTCGGTTTCGGTCTCAACGACGAACGAGAAGCCCTCGATGTTGCTCGCCGCGCCCCAGCGGCCCTGGCCATCCATCGCCACGAAGCTGATGTCACCTGCATGTCCGCGCTTGCGTACGAGCGTCGCGGTGAAGGCGGCGATCGCCTTCTCGCAGGCCTGCTGCGGATGCATGCCCTCGCTCATGAGGCGGACGATCTCGTAGCCCACGCAGCCCTTCATGACGTCCTCGCCCAGGCCCGTGGAGGCAGATCCGCCCGCGTCGGAGTCGGCGTAGAAGCCGGCGCCGGGGATGGAGGAGTCGCCCACGCGGCCGGCGTGCTTCATGAACAGGCCGCTGGTGGACGTGGCCGCCGTGATGGTGCCCGTCGCGTCGAGGCACACCATGCCCACGGTGTCGTGGCCGCAGGGATCAGTGCCCTCCTGGTCGATGCCCGGCCGCGTTTCCTTCTCGGGCATGGCGCCGCGGGCGGTCTCCTGCTCGGCCTCGGGTTCGCCCAGCACGCGTGCGGCGTTGGGAAGGCGACCGCCCTCCTCGGCGACGCGGCGGGCGTAATGGATCTTGGCGCGGTCGGTGAGCATGTTCTTGCGCTCGAAGCCCATCTCGTCGGCGAACTTCTCGGCACCGGCACCCACAAGCAGGTTGTTGGCGTCGCCGTGGGCGAGCGCGCGGGCGACGCTCACGGGGTTGGCGATGTTTTTCGCCGCGCCCACGGCGCCGAACTCGAGCGTGTCGCCGTTCATGAACGAAGCGTCGAGCTCGACCTGCATGTCCTCGTTGGGAAGGCCGCCAAAGCCCACCGACTTGTAGTACGGGAAGTCCTCGACCTCGCGTACGGCCATCTCGATGGCGTCGGCGGCGTTGCCGCCCGCGGCGAGCGATGCCGCGGCCTTCTCAACGCCCTCGCGTGCCATCCTCCAGGTTGCGATGATGCCCCACATGACTACTCCTTGCCTCTGTAGGGGTTGCGCTTGCTGATGCAGGCCGATACGGCCCGCATCGAAAACCGCCCGCGTATCCGTCGGCATTGCCGGGGAAACGCGGGCGGCAATGCTCAGAAGAGCAGGTGCGCGCGGTCGCCGGGGCCGGGGACCCCGGCGCGTCCGTGCATCTTACAGGTCGTCGAAGGACAGGTCGTCGAGGTCGATGTCGTCCTCGTCGGGCTCGTTGGCGGCCTGCTCGGCAGCCAGCTGCTCGTCATGCAGGTACTGGTTGTCGATGGTCTTGATGAAGGGCAGGTAGATGAAGACGCCCATGATCAGCAGCAGGATCTGCAGGACGCCGCCCACCCAGTTGGTGGCCAGCAGGCCGGAGATGCCGAGCGGCATCGTCCACGGGATCTGGACGCCGGAGCAGATGGGCACGATGCCCCAGTCCATGGCGAAGTAGGAGATGATGATGTTGAGCGTCGGCACCAGCACGAACGGGATGATGATGACCGGGTTCATGACGATGGGCAGACCGAAGACGATCGGCTCGTTGATGTTGAAGACGCCGGGGATGAACGCCAGGCGGGACAGCTGCTTGATACGGGCGGACTTGCAGAACAGGACCATGGCGATCAGCAGCGAGAGGGTGGAGCCGCAGCCGCCGAAGGTGGCGAACAGGTCCTGGAACTGCTGGCAGATGATGTGGCCCTCACCGACACCGGTGCGGAAGAACTCGAGGTTCTCGGCGGCGAGCGTCTGGAGGATCGGGTTGAACACGGCGCCGACGACAGAACCGCCGTTGATGCCGAAGAACCAGAAGGCATGCAGGAACAGGTAGGCCACGATCATGGCGCCGAGGGTGTCGCCCAGGCCCAGCAGCGGGGTCTGCAGGAAGGTGAACACGATGTCGAACACGTTGGTGCCAGCGAGACCGAAGACCACGTTGATGACGAAGAAGATCGTCATGGTCACGGTGATGGGGATGAGGGACGAGAAGGACTCGGTCACCGTGGGCGGCACGCCGGCGGGCATCTTGATGACCCAGCCGCGGTTCTTGACCCACGTGTAGATGGCGGTCGCACCGAAGGCGCTGAAGATACCGACGAAGATGCCCTTGGCGCCGACCCAGCCCAGCGGGATGCCGGAGAGCGCGACGTCAACGGCCTCGCCGCCGACCTCGGCGGTGCCGGTCACGGTGTAGGGCATGATGAGGAACCACGCCATGAGGGCCGCGGCGGCGCAGAACAGCGAGTCGCTCTTGATTTGCTTGGCGTAGCTGTACGCGATGCCGAAGGTGGCGAAGATGGCCATGATGGAGAACGTCGCGTCGGACGGCTTGGACAGGTAGGTCGCAAGCGTGCCGTCGGCGATGGGGATGCTCGCCACCCAGTCAGAGAAGCCGGGGATGGGCAGGTTGGCGATAACCAAGAAGATGGAGCCTGCGATCAGCAGCGGCGTGGAGATGAGGAAGCCGTCGCGGATGGAGACGAGGTACTTGTTGTTGCCGATTGCCTCGGCGAGGGGCATCAGTACCTTCTCGAGCTTATCAAACACAGTATGCCTCCTTCCGTGTATGAAACACGGGGATGGGGATGTCGGTCTTTACTTCTTGTACGTCTTGATGAGCTTCACGGCGTACTTGAGGGACGCCTCGCCGTCCATAAGGCCGTACGCCTGCTGGTCGAGGATGCCGACGGGAATGTCGAACGTGCCCTCGATGCGCTTCTTGGTCTCCTCGTACTGATGGTGGACCTGCGGGCCGAGCAGGACGCACGCGGGGTGTTCGGCCGCGGCGATCTCGTCGACCTTGCCGATGGGGAAGGCGCGGACCTCCACCGGCAGATTGTGGGAGTCACCCACCTGCTGCATATTCTGGGCGAGCATGCTGGTGGACATGCCGGCGCTGCAGAACAGGTAGATCTTCTTCTTGTCTGCCATAGTCCCTTCCTTTCTGTCTGCGGCCTCAAGCGGCCGCACGGACATATAACCGCGCAGACCTCCTGCCTGCGCGGGGAGCAGCGGGTGATCGGGCGCGCCTACTGCGCCAGACGGCGGTAGACGTCGATCAGCTCGATGGCGACGATCTTGAACGTCTCGGCGGCCATGAGCTGGTCCTCGGCGTGGGTGATCATGAGGGTCATGGCCACGGGGTCGCCGCCGGCCTCGCGCTGGATCAGCGAGGTGTGGGCATCGTGGCCGGCAAGGAAGCTCTCCTCGCCCCTCTTCATGAGTTCGTCGGCGCGGTCGAAGTCGCCTTCCTTGGCGGCGCCGACGGCCTCGACATAGGAGCTTCGGGCACCGCCTACTGCAGCGATGATCTGGAAGCTAATGCGTACCAGCTCGTCCATTTATTCTCCTTCCAACTCGCTCAGAAGCACATCGAAGCGCATGTCGCCTATGAGCTTCTGAATTGCTGACTGCTGGGTGAGCAGTCCCCCGATGGCGCGGTAGAACGCCTCGAGGTCCGCTCCTGCGTCGCGTGCGACGCAGATCATGAACACCGCCTGGACGGGCGTGCCGTTCCAGTCGACGGGGTCATCGAGAAGCGCCGCAGCCACGAAGGTCCGTGAGCTGACGGCCTCGTAGGGGTGGGGGAGCGCGACCAGATTGCCGAAGGAGGTCGCTGCCGCGCGCTCGCGCTGCCACACGAGCTCCTCGAAGTTCTCGGGGAGCTCATCGTGCGCGGCGCAGGCTGCGCACAGGTAGGAGATGATCTCCTCGCGCGTGTGCAGCGCGAGATGGGGGAAGAACAGGTCGGGTGAGAAGTACGTCTTCACGCTCGCCGCGCTGTCCTGGTCGAGCGCGCGCTTGACGTCGCGGCGGCTCGTGTCGTCCAGAAACAGGCTGATGTGGACAACGGGGATGTTCACGCGGCGGGTGAGGGGCACCGTGGTGAAGATGTAGTCGATGCCGTCGAAGTCGCGGTCAGCGAACTCGGAGGCGTCGCAGGTCTCGACGCGCTCGAAGTCGGCACTGAAGTCGCTCTGCAGGCGGTAGGCCAGAAGGCGCGCGCTGCCAGCGCCCGACGCGCAGATCACGAGCACGCGCTTCTTGGCGTGCTCGGTCTTCGAGCGCTCCAGGGCGAGCGCGAAGAACAGGGCGACGTAGCCGATCTCGTCATCGGAGACCGTTGCGCCCATGCGGTCGGCAAGCAGGCTCAGGGCGTCGGCCGCCATGGAGAACGGCAGCGGATAGCGGGCCTTGATGTCGGGCAGCAGCGGGTTCTCGTAGGCCATGTTGTAGCGCAGACGCACGATCAGCGGCATCGTATGGCGCGCGAGGTTCATGCGTAGCTCGGCATCGTTGCGGAAGTCGAAGCGGAACGCACGCCAGACGGTCTCGATCATGTCCGCGGCGAGGTTCCATGCCTCGTCGGTGATCTCGAGGTTCTCGTCGGATGCGTCCTCAAGGTGCGACGGGCTGCCGCTCTCAACAAGGTGCTTGCTCGCGAGGTGAATCGCGATGTAGGCGATCTCCTCCTCGGGCAGGTCGATATCGAAGCGGCGCTCGATTTCACCGGCGACGGTGCCGGCGACGGCGTATTCCCGCGTGCCGCGGACGTGCTCGAGGTGCGCGGCCTCCATGGGCACGTAACACTCTTTGCGGATGCGCGCGATGGCTATGGCGATATGCACCACGAGGTTCTGGTGCGACACGGGGTTGATCTTGTACTGCTCGGCCTCGAGCGTATCGCTCACGCAGGCGCCCACGGCGTCGAGCATCTTGGGGGAGATGGCCCCGGACAGCTCGTCATCGGCCAGGCGCGTGTCGACGGCGATGCTCGCCAGGCAGATGCGGCGGTTCATCTCGTCGCCCGCCACGCGGATGCCATAGCGCGGGCGCTTTTCGATGGTGAGGTGGAAGCGCTCGAGCACCTGCTCGATATGGCGCAGGTCGCTCGAGATCGTGGAGCGCGAGACGAAGAGCAGGCTGGCGAGGTCCTCGAGGGTGATCCAGTCGGAACGCGACAGGAGGTCCTGCAGCAGGTAGTCGGCGCGCTCCTGCGGGGTGGAGGGCAGGCGGTCGAACGGGTCGCGCGGGACGGTCCCCTCGAGCCACGACTTGAATGCGCGCTCGTCGGACACCTTCACGACGTAGCCGCCCTTCGCGCGGCTGTAGACGATGAGGGCGGAGCCCCCCATGGCATCGTTGGCGTGCCGGATGCGGTCGCGCATCGCACGCTCCTTGGTGCCCAGGTAGGCAGAAAGATCAGTCGGGGCGATTCCCTCGCACTTGAGGATATGTCGCACCAATCGGGTGTCCTGCATGCCTTCACCATCCCTTCACATATCATCCTATAGGCAACGACGAAAGGTCTCAAAGCGCTTTTGTGCCGGTTTGCGCGGCAGCGATGCTGCACGAGTTTTCGAGATTGCGTGCGCATAGGCTATGGCCTGCGGCGATGTTGCGGGATACGGCGACATGCGGGCGCATCGGCGCCGGGAAGGGCGGATTTTCCCACTCTGCCAGAGAAACTGCCGCCATGCCCAACGGTTCGTTTTCGGGGCCGGACGGCTTGTGACGATGCACGACCATTCCTCCGCGGGGCTTACGTGATCTTTACCTGCCGGCAGATTATGTCGGACAAAACCGACAACTGTCGCGTCATGGGGAAGAAGGCCGCGCCATGACGGCGGCGCCGCCTCCATGAGGGAGACGGCGCCGCCGTGGAAAGGGAGGTGGCTATGGATGCCCCTGCGCGGCCGCTATGCGCGCACGAATGCGAAGGGATGCTCGCTTCTGATGTAATCGAGCAGGAAGAGCTCCTCGGCGGGGATGCGGCCCACGAGGTTGCGCGAACCGTCGTTGGCCATATCGCGCAGGGCGACATGGAGCTCGCCGCGATAGTGCGCGAGGTTGTCGTTCACCACGAGGACGTCGCCGCGATGGAACGCCTCAGGCGCGGTGCGCGCCGGGATGCTCGTGTCACGGAACTCCATGCGCGGCCAGCTGGAGCGCAGCAGGTAGGCGGAGGAGTCGGGGCGCTCGGTGTGGTCGAAGTCCCACAGGACGCGGCACTCGGTCTCGGTTGCGCCCTCGTCGAGGTCGATGCGCATGGTGGTGCGCGTCGTGTCGACGGCCGCCATGGCGGCGAGTTCCTCGGCGCTGGCGAAGGCGTTGCCGATGATGATGTCGTCGATCAGACCGGTGGCGATCATGTGACGCACCTGCAGGTCGATGGGGCGATGACGGTCGTCCTCGCAGGTGGGCAGGCCCGCGAACACCGGCCAGGGGCCGAAGGTGCCCTCCTGCTGGCTCGAGACGAACGCGGCGGTCTGGAAGCCCAGGGACTTGTATTTGTACGAGAGCTCCCAGAAGCGCTCTTCGGACATGCCGGTGTAGGGCTCGGGATAGAAGTTAGCGCAGGTGACCATGTTGCGCTTGTCGGCGCCGCGCTCGGCGAGCAGGTCGATGGGCAGGTTCGAGCTGCCGTTGAACTCGATTTGGATGCCCTCGCGGTTGCGGGTGAGCATCATGTCGCCCATGTCGCCGAAATGCCCGTCGAGGCGGATGATGTCGACGCCGAGCTCCTTGAAGGGGGTGAGGTCGGAGGGGGTGGCGCCCAGGCGCTCGAAGACCTTCTCGTTCGTGTCGACGGCGACCGTGAAGCCGAGCTCGTGGGCCTTCTTCATGAAGTCGCCGAACTCGGCGATGGTGCCCTCAGCGTCCTTCTCTACCGAGAGCAGGCAGGTGAAGATGCGACTGAAGCCATTCGCCGCCGCGAGCTCCATGTAGGCGTAGTCCTTGTCGGGGGTGGAATGCTCGGGGTAGAGCGAGATGCCGAGACGATGCATGGTAATTCCTTTCTCTTATGGGTTCCGCCGGCAGCTGCCTGCAGCCGGATGCGGCCGGTTTGCGTGCGCACGCGCCATCGCGAGGAGCCATCTCGAGAGGTGCGACGGTGCGGGCGCGATGGGGGCGCGGGCACGTGCCCGCGCCGGCGTCAGCGGTTGATGGAGCGGGCCATGCGCAGGTAGGTGTGGCGCTTGCCGCGGATGGCGATGCTGTAGGCCATGAGATTCTCGGGATTCAGGCCGCCCACGCCGGCGTCGCCCACGTGGTGCAGGTCGGTGCCCGTCATCTTGCACATGAGCGCGATCTGCTCGATGGTGGCCGCGCTCGCACCCTCTTGCGAGGTGCCGATGGCCGTGAGCGAGAGCTTGCCCAGGCTGTGGATGTAGGAGACCATGTCGTGCACGAATTCGAAGGTCACGCCGGGGACGGTGCCGGGGGCGGGCAGCAGGATGACGTCGGCGCCGGCATCGGCGAACGCGCGGACCATGTCCCGGGAGACGATGTTCACGCCCGCCTCGTCTTTGGAGCCGGCCGCGTGCATCTTGCCGGCGAAGATCATCATGGTGTCGCCCACCGCCTCGTGCATGGAGCGAACGGCCTTAAGGATCGTCGCGTTGTCGACGCCCGTGCCGGGGTTGCCGGTGAGCAGGATGAAGTCGAAGCCGAGGTCGCGGGCGCGCAGGGCGTTCTCGACGGTGCCGGCGCGACCGGCGGGCATGTCCTCCTGCTCGCCGAGCATAGCGGAGTCGCCCACCGGCTCGAGGTTCAGACCGACCAGGCGGCCGGTGTAGCGCTTGAGGGTGCGGATGGTCTCGGCCGGCTCGCAGTCGATGCCGGCGATGTGCGGGTGCTCGCAGTCGAAGGCGTTCAGCAAGATGAGGTCCGCACCGAACGCGCAGGCGACCTCCGGATCGGAGATGGGCTCGAGCATCATGGTATTGCGAAACAGCGAGAGCTCCTGAACGATCACGCGCCCTTCGCTCGCCTCGATGGCGTCGAGGCGCTCCTGGCGACTCATATGCGCGAGGTCGGACGTATCGCAGTTGAGTAGACGCTTCATAACACGGCCTTTCTCTTGCTGCCCGCGGGGCGCGGCGTGCACTGCGGTCGCGGTGCGGGCATGCTCCCCAATATCTATATATGCTAATGGCGGAGGATGGGCGACTCAATCGGATGAGATGCCGTCCGTCTGCGCGCGAGGCGGCAGCGAAGGTGAACGTAGCGCGGGGTTTCCGCGCGCTGGCCCGGGTATACCATCACGAATAGGGTTATGCGCTGCTGCCGGATGCCGCGGCGCGACGGCGATAGGAGGAGCCATGGCGTTGCTGAGGGAGTTCTGCGCGGAGAACATGGAGCGGGTGGGCGCTGCGGTCGCGGCCGGCGCGGGTCGTATCGAGCTGTGCGACAACCTCGCTGTGGGCGGCACGAGCCCGAGCGTCGGGGTCATCCGCGCCGCCGTCGCCTTCGCCGGCGAGCACGACGTCGCCGTGATGGCCATGGCCCGCCCGCGCGGCGGGGATTTCGTCTACACGCCGGAAGAGGAACAGATGATGCTCGACGATATCGTCTGCGCGCGCCGCCTGGGCACGACGGGCGTGGTCTTCGGCTGCCTCACAGCCGATCCCGCGACCGGCGAGCCCGTCATCGACCGCGCCATGACGGCGAGGCTTGTCGAGGCGGCGAAGGGCGACGCCGAGGCGGCGGACCCCGTGCAGGTCACGTTCCACATGGCGTTCGACGAGCTCGACGAAGAGCGTCAGTTCGAGGCCATCGACTACCTGGCCGAGCTCGGCGTCGAGCGCATCCTCACCCACGGCGGTGCCGCGGGGACGCCCATCATGGGCAACGTCGAGCGCCTGCGCCGCCTGATCGATCACGCCGCGGGCCGCATCATCATCCTGCCGGGCGGCGGCATCACCTACGGCAACGCCGAGCAGGTCGCCGAGGCCCTGGGCGTATCCGAGGTCCACGGCACGAAGGTCGTTGAGCTCTAGAAGGCGCGAGAGGCGGTCGTCCGCGCGCCATCGCGGAGCTCGCCGGCTCAAATCCAGTCAACCAGACCATTGCAATGTTGCAGGCCAGTGCGGATATCCGCGCTGGCCTGTTTGCGTAGAGGCTCGGGTCATGCCCGTCTGCTTACGCAAGCCTTACCGTGCGTGTCCCATGGCGCCGGCAACGTCGCAGGTTGGGGGCGCATAGCGAGTCCGCGGGGCCGCACGTGTAAATTGTGGCGAGGTTGTTCGGCCCGCGCTCGCGCGGTATACTCTTGCGAGTTGTTTCGACGAATCATTGGGAGGAAAACAATGGGTTTTCTGCCGAAGGGTACCGAGTGGATCATCATCCTCGTCATCGTTCTGGTCATCTTTGGGCCTAAGAACCTGCCGAAGCTCGGTGCTTCGCTGGGCAAGACGGTGAAGAACCTCCGCGAGGGCATGCAGGGTGACGACGAGGCTACCGCCGAGGAGGCCGAGGCTCCCGTCGAGGACGAGAACGACGCCAAGATCCGCGAGCTCGAGGAGCAGCTCGCCGAGGCTAAGAAGAAGAAAGAGGAGCAGGACGCTGAGTAGTCCCGCGCCTATAGGGAGCGTGTGGCGACCGGCGTGCCCTGGGGGTACCGGTCGCCTTGTCATCTAGGTCCAATAGGGCCATCGCCAAGAACAAGAGCAAGGAGCACAACATGGCGGTAAGCGACATCGTACTGACAGCCGAGGGCCGTCAGAAGCTCATCGACGAGCTCGAGTGGCGTGAGGGCGATCTTACCAAGCAGATCGTCGAGCGCATCAAGACCGCGCGCGACTTCGGCGACCTTTCGGAGAACTCCGAGTACGACGACGCCAAGGAAGAGCAGGCTAAAAACGCCGCCCGCATCGCCGAGATCCAGTCCATCCTGGCCAACGCCAAGGATGCCGAGACGGTCGATCATACGCTCACCGTCTCCATCGGCTGCACCGTCGACCTCGTGGACGGCGACGGCGTTGCGATGACCGTTACCCTCGTGGGTACCACCGAGACCAACTCGCTCGAGCACAAGATCTCCAACGAGAGCCCCGTCGGCCGCGCCATCATCGGCCACGGCGAGGGCGAGACCGTCGAGGTCGTGACCCCGTCGGGCAAGAGCCGCGTCTACACCATCACCAAGATCTCGCGCTAGGCTGCGGTCCGGCGCTGTGCACGTACGCTTTGCTCCCCGGGACCGCATGCCCCGGGGAGCTTTTTGTTGATGAGAGTCTGAGGAGCACCATTCATGGCAGATACCGAGATGAACCAAGCCGCTGAGGCGGCGCCCGATACCTTAAACGACGAGCGCGCGCACCGCCTTGCCAAGCGCGCCGCAATGATCGATGCGGGACGCAACCCCTATCCCGAGCACTCAGATGTGACCGATTACGCCTCCGCCATCGAGGAGCGCTATGCGACGCTCGCCGACGGCGAGGATACCACCGACGTCGTCAAGATCGGCGGCCGCGTGGTGGCCAAGCGCGGCCAGGGCAAGATCATGTTCGTGGTGCTGCGCGACCCCACCGGTGACATCCAGCTCTTCTGCCGCATCAACGACATGCCCGCAGAGGCGTGGGAGCTTCTGGGCGAGCTCGATCTGGGCGATATCGTGGGTGCCGAGGGCGTCGTCGTGCGCACCCGCCGCGGGCAGCTCTCGGTGGCGCCCCGTGCGCTCACCCTGCTCAGCAAGGCCGTGCGCCCTCTGCCCGAGAAGTTCCACGGTCTCTCGGACAAGGAGACCCGCTACCGTCGCCGCTACGTCGACCTCATCGTCAACGAGGACGTGCGCGCGACGTTCGCCAAGCGCTCCGCGATCATCTCCGCCTTCCGCCGCTACATGGAGGAGACGGGGTACATGGAGGTCGAGACGCCGATCCTGCAGACCATCCAGGGCGGCGCCACGGCCAAGCCGTTCATCACGCACTTCAACGCGCTCAACCAGGAGTGCTATCTGCGCATCGCCACTGAGCTTCACCTGAAGCGCCTGCTCGTGGGCGGGTTTGAGCGCGTCTTTGAGATCGGCCGCATCTTTCGCAACGAGGGCATGGACCTCACGCACAACCCTGAGTTCACCACCATGGAGGCCTACCGCGCCTACTCCGACCTCGACGGCATGAAGGAGCTCGCCGAGGGCGTCATCAAGGCTGCCAACGCCGCCATCGGCAACCCCGAGGTCATCGAGTACCAGGGTCAGGCCATCGACCTGTCCGGCACGTGGCCGAGCATCCCCATGACCGAGGTCGTGTCGGGGGCCCTGGGCCGCGCCGTTGACCTGGACACGCCGGTGGAGGAGCTGGCGGCCGCCGCGCGAGAGGCCGGCATCGAGGTCAAGCCCGAGTGGACGGCCGGCAAGCTCATCGCCGAGCTCTACGACGAGATCGGTGAGCCGTCGCTGGTGAACCCCACCTTCGTGACCGATTATCCCGTCGAGGTCTCTCCGCTCGCCAAGCGTCACGAGGACGACCCGCGCCTCACGCACCGCTTTGAGCTCGTGATTGCCGGACACGAGTACGCCAACGCGTTCTCCGAGCTCAACGACCCGGTCGATCAGGCCGAGCGCTTCCGCAAGCAGGTGGAGGAGAAGTTCGCCGGCGATGACGAGGCCATGGAGTACGACGAGGATTACGTGCGCGCGCTCGAGTACGGCATGCCCCCGGCGGGCGGCATCGGCATCGGCATCGACCGCGTGGTCATGCTGCTGACCGACTCGGCGTCCATCCGTGACGTGCTCCTGTTCCCGCACATGAAGCCGGAGAAGGGCGCCTCATCGGGTGCCGCCGCCGCAGCCGCCGGGGACGAGGTTTCCGCCGACGCCGCCGCGAGCCCTGCGCCGTTTGTGACGCCCAAGCTTGCAACCATCGACTACCGCAACGTGGTGGTGGAGCCGCTCTTTGAGGACCTGGTCGATTTCGACACGTTCTGCAAGAGCGATTTCCGCGTGGTGAAGGTCAAGGCGTGCGAGGCGGTCAAGAAGAGCAAGAAGCTGCTGCAGTTCACGCTCGACGACGGCTCTGGCACCGACCGCACCATCCTCTCCGGCATCCATGCGTTCTACGAGCCCGAGGACCTGGTGGGCAAGACCTGCGTCGCCATCGTGAACCTCCCGCCGCGCAAGATGATGGGCATCGATTCCTGCGGCATGCTCATTAGCGCCGTCCACAAGGAGGGCGAGGGCGACGATGCCGAGGAGCGTCTGAACCTCCTTATACTCGACGACCGCATCCCCGCGGGCGCCAAGCTCTGCTAACGTTGCGGCTGGCGTTAAGTAGCCAACGGTAAGAGACTTCTTTTGATGACAGCGGGCCCTGGGGATTCACCCGGGGCCCGCTGCGTGCTCGTTTCAGTAGGTACGATATAGCAGTCGACTCGCGAGCGGAGGTGCTCATGATCCAGCTTGTTCAAGGTGACCGAGAACGGTATATGCCCTTTCTGCTCTTGGCGGACGAGCAGCCGGAAATGGTGGCTCGCTATATCGATCGAGGCGACATGTGGGTGCTCGTCGACGGGGACGACGATATGTCGTCAACGGAGGCGCCCGCGATTGCGGAGTGCCTTGTGGTCGACGAGGGCGACGGCGTGCTGGAGATCAAGAGCCTTGCGGTGGGGCCGACCTATCAGGGGCGAGGTTACGGCCGGGCGCTCATCGAGCACGTTGCGGCAACGTATGCGGGACGCTATCGCACGCTCCAAGTAGGCACGGGCGAAAGCCCGCTTACAGTGCCATTTTACGAGCGTTGCGGTTTCAGGCGCTCGCATGTGGTGCCCGACTTCTTTACCGACAACTACGACCACCCCATCTACGAGGCGGGCGTGCAGCTTGTCGATATGGTGTATCTCGTGCGCGAGCTGTAGCGCGCTGCCTTCATAAACTTTCCGCTTACGAAGATCCCTGATTTCGGATAGGGTAGAAAAGCGCTCGTGAACGGTAGATAAACGTCGGTGAGCGGTATTTAGGACAAGAACCGTCTGTCCCGCCCGTTTCGTACGGCGCCCATCTACGTCGAGAAAGGTATCTGTATGCCCACCAACAAACGCGAGAGTCTCATCTTCACTGTCATCATGTGCTTCTGCATGGTGCTTGGCATGTCGCTATACAACGTCGCGCGCGTGCACGGCTGGCAGCTCAATCTGGATATCGTTGCCGAGGCATGGGTGGGGTTTCCGCCCGCCTACATCGTCGCCATGCTGCTCGATGTCTTTGTGGCAAGCCGTTTTGCCAAGTGGTTTGCGTTTCGCTTCCTGGTGAAGCCGGGTAAGAGCTCGCCGCGTTCCATAACGCTTGCCATCAGCACGATGATGGTATTCCCGATGGTCCTTTTCATGTCGCTCTATGGCGCCATCGAGGCGTTTTCTCATACGGGTGTGGTGGCCGCCATTCCGGGCATGTGGATTGCAAACATCCCGTTCAACTTCGTTGCCGCTCTGCCTTGGAACCTGCTTGTTGCCGGGCCTTTGTCGCGCTGGGCTTTCCGTCGCGCGTTCCCGGTGGGCACGGTACTCGAGAAACCCGTTGCAGCGTAGCAAAGCGTCGTTTGTTGACCTCCGCACTCCTATAATGAGGTGCGGAGGTTTTTGTATGCAGCAAAGAAGAGGGCGGCTCTCTGCCGCGCAAATGCATACGGTTGCAACGCTTGGATTTTGCGGGCTTGTTTCTGCGGCGGACAACTGGTTTGTCTCTCCGGCGCTCCCCGCCATCGCAAACACGCTCGCCGTAGCGCCGACGGCGGCAGCCATCATCTTGACGGCCTATCTCGTACCCTATGGGGCGCTGCAGCCGGTATGCGGCCGTATCGGTGACGGCGTGGGCCGCCTACGCCTGCTGCGCATCATCGTACTCGGCCTTTGCGCGGGCACGTTTCTCTGCGCCGTAGCGCCCAACCTGCCACTTCTAGTGGTGGCACGCATCATAACCGGCTGCTTTGCGGCGGGTATCATCTCGGTCTCGCAAGCGTTTGTGGGCGATGTAGTGGGCCCTGAGCATCGTGCCGGTGCGGTGGGCATCCTCATGGGCATCACCTTTACCGGTCAGGGGCTCTCGGCGGGGCTCGGCGGTATCCTCACCGATCTGATGGGCTGGCGCGCGGCCTTTGCTGCATTTGGCATGTTGGCAGCTCTCGCTTGGCTCGGCCTGTTCACCTTGCGTGATGCTGGACGTTCCCCTGTGCGAGACAGTGTTCACTCGAGCGCGCATGCCGGCAAACGCCTGGCGCATAACAACCCTGTCAGTTCGTTTTTCCGGGACGCATGGCGCATCTTCTTCGGTCCGCATCGCGCGGTCTTTTTGCTCGCCTGCTCGACGGGCTTTCTGTTCCTTGGTACGTACGGGCTGATGGGAACCTTTCTTTCCGAGGTCTGCGGGCTCACCTCCACGCAATCGGGTTTGGTGATGATGCTCTACGGCTTCTTCTGCCTGATCGGCGGGGCGCTCGCCGGCAGACTCGGCGGTGCGCGCGGGCTCAGCGGCGTCATCTCCGTGGGCGAGTGCGCAGGTATGGTGTCCGCAGCTGCGCTTGCCCTTTCGTGCGCTACGGGCTCGTGGATCCGGTTACTTGTGGCGACGGCGAGTCTGGGCCTTGGCTACATCTTGGTGCAGCCCACGCTCGTGACGCTCTCCATGGATGCGGATCCTGCGCAGTCCGGGCTTTGCACGGGACTTATAGGCTTTGCGGTCTTTGCCTGCGGCGGCGTCGGCTCGGCCGTGGGAACCGCAGTCGTTTCTTGCGGCGGCTATGCGCTCCTCTGGATGCTTGTGCTACTGTGCCTCGGCCTTCAGGCTCTTATCAGCCGGCGCGTTCTGCGCTAGGGGAGGGTGCGGCATCGCCTTCCGGCCGATTGACGATAACGATGCCGAGGGCAATGAGCACCAAGGCGAGTGCGGTCTGCAGCCAGGGTAGGGAGGCGCCCTCGCCAAGAAGGATGCTCGAGAGCACCACACCAAAGACCGGGTTCATAAAGCCAAAGATTGCTACGCGCGAGGTTGGGTTGTATTTGAGCAGAATCGACCAGAGCGAGTACGCTACGCCCGATACGCAGGCAAGATAGAGAACCATGGCAATGCCTGCGGGCGTAAGGCGTGGAAGGCTCCCGCCGAGCAACGCACCCACCAAGGTGAGCACCGCGCCACCGAGCACAAACTGGTAGCCGCTGAGCGCTACGGGGTCCTCGCGCTGTGAGTAGGTGTGGATGAGGGCGGATGAGACAGCGTAGGAGATGGCGGCAATAAGGATGAAGCCCTCGCCCGTGAGCGTGACGGTGCCGCCGCTATCGCCACCGGTGAGGTTGACGATGACGACTCCGGCAAATCCCACGGCGCAGCCGAGGACCTTGCGCGCCGTGAGCCGTTCCTGCCGGAATACGAGCGCTGCCACCAGCACGCAGAGAAACGTGTTCATGGCGTTGACGATCGATCCGCGCACGCCAGAGGCGTTCGAGACGCCGATATAGAAGAAGGCATACTGCACGATGGTTTGGGCGAGTGAGAGCCTGATGACGAGCGGCCATCCCGCACGTGAGATACGTGGCAGGCGACGTCTTGTTACGGCTGCGGCGGCAAGTGCAATGGAGCCGGCAAGCATAAAGCGCACGCCGGCGAAGAGGAATTCCGACGGCACGTTGCCGTCTTGGATGCCGAGAAGCTCGTAGCCGATCTTGATGCAGGGAATCGCGCTGCCCCAGAGCGCGCAGCAGATGAGGGCGAGCGCGGCCACGCACCACGTGCGTGTGAGAACGGGGCGCGCGGAGTTGGTGCGGACATCGAAAGAGCCGATGTCGAGTGCGGATGAGGGTCTAGACATACATCTCCCAAACGAAGCGAAGCGGAAAACGTCTCTATGGTACGCGCATTATTGTGTCCGCACGCGTTGGTAGCATAGAACGCATCATGGAACATAAGTTCGTGAGAAAAGGAGGACACCATGACGCCGGAGATTACGGGCTATCGCGAGGCAGTTCAGACCATCAAGACGGCGATTTTCCAGGCGCAATATGCCGCAGCGAAGAGCGCCAACGCTCAGCAGCTGCAGCTGTACTTTGCCGTGGGAGGTTACGTTTCCGCCAATACGCGCAATGGGGCATGGGGCACCGGTGCGCTTAAAACCATCAGCGAACAGTTGCAGAAGGAGCTGCCGGGACTGAGGGGCTTCTCAGAGACAAACCTTCGCTACATGAGGATGTTTTTTGAAGCCTGGGCGGGCTGTCACGAGGACGCTGCACCCTCTATTTCATCAGTTGCAACTGATGAAATAGGATTTGAGAATATTCTCGCAATTCATCAGTTGCGATTGATGGACTCCGGCGGGTGCTCTCCAGAGGATTTTCTCTCTATTGGATTTACTCATCATTGTGCGATTTTGGCAGCGACGAAGACTTTCGACGAGAGGCTCTTCTACATCCACAAGTGTGCTGTTGAGCACTTAAGTGTAGAGGCGCTCAAACGCTCACTGAAGGCGGATGACTTTCATCACCAAGGAGAGGTCTCCAGCAACTTCCTCTCGGCGCTGCCAAAGGGTCAGCAGGCGCTGCGCGCTATCGCTACGTTCAAGGACGAGTATCTGCTCGACTTTATCAATGTTGAGGAGCTCGGCGTGCGCGATGCGAACGATATCGACGAGCGCGTGCTAGAGCAGGGCATCGTGCAGAACATCAAACAGTTCATCATGACATTCGGACGGGCTTTCACATTTGTGGGAAACCAGTATCATCTCGATGCCTTTGGCGTCGATCAGTACATCGACCTTTTGTTCTTCAACCGCGACCTCAACTGCTTAGTCGCGGTTGAGCTTAAGAGCGGCCCCTTCAAGCCGGCATATCTCGGCCAGCTCTCCGGCTATCTGCGCATCTTGGACGACTTTGAGCGTCGCGAGCACGAGAACCCCTCCATAGGCCTTGTGTTGTGCAAAGACATGGACAAGGGGTTTGTTGACTACGTGATTCAAGACTTTACGAAACCCATGGGTGTGGCCACCTATAAGACGTCGAAGGATATGACGCGGGAGCTGTTGGATGCGTTGCCACCTATCGACCAACTCAAGGCATTGTTGGAGGAGGGCGGCAACTGATTGCGCTGCGGTGCTAGCGCCTTGTTTGGACTGAGGCGGTAGAGGCGGGCCTTGCGACGTGCTGCCCATCAGCAACACGGCAAGAGGTCGGTCCATCAAAAGGGCGCATCCCCGTCCGCGAAGCGGCGAGGACGCACCCGTTGGTGGACCGACCGTTATGGGGCGGCGTTATGCTAGGAACTGCGGCATGTGCGTGGGGATGAAGTCCGTGTACACGATGCCGGCGGCGTAGTCGGGCTCGCGGACGACGGCGCGGTGGAACGGCAGGGTCGTCTTGATGCCCTCGATCTCAAACTCGTCGAGAGCGCGCTTGGCGCGGGCGAGGGCGGCGTCGCGCGTGGGGCCCCACACGATAAGCTTCGCTACGAGCGAGTCGTAGGTCGGGGGTATCGTGTAGCCCTCGTACACATGGGTGTCGACGCGCACGCCGGGGCCGCCGGGGAGGCGCAGCTTGGTGATGGTGCCCGGGCACGGACGGAAGTTGTGCTCGGGGTCCTCGGCGTTGATGCGGAATTCGAAGGCGTGGCCGTCCGGCGTGTCGATGCCGCCATCGGGGATGGTCATGGGTTCGCCGGAGGCGATGTGCAGCTGCTCGCAGACGAGGTCGGTGCGGGTGATCTCCTCAGTCACGGGATGCTCGACCTGGATGCGCGTGTTCATCTCCATGAAGTAGAAGCTGCCATCCTCGTCGAGGAGGAACTCGATGGTGCCGGCGTTGGTGTATCCGGTGGCGCGTACGGCGCGCACCGCGGTCTCGCACATCTTGTGGCGGAGCTCCGGGGTGAGGGCGGGGCTCGGCGCCTCCTCGCAGAGCTTCTGATGACGGCGCTGGACGGAGCAGTCGCGCTCGCACACGGCGGCCGCATGGCCAAAGTTGTCGGCCATAACCTGCACCTCGACGTGGCGCGGGCGGGTGATGAGCTTCTCGAGGTACACCTCGTCGTTGGCAAAGGCCACGCGGGCCTCGGCGCGGGCCGCCTGGTACTCGTGCTCGAGGTCGGCGGGGTCGTGGACCTCGCGCATGCCCTTGCCGCCGCCGCCGGCGCTCGCCTTGATGAGCACGGGGTAGCCGACCTCCTCGGCAAACCTCGCCGCCTCCTCGACGGTCTCGACGGCGCCGTCCGAGCCGGGTACGGTGGGAACGCCCGCCGCCTTCATGGTCTGCTTGGCGTTGCTCTTCTCGCCCATGCGGTCGATGACGTCGGGGTCGGGGCCGATAAACGTGAGGCCGTTCTCCAGGCACTTGCGCGCAAACTCGGCGTTCTCGGACAAGAAACCGTAGCCGGGGTGCACGGCCTCGCATCCGCGTGAGACGGCGGCGCCGATCAGGCGCTGCATGTCGAGGTAGCTTTGAGCGGAGGGCGCGGGGCCGATGCAGACGCGCTCGTCCGCCTCCTCGACGGCCGCAGTCAGGCGGTCGGCGGTGGAGTAGGCGATGCACGACGTCACGCCGAGGTCCTTGCAGGCGCGCACGACGCGCAGGGCGATCTCGCCGCGGTTGGCGATGAGAATCTTCTTAAACATGTCGCTCGCCTGTCCTTACGCCGTGGGCTCGAGGTAGAACAGCGGCTGGCCGAACTCAACGGGTTCGGCGTTCTTGCCGCAGACCTCGCGCACGATGCCGTCCTCCTCAGCGGTGATCTCGTTCATGAGCTTCATGGCCTCGACGATGCAGAGGGTCTGGCCGGCCTTGACCGTGTCCCCGACCTTGACGAAGGGGTCGGCATCGGGCGCGGGCGCCTGGTAGAACGTGCCGACCATGGGGCTCTCGACGGCCTTCCAGGTGGCGGGACGGTCGGTCGCGGCGGGGGCGTCGGGCTCGGGCGCGTGCTCCGGGGCGGCGGCAGGTGCCGGGGCGGGGGCGGGCGCCTCGGGAGCGGGGGCGCTTGCGCCGGCGGTAGCCGTGGCGGCGACGGGCTTTCTGATGGAGACCTCGGTGGTGCCGTCCTTAATGGTCACCTCGGCGACGGAGCTCTTGTCGAGGGCCTCGATGAGGTCGCGGATCTGGGAAACGTTCATATCGGTATCTCCTTCGGTGTCGGTCGCGGCCGGCGCGGACGCGTCGGCGTCGATGGGTTGGGTGATGTCGCGCAGGGTGCCGGCGCGGCGCTTCTCCAAAAGCGCCCGTGCCTCGTTGGGGAAGAGCGCGTAGGAGAGCACGTCCTCCTCGGTTTCGGCGAGCTCTCCGATCTCCGCCTTGGCCTCGTCGTAGGTCTGCAGGTGGACGTTTCTGGCCTCTTCCTGGAGCTTGGCGACGTCCACATGGCCCAAGACCTTCTCGCGGATGGCGTCGTCGATGGGGGCCGGGGTCTTGCCGTAGAAACCCATGAGGTACTCGCGCATCTCGGTCGAGACGATCTTCCAGCGCTCGCCGGTGAGCACGTTCATGACGGCCTGGGTACCCACGATCTGGCTCATGGGCGTCACGAGCGGCGGGTAGCCGACCTCCTTGCGCACGCGCGGGATCTCGGCCACGATCTCGGGCAGGCGGTCGTGCATGTTCTGCAGGTCGAGCTGGCCCACGAGGTTGCTCATCATGCCGCCGGGGATCTGATGCTTGTAGATGCGCATGTGGGTGAGCGTGGTGATGCCGCGCTGATGGCCGCCGGCCTTGCGCACGCCGTCCCAATAGTCGGCGATCTCGAAGAGGAGGTCGAGGTCGAGCCCGGTGTCGAAAGGCGATCCGCCAAACGAGGACACCGTCATCTCCACGGCCGGTTGCGAGTTGCCAAACGCGAGCGGCGCGTGCGCGCAGTCCACGATCTCGGCACCCTCTTCGGCACCGCGCAGGTAGTTCGCGCTCGCCATGCCGCCGATGAAGTGGCAGTGCATGTGCACGGGCAGCCCGATCTCGGTGCGCAGCGCACTGACGAGCTGGGCGGCGCGATAGGGAACAAGGAGGCCCGCCATATCTTTGATGCAGAGCGAGTCGGCGCCGAGCTCGGCGAGCTGGCGCGCGTAGGCGATATAGCTGTCGAGCGTGTGGACGGGACTGCGCGTGTAGGAGATAGCGGGTTCAAAATGCGCGCCGACCTTTTTGATGGCCGCCGCGCAGTCGCGGATGTTGTCGATGTCGTTCAGGGCATCGAACACGCGAAAGACATCGATGCCGTTCGCGTGGGCGCGCTCGATGAAGCGCTCGACCACGTCGGTCGAATAATGCTTGTAGCCCACCAGATTCTGGCCGCGTACGAGCATGGCGAGACGCGTCTTGGGGCAGCGCTCCTTGATGAGGCGCAACCGTTCCCACGGGTCCTCGTCCAAAAAGCGCAGGCACGTGTCGAAGGTTGCCCCTCCCCATGCCTCGATAGCCCAATAGCCGACTTCGTCCATCTTGGGCAAGATGGGCAGCATCTCCGCGGTGGTCATGCGGGTCGCCCAGAGCGACTGCTGACCGTCGCGGATGGTGGTGTCCATGATGCGGAGACGATTTCCAGCCATAAGCCCTGCCTCCTTTCGTTGCCGTTTCCTAGCCGTATCCCAAGGCGCTGCGACGGGAGATGAGCGCCTAAGTGACGATGTGACAACGCATCGCCTCAACTCTAGCCCCCCGCGCGCGGCGAGGGCAACGGCTGATTGGTGAACGGTAGGGCAGGCGTCGGGAAGGGCGTGCGGCGCCGCATCGTGCGCCCGCCGACTGCGTGGGGCGAAGTGGCGCGTCGCGCCGCCGGGAAGGATGGGGTGGTCTGGGAGCGGGGCGGATTGTATGCCGGGGTCCCCGCGGGGAGAAAGCCGCCGGATTGTATGCCCGGGCCCCGAGGGGCGAGAAGCGGCAGATTGTATAGGCGGATTGTATGTCGTGGTTCTGGGCCAGCAAAATGCCAGCTAAGCGGCGTGCAAAGAACGGGCGGATTGTATAGAAAGATGCAATCCGCCCGTTCTGTCCCCTGAAAACTATGCAATCCGGCGGTTTTCTCCCCGCGGTATTGCGGACATGCAACCTGGTGGTTTGCCCCTACTTTTCCGCAACCCGCCAAGCCACCGTGGATGTGGCAGGCCGTCTGCCCCCGCCATTTTCCGTTGCCCTTTGGGAAAAGTCACGCCTGCGGTCGGTTCGGGTGCTCCCGCTGACCGCAGGCGTGACTTTTTTCGCGGGCGCGGGGCTGAGACGGCGGGTCGCTAGCCTGAAGCGCGCTCTCTGCAGGCCCGAGGCGGCGGTACGCCTTATTTGAAGTGTGCGCCGCGCGAGCGCGGGGGCTGGGAGTGGCGCGGTTGCGAGGTGAGGCGACGGCGACGCTGCTGCCACCCGCGCATGATGCTCGCGATGATGAGGACGACGAAGACGCCCAATACGACCCAGGTGATGGGGCTCGAGATGATGCCGAGGGCGATGTGGCGGATCTGCGCCAGCGCCGAGAGGTCGACGTCGTTGCCGGCGGAGAGCGTGACCTTGCCGAGGAGCTCGCCGTTCAGCGTATAGGTCGCCGAGCCGATAACGTCGCCCTGCGTGTAGGGCGCGCAGAACTCCTCGGGTAGGTCGAAGGAGACGGTGATGGCCGCGTGGTCGGTGTCGTTGGGCAGCAGCTTGGCGAGGGTGCCGTCGGCGGTAACTTGGAGCTGCTCGCCCTGGTGGGCATCGACGACATCGACGGTTTGAAGCGCCGTGCCCGCCGTGACGATCTCCTGTACGGACCACTCGGCATACGCCCACTCGAACAGGCGCTTCGTCTCGGTGAGGCTCGCGGGAATCTCGGCGTCCGCGCAGCCGAGCACGACGGAGTAGAGCGTGACGTCATCTTGGCTGGCGGCGGCCACGAGGCAGCGGCCGGCCTCGGTGGTGTTGCCCGTCTTGATGCCTTGGGCGGGTGCGTAGTAGACGCTTGACGTGCTGTCGAGCAGCAGATTGGAGTTCTCGAGGGTGCGCGCCTCCTGCAGGTTGGTCGCGGGGAGCTCAAAGCTCGGCGTGGAGACGATCTGCGCGAACGTGGGGTTGGCCATGGCGGCTTGGGTGATGCGCATGAGGTCGCGCGCCGTTGTGTAGTGGTTGTCGTCGTGCAGGCCGCAGGGGTTGGCAAAGTGCGTGCCCGTGCAGCCGAGCTCGGCGGCCCGGTCGTTCATCATCTGCACGAACGTGTCGACGTCGCCGGCTACGGCGCGCGCGAGGATGTAGGAGGCGTCGTTGCCGCTGGGGAGCATGAGGCCGTAGAGCAGCTGCTCGACGGTGAGCACCTCGCCCGGCTCAAAGCCGGCGACGGAGCTATCGGCGGTCACGTTGGTGAAGTCGCCTTCCTCGACGGTGACCTGTTGGGTGAGGTCCGCGTTCTCGAGCGTTATGAGCGCCGTCATGATCTTGGTGGTGGAGGCGGGGTAGCGCGTCTCGTCGGCGTTGAGCTCGTAGAGAACGGTCCCCGAGGTGGGCTCGACGAGGAGCGCGGCGGTCGCCTCGAGGGCGGGGTCGGTGAGTGCCGCGGCGGCGGTGGGGGCGAGCGCGGAGAGCGTGAGTGCGATAAGGCAGGCGAGCGCGCAGATGCGAGCGCGGAGCGGGTGGGGGGAGGACGTGACGTCATGCGCGCGTAACAAGAGGGCCATGGAGCACCTTTCGTACGGGTGAGCAGGGTCTCCCATGGTAGCAGAGCCCTGTGTCGCAGACGCTTCGTCAATAATAATGAGGTACCGAAAGAGATTTGCGAAACACCGAATAGCGGGTCGGCGGCGGGGTATAGAGACGTGCGTTTTATCAAAGGACGAGGTGCGCCGCATATGCGCTGCGGCGCTCGATGTGTTGGTGAGATATGCTGCATACGGAGCGAGAGGACACGGCGAAGAGCGCCCTTGGGGCGGTGGGTGCGGGATCGACTGGCGACCCCGGGGCGGAGTGCTCCCCCGGCGCGGAGCGCGCCTCGGAGGCGGTGCGAATCGGTCTCGACATCGGGTCGACTACCACCAAGGTCGTCGTCATCGATGCCCAGACGGGGGAGGTCCGCTATTGGCGCTACCGTCGCCATGGGGCGCGTCAGGCCGAGAGCGCGGCCGATGCGCTCGCGGCGGTTGCCGAGCGGTTCCCCCAAGCGCGGGCGCGCATCGCGGTCACCGGGTCGGGCGCGCGCGATATCGCCCGTGCCCTCGGCGCCTCGTACGTGCAGGAGGTGGTGGCAAACGCCATCGCCGTCCGGGCGCTCTATCCCCAGGTGCGCTGCGCCATCGAGCTCGGTGGGCAGGACGCCAAGATGATCTTCTTCCGCACGGATGAGGCGACAGGCGAGCTGCAGGTGGCGGACATGCGCATGAACGGCTCGTGCGCGGGAGGTACCGGCGCCTTTATCGACGAGATGGCAAAGCTCCTCGGCGCGACACCGGAGGAGTTCGAGGGGCTCGCGGCGGCGGGCGCGCGCGTGTACGAGATCTCGGGCCGATGCGGCGTCTACGCCAAGACCGACATCCAGCCCCTGCTCAATCAGGGCATCTCCCGCGCCGACCTCGCGCTCTCGGCGCTCCACGCCGTGGCGCGCCAGACCATCGGCGGCCTGGCGCAGGGCATCGATATCGAGGCGCCCGTCATCTTTGAGGGAGGGACGCTCGCCTATCACCCCACGCTCGTGCGCGTGTTCGCCGAGCAGTTGGAGCTCGGCGGGGCCGACGCCGTGGTGCCCGAGGACCCCCAGGTCATGATCGCCCGCGGGGCGGCCCTCGCCCTAGACGAGCTCTTTGCGGACAACGCATGCGACCTCGATCTTGCCCGGGGCATCGCCGCGCTGCGCGACCTCTCGGCGCATCCGCCCGCGACCGACGAGGCGGCGGCCGCACCGTTTTTTGCCGACGATGCCGAGCGCGCCGCCTTTGCGCGCCGACATCCGGCAGAGGTGCCCGCCCCGGGCCCGACGGCATATCGCCCGGGCGAGACCGTGCATGCCTACCTCGGCATCGACTCGGGCAGTACGACCACCAAGTTCGCCCTTATCGACCGCGCGGGCGCGTTGATCGATTCGTTCTACGCCTCCAACGAGGGTAAGCCGCTCGACGTGGCCCGCACGGGCCTCATCGCCCTGCGCGACCGGTGGCGCGCCGCGGGGGTGAACCTTGTCATAAGCGCCGTGGGCACGACGGGTTACGGCGAGGAGCTGTTCGCCCGCGCGTTTCATGCGGACTACCACACCGTCGAGACCGTCGCCCATGCGCGCGCGGCGGCGCTTGCGGTGCCGGACGCGACGTTTGTGCTCGATATCGGCGGGCAGGATATGAAGGCCATCTGGTTGCGCGACGGGGTGCTGACCGACATCGTGGTCAACGAGGCGTGCTCGGCGGGGTGCGGCTCGTTTTTGGAGGGCTTCGCCGCCAACCTCGGCATCCCCGTCGAGGGCATCGCCGAGGCGGCGTTCCGCTCGAAGGAGCCCGCGGCGCTCGGCAGCCGCTGCACCGTGTTCATGAACTCGAGCGTGGTGTCCGAGCAGCGGCGCGGCAAGGGACCCGACGACATCATGGCGGGGCTCTGCCGCTCCATCATCGAGAACGTCTTCACCAAGGTCATCCGCGTCGCGAACCTCGACCGGTTGGGCGCGTGCATCGTGGTGCAGGGCGGCACCTTCCAAAACGACGCCGTGCTGCGCGCCTTCGAGCAGTATCTCGGGCGGCCCGTCGTGCGCGCGGCACACCCCGGTCTCATGGGCGCCATCGGTGTGGCGCTTCTGGCGGCCGAGGAGGCCGATGGCACCGAGGCGCGCGCGACCAGGCAGACGGCGTCGACGTTCATCGGGTTCGACGCGCTCGAAGACTTCACGCATGCGGAGTTCTCCGGCGTGACGTGCCGCCGCTGCAACAACCGCTGCGCGCGCTCGGTGGTGGCCTTTGGCGACGGCTCGCTCTACGTGACGGGCAACCGCTGTCCCCGCGGTGAGGAGATCGATTACGACGAGCTCGTGCGCGAGGTGCCGGCGGCGCGCTCGCTCACCGTTCAGCAGGGCGATGCTGCCGCGGCCGATGCCGGCGCCCCGGCGCGCCCCGGAGACGCGGCAGACGCCGCCCCGCGCGCGTCCCGTCGACCCGAGGAGCGCCGCGCGGCGGATGCAGAGCGGCTCGAGGGCCCCGCTCCGGCGCGCACGCCCGCTCCGGCGCCCAACCTGTTTGACGAGCGCGCCCGCCTCCTGTTCAAGGATTGGCCGTGCAAGCCCGTCGCACCGTCCCGCGGCGAGACCATCGGTATACCGCGCGTCCTCGCGTTTTGGGACCAGATGCCGTTCTGGTCGACGCTTCTGCGCGCGCTCGGCTTTACCGTGCGCATCTCGCGCCCCTCGACGCGGCGCATGTACGAGCGGGGCCTCGCCCATGTGACGTCGGATACCATCTGCTTTCCCGCCAAGTTGGTGCACGGGCACATCCGCGACCTGGCCGCCGCGCACGTCGACCGCATCCTCATGCCCATCATCACGGCGGTGCCGAGCGAGAACGTCATGAAGACGAGCGAATGGATGTGCGCCGTCGTCAAGGGCTATCCGTACGTGCTCAAGAACTCGGACGACCCGGCGCGCCGCTTCGGCATCCCCTTCGACACGCCGCTCTTCCATTGGTACACCCGCCGCGACCGGGACCGGCAGCTGACGGCGTTTCTGCGCGATACCTACGGCGTGGGCGAGTCGGCGGCGCGCCGCGCCATCGCGCAGGCGGACGCCGCCGAGTGCTCCTTTACCGAGGAGCTCTCCCGCCGCGGGGAGGAGGTGCTCGCCGACGTGCGCCGGCGCGGGACCTACGCGGTGGTGCTGGCGTCGCGTCCCTACCACAACGATCCGCTCGTCAACCACGGCATCCCCAAGCTGTTCTCCGATGCGGGCATCGCCGTCATCCCGCCGGACGCGGTGCCCGGTGTGCGCGAGGTCGATCTCAGCCGGAGCCGGCTCGACGTGGTCAACAACTTCCACGCGCGCATGCTCGCCTCCGCCGTCATCGCGGCGAGCACGCCCGAGCTCGAGTACGTGCAGCTCGTGAGCTTTGGGTGCGGGCATGACGCGTACCTCTCCGACGAGATCGTCCGCCTTATGCGCGAGATCGCCGACAAGGCGCCCCTCATTCTCAAGGTCGACGAGAGCGACGCCACGGGCCCCGTGCGCATCCGCGTGCGCTCGTTTATCGAGACGGTGGCCCGGCGCCGTCGCGATGCGGCGGGCCGCCCGGCTGCCGCAACCGGCCCGCGGCCGCTGCCCGACCCCTATCCCGTCAAGTACACCCGCCCCATGCGGCGCGAGAAGGTGATGCTCGTGCCCAACACGAGCCATGCCTTCTGCCGGCTCATGACCGCGGCCATGCGACGCGAGGGCGTGCGCGCCGAGCCGCTGCCCGTGGGTCATGAGGAGGCCATCCGCCTGGGCAAGCGCTATGTGCACAACGACATCTGCTTCCCGGCGCAGATGACCATCGGCGAATCGCTCGCGGCGCTCATGAGCGGGCGCTACAAGGACTGCGACGTGGCCATCATGACGGGCAAGTACATCGGCGACTGCCGCCTCACGCACTACATGCCGCTTTTGCGCCAGGCGCTTGACGACGCCGGGTTTGCCGACGTGCCCATCGCCACCAACGACGATGCGGACGCGCACGGCGCCTACCCCGGCTTCAAGCTCTCCCTCGCCGCGAGCATGGAGATCGCCTGGGGCCTGCCCATGATCGATGCGCTCGAGGCGCTGCTGCGCCGCATGCGCCCGTACGAGACGGTCCCCGGTGCGGCGGACGCCGCCTTCGAGCGCGCCCTCGACGAGGTCATGAACGGCATCGAGGCCCATGGTCTGCGCGGGGCGGAGGAGGGCTTCGCACGGGCCATCGACATCATGAAAGGCGTGCCCTACGACCGCTCCCACCCGCGCCCCACGGTGCTTATCGTGGGAGAGTACCTGCTCAACTTCCACCCCGGCGCCAACCACGACATCGAGCGCTATCTGGAGCGAAACGGGCTCGAGGTGATCGAGGCGCGCATGACCGACGTCATACGCAAGAGCTATTTCTACAAGCACGCGCAGGTGCGCGAGTATCACGTCGACCTGCCGGTGGCCGAGCGCGCCTGGTATGCCACAGCCGACAGGCTCTTCGACGTGGCGCACGACCGGGCGGACCGCATCGCCCGGGCGCATCCGCTCTATGAGCCTCCCGTCCGGCTGCCCGAGCTCGCCGCGGTGAGCGACGAGGTGCTCCACCACACGTTTGATGCGGGCGAGGGCGTCCTCATCCCCGCGGAGATCCTCGAGCATGCCGCGCAGGGCTGCCGCGCCTTCGTTATCCTGCAGCCGTTTGGGTGCCTTCCCAACCACGTGGTGGGCCGCGGTCTCATCCGCGCGCTGAAGGAGCGCTACCCCGACGCGCAGATCCTGCCGCTCGACTACGATCCGGACGTGAGCTTCGCCAACGTCGAGAACCGCTTGCAGATGCTCATCATGAACGCTCGCGCCGCCGCGTCCGCTTCCTGATGCGGGCGCGGCCGGGGCGCCCGTGCGCTCCGGGGCGCGCGGGGTGAGTTGTGGAATTGGTACAAAATGGGTTATGATTTCTCACTTACGGGTACACCGCACTCGATCATCTTCGGAAGAGACTGCACCCATCAGGTCCGCCCGCTGCGCGCGGACGGACTGCGCACGTAAAGAAGGTACCTATGCTGGACAGATTCACCGATCGCGCTCGGCGCGTTATGGCAATCGCCAAGCAGGAGGCGCTTGCGCTCGACACCACCAAAGTCGGAACCGAGCATCTGCTGCTCGCGCTGGCCAAAGAGGACGAGGGTATCGCCGCCGAGGCGCTGCGCTCGCTCGATATTTCCTACGATGAGATTCTCGAGGAGCTCAAGAGCTCGGCGACCACCAAGGGCCCGGCGGAGCCGGTGGCCGAGGGCGGCGCCGAGGCGGCTGAGCGCTCGGCTGCCGACGCCGTCGCGGATGCACCCGACGCGTCCACGGCGCAGCCTGCCGATGCCGGCTCTGCCGCGGCAGGCGCCGCCGGTGCGGACGGCGACGCCGCCGGGTCCGCGGCAAGCTCCGCCCCCGCGGGTTCCGCGCGCCAGAAACTCGCCTTCACCCCGCTGGTCATCACGGTGATGGAGCGGGCCTTCCGCTTGGCGCGCGAGAACAACCAGACCTACGTCTCCACCGAGCACCTGCTTCTGGGCATGGTGGACGAGGCGCAGTGCCGCGGCATGGACCTGCTGATGCGCCTCGGTGTCACGGCGGCGTCGGTCCGTCAGGCCGTAGAGAAGCTCACGTCCAAGGACAAGGACGGCAAGCGTCCGCTCGCGGGCGCCGGCGCGGGGCGTCCCGGCGCGGGGCTGCCGTTCTTCTCGGGCGCGGCGGCGCCGGGCAAGGGCGACGAGGACGCCTCGGCCCTCAAGCGCTATGCCACCAACCTGACCGAGAAGGCGCGCGCCGGCGAGCTCGACCCCGTAATCGGCCGCGAGAAGGAGATCTCCCGCATGATGGAGATCCTCTCCCGCCGCACCAAGAACAACCCGCTCATCCTGGGCGATCCCGGTGTGGGCAAGACGGCCATCGTCGAGGGGCTGGCGCAAGAGGTTGCGGCGGGCAATGTGCCCGAGAACCTGATGAACCAGAATATCTGGTCGCTCGACCTGCCCGGCCTCGTGGCCGGCGCCAAGTACCGCGG
>DVMF01000010.1 GCA_018715125.1 Candidatus Coprousia avicola | reverse complement strand
GGAGGAAGATCTCCTTGTTGGTGTAGATCGAGTTGATCATAAGATCGAGAAGCTTTTTGCTCTCTGTCTTGAACTGACGCATACGCTGTCCTTCCCGCTCGGGCGCCCGGGCGCCCCTGCTGTGTACCGAGCACCATGGTACCCAGAATTGGACTCATAAAACCTGAGTGCGCAAGACTTAGATTATTTCACATATGCGGAGAGCGCGAGGGGCCGAGCCGGGGTTGACCATATCCCCTGGGTATTTTGTCATGCGTTAGTATGACTAATACCCAGGGGATTCTGTCAAGGGGAATCCTGTAGAGGCTACTTCTTGCGGTGCACCAGCTCGTCCGCGTCGATGCCCACGGCGGCCAGCATACGGCGCACGTTCTCGCGGCCGCGGCGCACGCCCACCGTGAGCACGGCAGACGCGGGCAGGCCCACCACCAAGCACACCACGCCGACCACCATCACCCAGGTCAGACCCGCGTTGGCACCCCATAGCCCCAGCACAAAGCCGATGGCCACAAGTGAGTACGCCAAGCGCCGACAGGTATCGAGCCGCGCGATGGCCCCGCTCTGGAGGTTGGCCTCCTTGAGGATATCCTCGCGTGTCCAGCGGGAGGTGTCGATGGGCTTGAGCATGAAGACTCCCTTCGCAGTAAACCGGAGCAAGCCGGGGCAAAAGCGGCAAACCGGAACATCCGGCAGCAACCCGTGGCAACCAAAAACGGGCCGCACCGCCCACGATACCGTCGGCAGCACGGCCCGCGCAAGCGGGGCGGACGTTCTCCCTCGCCCGCCCCGCCAGGCCGCCGGCGCTCACACACCCGCGGCCCGCAGCGCACCCGACCTTACGCCGTCGGCGCGGCGATGGTGGCGGCGCCAAAGAAGCCCACCGCGGCACCCACAAAGGCGATGACAAGCAGGATCAGCATGGTCACGATGGGGCTGACCTTCTTCTTGGCCATGAGCCACCAGCAGAAGACGGTAAAGATCAGCGGCAGCAGCTTGGGGTAGATGCCGTCGAGCGTGCCCTGCAGCGTACCGCCGCCGGGGAGCTCGAGCGCGGTTGAGATGGACACCCATGTGGCCGCCACGGCGCCGATGACCATGGTGCCCACCATCACGATGGCGTCGCGCAGGGCCGTGGCGTTGGGACCCACGAGCGCCTCCACCGCCGCACCACCGAGGTCGTAGCCGCGGTAGTAGGCAAACTTCATGCCAAAGTAGGCGAACAGATTCCACACCACGATGTAGAAGATCGGTCCCAGCACCGAGCCGCCCTCGGCCAGGCCCATGGCGATGCCCAGCAGGATGGGGATGAGCGTACCCACGATGAGCGAGTCGCCGATGCCGGCGAGCGGGCCCATGAGGCCGGCGCGGATGCCGTTGATGGTCTCGTCGTCAATGGCCTCGCCGTTAGCGCGCGCCTCCTCAAGGCCCACCGTCACGCCCACGATCATGGAGCCGATCTGCGGCTCGGTGTTAAAGAACGCCGAGTAGGTCTGCAGGGCCTTGGTCTGGTCGTCCTTCTTGTCGTAGAGGTCCTCCACGATGGGCAGCATCGATACCAGGTAGCCAAAGGTCTGCATGTGCTCCTGCGAGAAGCAGGTCAGGTTGCCGTAGTACCAGTTGCGGAAGGACTTGGCCAGTGCCTTCTTAGAAACCTTCTTGCTGTAGTCAGCCATTAGATGTCCTCCTCGTCCTCGTCGTCATCGGCGGCGTTGAGCGCGCCGGCGGTCCCCACGCGGTCGAGCTTGGCCTTCATGGTGGAGATCTGGAAGTTGATCAGCGCAAAGAAGCAGGCGATGGCGGAGCAGGCGATGAGGTTGCAGCCCATCACGGCGGCCAGGGTAAAGCCAAAGAAGAACGTGAGGAAGTCCGTCGCCTTGGTGATGACCTGCTTGAGCAGGATCGCGATACCCACGCAGGGCAGCAGCGAGCCCACGGCAAAGAGGGTCTTCATGGGCAGGCCGTCCATGGGGAGCGCGTTCATGATGACCTGCACCATGTCCTGGCCAAAGTAGACGATCACAAACGTGGGGATGAACGAGCAGATGATGTGCGAGATCCAGGGGAGCACCATGTCGACGACGTAGAGCTTGTGGGTGTCGCCGCGCTCGAGGGCCTTCCAACCGATGGACTGCCACACGAGGTTGATGGTGGCGGTGCCGTAGAAGAGGATGGCGCCGATGGTGCCGCAGGTGGCGCCGAGCGTGGTGGCGAGGGCCGCGGCGTCAGCGCTCGACGGGTCGAGCCCCTGGGCGTTGATGGCCATCATCGAGAGCGGGATGCCGATGTAGCAGGCCGCGCGGACGTCAGCCGAGACGGTGCCGCCGGGCGTCACGAGCGCGATGTAGACCACCTGGATGGCCATGCCCACGATGATGCCGAGGGTGACGTCACCCAAGATGAGGCCGACGACCAGACCGGCCACGAGCGGGCGGCCGAGCGTGTAGTTGCCGACGGACGTACCACCCATGCCGGGCATCGACGCCAAGCAGGCAAACAGCCCGAGCAGCGCCGCCTGAAACACGTTGACTGTCATGTGAACCACCTTTCTTGTGTAGGGTATCTCTTGACGCTGGTCGGCGGGCGCGCATGGGCCCGTGGAGCGCTCGCCGGCCGGCGCTAAAGATCAAATGGGGTGCGCAGGTGCACTGGAACACCTAGAAACCAAACTGGCCGCGGAACTTGTCCCAGGTGCCGGTCTCCTTGTCGGGGATCAGGCGGAAGTCGACGGTGTAACCCTTGTTGGAAATATCCTCCAAGGCCTGCGCCTCCTCCTGGGTGATGGACTGGTTGTTGCCGATCTTGGTGGTGCCGGGGCGGTCGTTGCACGGACCGACGATGACGGTCTTGACGTCGTTCGGCACAAACCCAAAGTTGACGAGGATCTCGGCCATGTCGAGCGGGTTCTTGGTGATGAGGAAGTAGCGCGTCTTGCTGTCGAGCACGGTCTGCGCCTTCTCCTTGAAGTGCTCCATCGTCCAAACGAAGGTCTTCTTGTCGGGCGCGGCGCTCTTGTAGGCGCTCTTGAGCACCGGGTTGGACGCGGCGGCGTCGTTGACGGCGATGATCCCGTCACACGGGTACTCGACTGCCCAACGCGTGACGGTCTGGCCGTGGATCATGCGGTCGTCGATGCGGACAAAGCTGATCATGGGTTCCTCTCCTTCTGGGGCGTGCGGCCCCGGTTGTGGCGGTGTGGGGCGCCGGGTGGGCGCGGTGGCCAGCGCCGGCGGTTGACGGGGCGCTAGATGTCGTCTTCCTCGTCGTCGTCGGCGTCGTCCGTGGCGATCTGAAGCTCGCGGGCGCCGTCGTGCGCCTCGGTGAGCATGCTCTGGGCGAGCGCGTCGAGGTCCTGCGTGGCAAGGCCCATGAGCGCGGTCATGGCCATGGGCAGGTTCATGCCGCCAAAGGCGCGCGCATGAGCCAACAGGCCCTGCTCGGCAAGCACGTTGAGCGCGTTGGTGAGGGGCGACCCGCCGATGATGTCGCCGAGCAGCACGACCTCGTCGTCGGCGGTGAGGGCTGCGAGCACCTCCTTCAGGCGCGCGACGTAGGCGTCGGCGCTCATGCCGTCCTCGAGGCTCGCGCTCAGCACGTCGGCGCGCTCGCCGCCCAGCATGCGCAGCACGCTGTGCAGGCCCGGCGCAAAGGTGCCATGGCTCACCAGAACCAGATACCGCATCGGTCTCCTCCGTCCCCTTGGCCCCGTCGTTGCGGGGCGACGTTTAATGTCTGAAATAATTATTACTATTAACTATCTTGAGATGGGAGATGCATGGGTGAACGGAGGAATTTCGTCGGTTAACGGTATTAATTATTGTCAGTTGGGTAGCCGGCGCGCCGGTGGGAAATGGGGGACGGGTCCGTTTTTCCCACGTTTGGGAAAAACGGACCCGTCCCCCATTTCCCACTGCTACGAGCGGTTCTTCTTGCGTTTGGGCTTCTCAAACGGCTCGCGGTCGTAGGTGATGCTGTAGGCCTTCTCGAGCACATTGAGGAGCTCGCGGGCGCTCGAGTCGCCGAGGGCGCTCAGCTGCTGCGCCACCGCGGCCACGCTGCTCTCGCCCTGCTTCTTGGAGTGCTCCACGCCCTCCGGCGTCACGCGCACAAGCACCTTGCGGCGGTCGCGCTCGTCGTTTTTGCGCTCCACATAACCCTTGGACACGAGCGAGTCGAGGATTCGCGTCATGCGCGGGCGCGTGTAGCCGAGCGTGTCGGCCAGCACGGAGGGGTTCATCTCGGTGCCCTGGTCGGCGAGGTACTGCAACACGGGCGCCTCCCCCACCGCGAGAGAGCGCGCCGTACCCAGCGAGCCCTTGGCGAGCCCCTGCGAGTACACTATGAGCCGACGGGCGGCCTCCTCGTAATCCATCTATCACCGCTGTCGTTCACCACCGGAGGCTCGGCACGTCAACCTGAACACCTCCGGTGTAATAGCTAATACCGTTAACTGTTTGGAATGATACCCCAACACCAGCTCAGTCGAGCGCACAAACCCGCGGACGGTAAAAAGACACCTCATAGGTTAGAGGGTTGACAGTTTCCCCAGAATATTTGGTCATGCCAGGCATGACAAAATACCCTGGGAAAACTGTCAACCCGTCAGCGCGTCCTCGAGCAGCACCTGCATCGGGAAGGTCACGACGATGCGCGTGCCGCAATCCGGCTCACTGTCGAGCGAGATCGTCGCCCCGTGGAACGCCGCCGCGTGCTTGACGATCGCCAAGCCGAGCCCCGTGCCGCCGCGAGCCTTGGAGCGGCTCTTGTCCACCCGGTAGAAACGCTCGAAAATCTTTGCCTGCTCCTCGCGCGCGATACCGATACCCGTATCCTCCACGCGGATAAACGGCCTGCCGTCATCGTCGATACCGCAGGCGAGCACCACCGAACCGCCGGGGCGGTTGTAGCGGATGGCGTTTGAGGCGAGGTTGTAGGCGAGCTCGTCGAGCAGGCGCGGCACGCCGATGACCATGGCGGGGTGCTCGTCCAAGAAAAGGGAGACCTCGGCTTTGTGCGCCACGTGCTCCAGACGCTGCTGCACGGTCTCGAGCATGCGCGGCAGGTCGATGGGTTCCGTCGAACCGAGCACGCCCGCCGCCTCATCAGATTCCGACCGCTCCGCCTCGTCGAGGTTCGAGAGGGTGAGGATGTCGTTCACAAGGGCCGTGAGACGCCCCGCCTCACGGTAGATGCGGCTCGCAAAGTCCTTCACATCGGCCTCGTCGACCACCATGTCCGACGAGATGAGCTCCGCGTAGCCCGAGATCGCCGTAAGCGGCGTCTTGAGCTCGTGGGTGATGTTTGCCGTGAACTCGCGCCGCATGCGATCGTTGTCGGCGAGCACGCGCACCTGCTGCTTGAGCTCCTGGCGCTGGCTCTCGATGCGCTCGAGCATGGGCACCATCTCGGCGTAGGCGCCCTCCATGTCGCGCTTGGGATGGTCGAGGTCGACGTCGAGCAGAGGCGCGATGATGGCGCGGGACTCGCGGCGCGCCGCGAAGAACGAGACGACGATCACCATCGCGGCGATGATGAGGAGCGGCCCCACAAACGAAAGCAGGATGGAGAGCACCCCCGCCTGCGCCTGCGCGATGCGGATAACCTGCCCGTTATCGAGCAGCACCGCCTCGTAGAGCATGACCTCGCCGATAGTGGTGGAGTCGCGCTCGTCTGAACCGTGCCCCGTCTCGCGCGCCTGGAGCACCTCGGGGCGCTGCCCGTGGTTCTCCATGGTCGCCGCCGGCTCCTGATTGTCGTAGATGACGGTGCCGTCCTCTGCAATAAGGGTGAGGCGCGTGTTCTCGATCTCGACGCGCTGCAGCACGGCGATGTCATTGGTGGTGCTATCGAGCGCCGCCGCCACGATCTCCGCCTCGTCGTGCAGCTCGCTGCGCGTCACCGCCGCCAGATTAGACTGCAGAAACGCCGACCCCACCACCGTGAAGACGGCGATGGCGGCAAACGCCACGGTAAAGACCGTGCCGAAGACGCGGCGCGACAGGGTGTGTTTCGATCCAAACGGGCTCATGGACGATCAGCCGGGAGGAGGCCGGTGCTACTCGGTGCGGTCGGCAAACCGGTAGCCGACGCCGCGCACCGTCTCGATGCAGCTCGCGTGGTCGCCGAGCTTCTGGCGCAGCGTCTGCACGTGCACGTCCACCGTGCGCGAACCGCCGTCGAAGTCCCAGCCCCAGACGCTCTGGAGGAGCGCCTCGCGGCTAAAGACGACACCGGGCTTGCGCATGAGGTACTCGAGCAGGTCGAACTCGCGGAGCGTCAGCTTGACCTCCTCGCCGTCGACGCGCACCTCGCGGTGGCTCGGCGAGAGCACGATGCCGCCCGAGGAGAGCACGTCGGAGACCTTCTTGGTCATGCCCCCGCGGCGCAGAAGCGCGCGGCAACGGCTCGTGAGCTCCATGAGCGAGAAGGGCTTGGTGAGGTAGTCGTCCGCACCGCCGTCGAGTGCGACCACCTTGTCGAGCTCGGTGTCCTTGGCGGTGAGCATCATGATGGGCACCGTCGCCGTCTCTTGGTCGGCGCGCAGGCGGCGCAAGATCTCGAGCCCGTCGGTGTCGGGCAGCATGATGTCGAGCAGGACGGCGTCGGGAACGCGCCGGGCAACCGCCGCCTTGAACTCGCTGTCGGAGGCAAATCCCTCCGCCTCGATACCCTGCTGATGCAGCGCATAGAGCGTGAGACCGCGGATGTTATCGTCGTCCTCAACGTAATAGATCATGCGTCACCCTTACTCTACAACCACTGACGGCGCGCCCGCGCGCACCGCACCGGCTCCATCTTACACCGTATCAGCCAAAGCGTCCGGTGAGGTAGTCGGCCGTGCGCTGATCCTGGGGCGTCGCGAAGAGCTGCTGGGTGGGCGCGTGCTCCACGAGCTCGCCGAGCAGGAAGAACGCCACCGAATCGGAGATGCGCGACGCCTGCTGCATGTTGTGGGTCACCACGACGAGCGTGTAATGCTCCTTGAGCTCGAGCGCCAGCTGCTCGACCATCTGCGTCGAGATGGGGTCGAGGGCAGAGGTCGGCTCGTCCATGAGCAGCACCTCGGGCTGGACGGCGATGGCGCGCGCGATGCACAGGCGCTGCTGCTGGCCGCCCGAAAGGCCCATGCCCGAGCTCTTGAGCTTGTCCTTGACCTCGTCCCAGAGGGCGGCGCGGCGCAGGGACTCCTCGACGATGCCCTCGAGCTCGCTTTTGCTCTTGATGCCCATGCCGCGCGGCCCGTAGGCGACGTTATCGAAGATGCTCATGGGGAACGGGTTGGGGCGCTGGAACACCATGCCCACGCGCTGGCGCAGGCGCGTGACGTTGTAGTCCTGGTAGATGTCCTCGCCGTCAAGCGTGATCTTGCCTTCGATGCGGCAGTCCTTGACGAGGTCGTTCATGCGGTTCAGCGTGCGCAGCAGCGTGGACTTGCCGCAGCCGGACGGGCCGATGAACGAGGTCACCTCGCGGTCGCGGATGTCGATCGAGACGTTCTTCAGGGCGTGGAAGTCCCCGTAGTAGAGGTCGAGGTTCTGAACGGCCAGACGCACCGGGTGCTCGGACGCGGGCGCAACAGCATCCGGCGCCCCCATCTCGCGCGCCTGCGCCGCCTCTACCTGTGCCGCCCAGCTCTGATCAGCTGTATCCACCTCAGTACCTCCCAATGTTTAGCGCACCCGAGTCTGCGCGCATCGTACGTGATAGCTCACCAGATGGTACGCGCTCGACTTCATGCAGCTGAAAGAGACATGTTAGGGAAGTGTAAGGCGCGCGCCGGTGCGCTATACTGCCTTATGCACAGCCGCGTATGCGACACGCGGGCACTACGATGAGAGAGGGTTTCTCGGGTGCGTATTCGCTAACGTTCGCAAACGTTCCGCACGCTTTCGGCGCCGCACGTGCCGCCGGGGCCGCCCCGCGCACGCGCTCGGCGGCTGCCTGACCCGAGGAGACAACCCATGCAACTCACCCTCTCGCAGGTGACCTACACCTATCCTTCTGCCACCGCGCCTATCCTCCACGACGTTTCCGTTGCCTTTCCGGCCGGATGGACGGGGGTGCTGGGCGACAACGGCTGCGGCAAGACCACTCTCGCCCGCATCGCCGTGGGCGACCTCGCACCCGACCGAGGCACCGTCAGCCCCGCTCTCATGGGGATACTGTGCACCCAGGAGGTCGACGATCCGCCGGAGGGACTTTCCGACTTTGCCCTCGACTTTGGCCGCGAGGCACGCGAGCTGAGGCGCATCTTTCACCTTGAGGACGATATGGCCTGGCGATTCGACGAGCTCTCATGCGGCGAGCGCAAGAAGCTGCAGATCGCCGTGGCCCTGTGGCGCAGACCGGACGTGCTGGTGGCCGACGAGCCGACCAACCACCTCGACCATGACGCACGCATCGAGCTCGCCCGCGCACTCGGGTCGTTTCGCGGCATCGGCATCGTGGTGAGCCACGATCGCGAGCTGCTCGACGCCCTCGCCGAGCGCTGCGTCTCCTTTGAGAACGGCGACGTGGTGGTGCGCCCCGGCGGCTACACGCAGGCGCATGCCGAAAAGTCGCGTGAGCGCGGGGCCCTCATCGCCGAGCGGCGGGCGGCAAAAAGCGAGCTCGCCCGCCTTGCCGCCGAGCAGGACCGGCGCGCCCGCGAGGCGGCGCGTGCCGGCGCGCGCCGCAGCAAGCGCCACATCGATCCCAAGGACAAGTCGGCCAAGGCCAAGATCGACCTCGCCGTCTACACGGGGCAGGACGGGGCGCGCGGGCGGCTCTCCGCGCAGATGGGCGCCCGCACCGAGGCGGCGCAGAAGCGCGTCGCCGCCGCCTTTGTGGCAAAACGCTACGACGGCGACCTCTGGCTCGACGCCGAGCCGAGCCCCCGCAAGACGCTCGCGCACCTCGCCGAGACGCGCATTCCCTGCGGCGCGGGCACCCTCGCCATACCGTCGCTCTTTGTGGGCAACACCGACCACATCGGCATCGTGGGCCCCAACGGCGCCGGCAAAAGCACGCTTTTGGCGCACCTGCGCGGGCTGCTCGCGCCCGACCTGCGCGTGCTCGACATCCCGCAAGAGCCCTCCCCCACTGTGCGCGCCGAGGTGCTCGCCCGCGTGCGCGCGCTCGACGCCGCCGCGCGCGGACGGGTCCTCTCGACCGTGGCGCAGCTCAACTCCGATCCCGACCGCATACTTGCCGGCGAGCGCGTGAGCCCCGGCGAGCTCCGCAAGCTCATGCTCGCGCTCGGCATGCTCGATCGCCCCGTCCTCATCTTGATGGACGAGCCCACCAACCATCTCGACCTGCATTCGACCGAGGCGCTCGAGCAGGCGCTCGCGGCCTTTCCCGGAGCGCTCGTGCTGGTCAGCCACGATCCGGCATTTCTCGCCGCGGCAACCGCGCGCACCTGGGAGGTGCGCGACGGACGCGTGCGGGAGCGATAACGGGTACGGCATGCTGAAGCTGGCAGGCGGCTGGTTTTGGGAAGGTTCCAGGCGACAGATGAGTCGGGCGGACGGTATAACCGCGCCCTGAAGGGAGAAAACCCGCGGATTGTACAGGCAGATTGCATATCGCAATTACGACGCAACGAAAGCCCAGCTCAGCGAGGTAGAAAGAACGGGCAGATTGTATAGAAAGATACAATCTGCCCCTCTTTGCCCCAGATTTCATACAATCCGCCGTTTATTTCCCCACCCTCTCGCGGACATACAATCCGCCGCTTTTGTCCGTATCTCTGCAAGACCACCGCGGATACGGCGGGCCGCCGTGCGCCGTGCCCCGTCACCTCTTTAAAAAGTCACGCTCGCGGTCAATTCTGGTGCGCCTCCTGACCGCAAGCGTGACTTTTCTGCGGGCGCAGGCTTAACAAGATGGCAGGACGCCATGCCTGCGGCCCGTATGCCGGGCGGGGCCGCGCCGAACGCGCGCCGGACGGAGGAGAGCTGGGCATGGGATGGGGCGGTGCCGTTAGCCGAGCCACCCGAAGAGCGCGCCCGCCACGTCCTGCACCACGCGGCGGGCGACGATGGCCGCCAGATTGCCGAGCTCGCGCGTGATGAGGTCCCGCTCGTCGGCATCGAGCGCGTGCACCGCCTCCATAGCCGCGCGGCCGATCTCCGGACCGCCGGCAAAGACGGCCCGCGCATCGGGGACTCCGCTCGCGGCGATGGCGGCAAAGAGGGCGTCGATCACCTGCTCCTTGCGGGCGTCATCCATACCGGCGAGCCATTCGGCCGCCACGGCGCGCAGCCCCAGCGAGGCGTCGTTGGGACGGTCGCGCCCCACAAAGTCGTCGCCCGCCACCTCCCACGAGAACGCCGAATGCGCGTCGAGACCGGTGGCAAAACTCTCGACCGTGCGCTCGGGACCGTGGTGCTCGAGCAGCATGCCCACGATGGAATCGTCGGGCACGATGCGCGTGATGCGCCCCTCGAGCGGCCGATAGTCCTCTTCTCCGAACCGCCCCGCCTTGAAGCCGGGGGCGTCGAGCGCCCACACGTGCGCGATGCGCTCCTGCACGCGCGGCGCCGCCGTGAGAGCCGCGAAGAGCGCCAGGTTGCCGCCCTTGGAGTGGCCGCCCACCATGAGTGGGCACGCCAGATGCGCCGCCATCGTCTCCAGATATGCCTTGGCGAGGCGCTGAGCGCGCACCACGGGCTTGTACGCCATATCGAAGTTCTCGCGCCAGCCAACGAGCGACGTGTCTGTTCCCCGAAACGCGATAAAGGCGAAGGCGTCGCGCCACACATACGTTGTCGCCGCAAACTGGGTGTGCGTCGTCTCGTCAAACACCGCTTGGTACCCCACGAGGCGCACGTCGCGATACCGCGGGCTCGCCACAAGCCGGAGCAGCATCTCCTTGAGGTCGCCGGGCACGAAGCCCAAAAACATGGTGTCGAAGCGCTCGGCGCGCGCCAGATCGGCAAAGCACGCGCTCCGCATGCTGCCCGGCGCCACGAGGGCCCGCAGGCGCGAGAGCGCCGAGGGGCGCCTGGGTGCGGCGGGCACGATACCCGCGCCGTCGATCATGCATGCCTGCGAGAAGATGGCGGCATCGATGGCGTTGACCTCGCGCTCGCTAAACGGGGCGAGCTCGTATCCCAAGTATTCAAATAGGTTGGCCACGAGGCGAACCTCCTTTTAAGCGGGCAGCGTGATGATGAAGACCGTATGCTCCGGCGTCGACTCACACGTAATGGTACCCCCGTGCGCGCTCACGATCTCCCGCGCGATGGCAAGGCCCAGGCCCGCGCCGCCGCGGTTGGTGGCCCGCGCGGCATCCAGCCGGTAGAACTTCTCAAAGATCACCTTGAGCTTGGGGGCGGGAATGGGGTCGCCCTGGTTCTCGAAGCGGATCTCGACCGGCCCCTCGGTATCCCCCTCCGCCGCGAGCCTGCGCGCCCGCACCTGGATGACGGAATGCTCGTAGCTGTAGGCGATGGCGTTTTTCATCACGTTGTTGAAGACGCGGGCCATCTTGTCGCCGTCGATGAGGACCGTGAGACCCCCGGGGACGTCGATCGCCGCCTCTTTGTGCTGGGCGGACAGCGTGGGGTAGAACTCGTCTGCCACCTGCGCGAGCATAAGCGCCAGGTCCACGTAGCCGCGCGTGAGCACGATATCGTGAAAGTCGAAGCGCGTGATGTCGAAGAACTCCTCGATGAGCTCGTCCAAGCGATGCGCCTTCTCGAGCGCGATGCCGGTAAAGCGGGCGCGCTGCTCCACCGGGAGGTCGGGTGCCTCCTCGAGAAGCGAGAGATAGCCCACCACGCTGGCGAGCGGCGTCTTGAGGTCGTGGGCGAGGTAGGTGACGAGGTCGTCTTTGCGGCGCGCCTCGTCACGCAGGGCCTGCTCGGCACGGCGCTCGCGCTCGCGCACGCGGTTGAGGGCGCTCTCCACCTCTAGGTAGTCGCCGTCGAGGCCCTCCCAGTTGTTGCGGTGCTCGATCAGGCGGTCGACGAGGTGGGAGGCGATGACGTGGTCGGCCTCCTCCTGACCGCGCGCATAGCCGAGCCTGAACATGGAGCGGCCGGCAAAGTAGGCGCCGCACACGGCGACAGCGAGCAAAAAGCCGCCCCACATAAAGAGGTGATCGAGTCCAAAGACAAGCGGGGCCGTCACGCTTCCGGTGACGATAGTGCCCACCAAGAGAGTGAAAAGCCATGCGGCGCCGCCCAAGATGGCGCAGCGCCGCGCGGGCGGAAACCGATCGATCAGAAGATAACCCACAAAGAGCAGCAGCAAAAAGAGCAACAGCTGCTGCGGACCCACCACGGCGATCAGCAGCACAAAGAGCATCGAGATGGCAAACGCCCGGTTGTCCAGAAGAGCGCCGAGGCGCTCAGGCAGGGGCCGGGGCGCCGCGGGAGTCCCCTCGTCGCTGATAAAGGGGATGGACGCATCCAAACCCGGCTCGTCGTGGACGGCGCGGGCGGGTTCGTCGGCATCCCAAAACGATGGCTCCGGCTCGGCGGCGTCTCCCTCGGACGCAGAGACCGGACGGGCCGCGCCCGTGAGCGGATTGATGGGGGCATGTGCCTCGCGGTGCGCCCCCTTGTGCTGTTTCGCCATGCGCTCCACCCCCGTATTGCGCCGCAGCAGATCTCAAAAGACGCGCTTATGCGTCGATGGTATAGCCCACGCCCCAGATGTTTCTGATGAAGCGCGGGTTGGCGGCATCGTCGCCGATCTTCTCGCGTAGATGGCGGATGTGCACCATAACGGTGTTGTTGGAACCCGCCATGAACTCCTCGTTCCACACCGCGCGGAAGAGCTCTTCCACCGGCACCACCTTGCCGCGGTGCTCGACCAGGTAGAGCAGGATGGCGTATTCGAGCGGGGTCGTGCGGACCGGCTTCTCGTCCACCGTCACCTGGCGCGCATCGCGGTTGATGGTGAGACCGTTGACCGAGACCTCGGCATCCTCCGCCTGATCGCGCGTGCCGTAACTCGTGTAGCGCCTCAGCTGCGCCTTGACGCGCGCCACGAGCTCGAGCGGACGGAAGGGCTTGACCACGTAGTCATCGGCGCCGAGCGTCAGCCCTTCGATCTTGTCGGACTGGGCGTCGCGCGCCGTCAGCATGATGACGGGATAGGTGTGGTTGGCGCGAATGGTGCGCAGAAGCTCGAAGCCATCGATATCCGGCAGCATGATATCGAGGATCGCCAGATCGAAATCCTGCATGAGAATGGCGCTGGCGGCGTCCGCCCCGTTGTAGGCGAGCGTCACCTCGTAGCCCTCGTTTTTGAGATAGATGCCGACGAGGTCGGTGATGGCGCGCTCGTCGTCTACGACGAGGACGCGCGGTGCATGTGCAGTATCCACGGGCACTCCTTCCCTGAGGTCTCATTATGCCCAGAGGTGCTGGAGCACTTGCCTGCGCGTAAGGAAATTAAGGTCGCGTTAAGAGGCGCGCACGAAAGCCCCACGCTTGCGCGGGGCGCACGCTAGGCGCCCGGGGCGAGCTCGCGCTCCGCCGCGGCGATGCCCTCGGGCGTGGCCACCAGACCGAGCACGTCGCCCACCTCGACCCGTTCGTCGGGCGCCACCACGAGGGCGACGTCGTCCCCGCGGCGGCGCGCCACCACCTGCGCCCCGGTGCGGGCGCGCAGGTCGCTCTCGGCCAAGGTCTTGCCCGCCAGCGAGCTGCCCTCGCCCACCGCGACCCAATCGAGCTCGAGCCCGCGCATCGCGCTCATGAAGCGCTCGATGGCCCGCACGCGGCCCAGCTGCGCGCCGTCGCCCAAAGCCTCGTAGCCGCTGGCGCGCAGATCGTTGGCGTAGCCCTGGATCTGCTGGGGACGGTACCCGAGACGCAGGAGGGCATGGCGCATGAGCTCGATGCCACCCTCGAGCTCGGGGCGCACGACATCGGCCGCACCCGCCGCCACGAGCTCGGAGACCGCCTCGTCGGAATCCGCGCGGGCCACGATCTTAAGACCCGGTGCAAGCTCGCGCGCCTCATGCGCCATGACCTCGGCCGAGGTCTCCTCGCCGACGGCGATGACCATAAGACGGGCCTGTACGAGGTGCGCGTGCTCCAAGATGGTGGAGTTGGCCGCATCCCCCTGCAGCACGCAGAGCCCCGCCGCCTCCGCCTCCTCGGCGGCCGTAAGGTCGCGCTCCACCACCAGGCACGGCACCGAGAGGCGCGCGAGCACATCGGCCACGCAGCGGCCCGCGTGCCCGTAGCCCACCACGACCACATGGTCGCTGAGCGTCTCCGCCTCAGGGCTCGCCACGGTGCGCACATGACGGTCGTACAGGCGCCGGAACAGCGGGTGCGCGCCGAGCGCACGCTCGAGCGGGTCCACCGTCTTGAATACAAACGAATTGAGGGCGATCGAGATGACGGCGCCGCCCAGGATGAGGCTGTACTGCTCGGCCGAGAGCACGCCGAGAGACATACCGAGCTGCCCGATGATGAACGAGAACTCGCCGATCTGCGAGAGGCCGGCCGCCACGGTGAGCGTCGTGCCGAGCCCCGCGGAGAGCACGACGCCGAGCACCATGTTGATGAGCCATTTGCCCACCATGATGAGGGCGACGATAGCGAGGAGCTCGGGCAGGTGCGCGGCGAGCGTGAAGGGGTCGACCATCATGCCCACGGACGCGAAGAAGATGATGGAGAACAGGTCCTGGAAGGGCACGGCCTCCGCGGCGATGCGGTGCGAGAGGGCCGAGCCGCTCACCACCACGCCCGCCAGAAACGCGCCGAGCGCCACCGAGACGTTGAACACGAGCGATGCGGCCATGGCAACGCCGAGTGCGACGACCACCACCGCGAGCTGGAACAGCTCACGCGGGCAGAAGCGCGCGATGCGCACGAGCAGCCAGGGCAGCGCGCGGGTGCCCACCACGAGCATGAGCGCCACGAAGACCGCGGTGAGCACGAGCGCCTCGGCGATCTGAAGCGCGAGCGCGGGCCCCGCCACCTCGCCCGGCCCAAACACGACCGGCAGGATGACAAGGATGACGATGGTCGCGAGGTCCTCGACGATCAGCCAACCGGTGGCGATGCGACCGCCCGTGCTCTGATATCGGCCGGCATCGGTGAGATTGCGGATGAGGACAACGGTCGAGGCGATGCTCACCGAGAGGCCGAGCATGACGCCCGCCTCGATTGACCAGCCGAGCGCGAGCGCCAGCCCCGTGCCTGCGAGCGTACCCAAAGCGATCTGCAGCACGGCGCCGGGGATGGCGACGCCCTTGACGGCCAGCAGGTCCTTGAGCGAGAAGTGCATGCCCACGCCGAACATCATGAACATGACGCCGATCTCGGAAAGCTGGCTCATCGCATGCGAGTCGCCGATGAAGCCCGGGGTGAAGGGGCCCACGGCAAAGCCGCCCAAAAGATAGCCCACGATGGGCGGAAGGCGGAGCGCGCGGGCGACGAGCCCGCCGACAAAGGCGGCGACCAGCGCGAACACAAACGTCATGAGCAGAATGGTGTCACCGTGCATAGGGTCCTCTCGGGTAGGCGGGAGCGGTAGGTGGTTCGCAGTACCCGGCGCACGCACGCGCCGAGCGACCACACGCCGGCCCCAGCACCTGGGAACGCCGGCAACATCGGGTTGTTGTTCTGATACCTCTACCCTACGGTACCTAATCGTTACCGGCTCGCAACTGCATAGTTTTTCCTCGAACTACGCCCCGGCACCTCAGGCGCTGAGGTAGGCCTCGAGCGCGGGAAGCGCCGCCAAGGCGTCGGCACGGCCGCGCTGATATATCTCCTCGAGCAGCGCCGGGTCTCGCACCACCGCCGGGGTCTTGATGGAAGCCGAGGGACGCACGACAAAGATGCGGCCTTCCCGCTCGAGCTCGGCGATGCGGTCGAGCGTGGCGTTGTAGCGCTCGTGCCGGTTGGCGAGAGCTTCCACAAAACGCGGGTAGCGGCAAAACCACGCGCGCAGAAGCGGCATCAGGCGATTGGGCTCTTTGCGGTACCCCGCGGGCTGCGTGAGCACGACCACCGTCTTGGAGAGACCCTGCGCGAGCATCCAGTCGAGCGGAATGGAATCCGCCACCCCGCCATCGAGCAGGCGCATGCCGTCGAGCTCGACGGGGCGCGCGAGCACGGGGATGGACGCCGAGGAGCGGATCCACTCGATGACCTCGGCACCAGAACCGGTGAGCTCGTGGTAGACGGCGCCGCCCGTGACCAGATCGGTCGAGACGGTGTAGAAGCGCATGGGGTTGCGCTCAAAGGCCGCAAGATCAAAGGGATCGATCTCCCAGGGCAGCTCACCGTAGGCGAAGTCGCGGCTGTACAGGTCCCCGGTGGTGAGGAGGTTCCTTATGCTCGCGTACCGCGGGTCGGCGCAAAACCGCTCGTTATAACGGCGCGGGCGACCGATCTGCAGCGACTTGAAGTTGCAGCCAAACGTGGCGCCCGCCGACACGCCCACGGCAGCCGTCGCGGTGATGCCCCGCTCCATCCACACGTCGATGACGCCCGCGGTAAACAGCCCGCGCATGCCGCCGCCCTCAAACACCACGCCGGTCGCATCCGCCCCGAGCGAGGGCTCCGGCGCAGGCGTCTCCACCAGGGGCTCTCCCACGGTAAACGTCTTGCCCGTCGGCGTCGTTATCACCGTGCGCTCCCGTGCCATGCGTACCCCTTCCCTTGCGTCATATGGACGAAAGTATACGCGCGCGCCCGCTACGGTGCCACGCATTACACATCCAGACGGCGCTTTTGCGCGGCGCCAAGCGCGGGTATACCATGGGCAGCAGACACCAAAGCTACGATAGGTTGCCCATGGAAGCGTTTATGAACCAGCTCTTCGCGATCCTCCCCGCAGGATGGATGCGCCTCGCCGCGTGGTTTTTCATCATCCTCGTCGCCACCATCGCCTGCTCGCGCACCTGCGCGCACGTGCTTAGGCGCGCCCTGCACAGCGACGAGAACCCCCTGCCGGCCTCGTCGATCATCGTGAACATCGCGCGCGGCACCATCTGGCTCATCGGCGGGAGCATCATCCTCGATACCTGCTTCAACGTCGACGTCAGCACCGTCATCACCGCGCTCGGCGTCGGCGGCATCGCCATCTCCCTCGGTTTTCAGGACACGCTCTCCAACCTCATCGGCGGGCTCCAGCTCACCCTCATGCGCGTGGTGGTGCCGGGCGATCACATCCGCGTCGGCTCGGACCAGGGCGTGGTGACCGACGTGGGCCTTCGGCACACCACCATCGAGAACGCGAGCGGGCAGACCGTTATCATCCCCAACTCGGTGCTCTCCAAGACGTCGCTCACCAAGCTGCCGCCGGCGAACCTCGTGGTCGTGCCGTTTGCCGTCACCTCGACCGGCGCGCCGCTCGCCGAAGACGCCGAGCGCATCGCCGCGGCGACCGAGGACGCTGTGCGC
>DVMF01000009.1 GCA_018715125.1 Candidatus Coprousia avicola | reverse complement strand
GCAGAAGGTCGAACGTGCCGTAGGTGAGGACGCGGCGCACGCCCACATGCGGGTGCGCCGCCGCAAAACCGGGCGTCTGCTCGATGAGGACGCGCGGCCCCTCGAGGGAAGCCCCCGCCGGTGCGAGCGCGGAGGCGGAGGCGCGCTCGCCCCCGGCGATCGTCCCTATTGTCGTCAGCTCGGCCATGGCGGTCCTCTATTTCTCGATGTAGGTACGGATGACCGCGACGATGGCGTCGACGGCGCAGTAGGTCGGGTCGGGCTCGATACCGTAGGAGCGCGCGAACGCCGTGGCGCCCGCCGCGTCGTACGAGCCCGTCCGGATATCGTCCGCGATGCGGGCAGCAAGATCGGCCGCGTCGGCGGTCGAGATAGTCGGCGCATCGATCAGCGGGTCGACGTTTAGGCCGGGCGAGATGCGGTATTCCTCGATATCCGGCACGTAGAAGTAGGTCTTCTTGGAGGCGAGCAGGGCCTCGAAGGCCACGGCAGAGTAGTCGGTCACCACGTAGTCCGCTACAGCGAGGGCGTCGATGGTGGCCGTGTCGTGCACCACGAGCACGCGGTCGGTGAGCGCGCGGCCCTCGAGGTGCTCCACGTCGAGCGGATGGGCCGATACGGCGAGCACGGCGGAGGCGGGCAGTGCCGCATCGAGCGCGCACACGGCGTCGGCCAGCCAGGCGGCGTTGGCGTTGTTCTTGCGAAACGTCGGCGCGTAGAGCACCACGGGGCGCTCCGCGGCGCCGGCGCCCTCCCCCGTCGGGGCCGCATCGGCTGCCGGCGCCGGCAGCGCCGCGATTCTCGCTGCCAGGCGCGCGCTCCGAGCAGCGCGCTCGTCAGCGTACGGGGCGCGCAGGAGGTAGTCGCAGCGCGGCAGGCCGATGGCGCGAAAGGCATCCTCGCCGTAGCCGAACGCCTCGGCAAATGCCGGGACCGCCCCCGTGAAGCCCGCCACGATGCAGTCGTAGCCCGCGTGCATGGAGAAGGCGCGCGCCGCCTCGGGCGAGCGGCCCGCGGCGGTGTGGAGCGACTGGAAGCCGAACTTCTTGACGGCGCCGAGCGCATGCCAGAGCTGGATGCACGAGCTGCGCCGCGGCCCCTTAGGGATGGAAACGGCAGGTACATAGCCGTCGACCAGGCAGATCGTTGCCGTGGCGACGTGCCAGAGCTGCTTGAGCATGAGCGTTACGGTCATCTCGCCGCCGTGCGCGACGCAGCACCATACGATCTGGTAGCCGGGGAACGCCTTGGCGAGCGCCGGCTCGAGCAGCTCGAAATCGAAGGGCCGCGCCGACTGACGCGAGAGCAGCGCGATCTTCTTGCGCTGGGGAAAGAGCGCAAACAGACGGTAGATGCCCGAGATGACGAACGCCGCGAGCTTCATGACCATGGCCTTTTGCCTCCGTCCCCTTCTTCATACGCGGCTCGACGCGCCGGGGCGCATCGATACCTGCAAACGAGCCTATGATACGCGCAATTGGAGGGCGCGGGCGCCGCAGGGCGCTATCTCCCGCAGAAAGGCAAATCCACGAGGCGAAGGCACGACGGCAACGCGGGCCGCAGCGGACAGCGCGACGGCATTCTCCCTGCTAGGTATAGGAGTCGTACGCAACGCCGCACCCCAGGGGGGCCGCAACCTGAAACCAGGGGACCCCATCCGCTGCAGCCCGTTTCGCCCTCCCGTACCGGGCGAAACGGGGGGTCATTTATTCTAGTGCCTAGTTTAGCGCACCCTGCCAAAGTACACCGGATGCGACGTATCAAGAAAAGAGCAGGTAAAGAGGCCGTGTCATTTCGTGGCTACTCGCGATACCCGCCCTAAAGTAGGCACTAGAATTACTAACCCCCTATCTGGAGAGGATTATCCCTCCCTTTCGCTTCTCCCTCCATGGCGGGAGGAGCGCTCCATGCGCTCTATGCCGTCTGGAGGAGGCGCTGGTAAACGGCGACGCCGGCGAGCAGCACCGACTCGTCGAACGTGAACGTGTCCGCATGGAGCGGGATGCCCGTGCCCGTGCCGAGAAGCAGGAACACCCCCGGCAGATGGCGCTGGTAAAACGCGAAGTCCTCAGCGATGAGCAACGGCTCGGGGACACACCCGAGGTCGGGTAGGGCGTGCGCGACCTGCGCGTACAGCGCCTCATCGTTGACGACGGGCGGATACCCCTCCGAAAACGTCAGGTCGAAGGTCACGCCCTCCTCTTCCGCCGCCGTTTGGGCGAGCGCGCGCAGCTCGGCGCGTGCCCGGTCGAACATCGCATCGGAGAACACGCGCAGGCTCCCCTCGACCCGCGCCTCGGCCGCCACGGCGTTGCGCACCGTCCCCGCCTCGAGGCGCCCGAAACGCACCGTCATGGGCTCGTCCTGCGCGAGCCGGTTGGCAAGCCACTTGGACCCCACCACGAAGCGCGCCGCCGCGCCGAGCGCGTCGCGCCCCTCGCGCCATTTCGCGATGTGGCTGGACACCCCGTGGAACGCGAGCGTGGTCTCGCTCGAGCGCGCGAGGAGCGCGCCGGGGCGGGATGCGACCGTGCCGGCGGGCAGATCGGGCCAGAGGTGGAAGCCGAAGATGCGCTCGGTCGCCGTGCGCTCGAAGACGCCGCTCTCGCACACGCGCTTGGCGCCGCCCGTCGTCTCCTCCGCGGGTTGGAAGATAAAGAGGACGTTTCTGGGCAGGCAATCGGACGGGCAGCCGGGTTCCGCGCCGGCGATGACGCGGTCGACCCACGTCGCCGCCGCGAGCGCCATGGCCATGTGGCCGTCGTGCCCGCAGGCGTGCATGCAGCCCGCATGGGTGCTCGCAAACGGCAGGCCGGTCGCCTCGGTGACGGGCAGCGCGTCCATGTCCGCGCGGATGGCCACCGTCGTCGCGCGCCCCAGGTCGAAGTAGGCGGCGACGGCGCTGGGCCAGGGCTCGGTGACCGTGCACGAGAGCGCGCCGAGCACGCCCTTTATATAGGAGATGGTCCGGGGCAGGTCATCGTCCAGCTCGGGGATGCGGTGAAGGTCGCGCCGGTAGCGCGTGACCTCGTCTAGGGCGCCCTGCGGAAATGAGGGCGGCAGGAACACGGATTTCGGGGACATGGGGCTCTCCTCGGATACGGGCACGGCTCCGTCGTGCCGCTCAAACGGAACATGAGGCTCTACGGTCCCCCATTGTACGGCGTCGGACGGGGAAATCCTGCGGAAACATGCCGGTGCGGACGCGCCTGCCGCTTGAGCGCGCGCGACACGGTGTGCTACAGTGGCTAAACTCGATAGAGGAGCGGGCGAGATGAATCGCGGGCGAGCCGGCAGGCAGCGACCCCGCGGGGAGGCGACCCCGCCGAACTCGGGCGCCCGGGCGCGGGCACCGGGTGGGCCCGCGGGGAACACCCGCGGGACTGTCTGCCATCTGCAGGAGCGCTACTCGAGAAGGAGCTCGCATGTCTGAGTGCACCATCGACGCGGCCACCGCCGCCTATACGGCCAAGCAGCCGTTTGTGACCAAAGACCAACTCGTCGCCCTGGCCGAGCGCTACCCCACCCCCTTCCATCTGTACGACGAGGCGGGTATCCGCGCCAACGTCGAGGCGATCCACGAGGCCTTCAGCTGGAACCCGGGCTTTAAGGAGTACTTCGCGGTAAAGGCGAACCCCAACCCCACCCTCATCAAAATACTCACCGGCCTCGGCTGCGGGCTCGACTGCTCGAGCGCAACCGAGCTCATGATCGCCGAGGGCGTGGGCGTGACGGGCCCGGGAATCATGTTCTCCTCCAACGACACCCCCGCCGCCGACTTTCGCCTCGCACGCGAGCTCGGCGCCATCGTCAACTTCGACGACATCTCGCATATCCCGTTTTTCGAGGAGGTCGCGGGGCCCATCCCCCAGACCGTGAGCTGCCGCTTCAACCCGGGCGGTCTCTTCCGCCTCGCCAACGGCATCATGGACAACCCGGGCGACTCCAAGTACGGCATGACCGAGGAGCAGCTCTTCGAGGCGTTCCGGATGCTCAGGGCGCGCGGCGCCGAGCACTTCGGCATCCATGCGTTTCTCGCCTCCAACACGGTCACGAACGACTACTACCCCGCGCTCGCGCGCATCCTCTTCGACCTCGCGGTGCGCCTCGAGCGCGAGACGGGGGCGCACGTCGCCTTCGTCAACCTCTCGGGCGGGGTGGGCATCCCCTACGAACCCGGCCAGACGGGCAACGACATCCGCGCGATCGGCGCGGGCGTGCGCCGGGCATACGAGGACATCCTCGTGCCGGCGGGCATGGGCGATGTCGCCATCTTCACCGAGATGGGCCGCTTTGTGACGGGGCCGTACGGCTGCCTCGTCACGCGCGTGCTGCACGAGAAGCGCATCTACAAGGACTACCTCGGCGTCGACGCCTGCGCGGCCGACCTCATGCGTCCCGCCATGTACGGCGCCTACCACCATGTGACTGTGGTGGGCCAAGCGGGCGGGCCGGACAAGACGCACGCGCCCGCGACGCGCGTCTACGACGTGACGGGCGGCCTGTGCGAGAACAACGACAAGTTCGCCATCGACCGGCACCTGCCCGAGGCAGCCATCGGCGACCTCATCGTCATCCACGACACCGGCGCCCACGGCCACTCCATGGGCTACAACTACAACGCGCGCCTGCGCTCGGCCGAGGTGCTCCTCCACACCGACGGCACGAGCGAGCTCATACGCCGGGCGGAAACGCCGCTCGACTACCTCGCAACCCTGGACGCGACCGCAGACGGCCGCGCCGTGATCGCCTGCGCCGCGCGGCACCGCACCACGGGCGCGCCGACAGACGGAAAGGAGTAACCCTATGGACATCCGCAACCTGGAGGGCTCGATCGTCGCACTCGTGACGCCGTTCACCGCCGACGGCGACGTCGACTTCGAGGCGCTCGGCCGCTTGGTGGACTTCCACCTCGAGGCCGGCACCGACGCCATCCTCACCCTCGGCACCACGGGCGAGAGCTCGACGATGACCGACGCGGAGGACGACGCCGTCTGCGCCTTTGTGGTGGAGCGCGTGGGCGGCCGCATACCCGTCATCGCGGGCTCGGGCTCCAACTCCACCCAGACGATGCTCGCGAAGTCGCTCTCCTACCAGCGGCTCGGCGCCGACGGCCTCCTCATCATCACGCCCTACTACAACAAGGCCAGCGAGGAGGGCATCTACCGCCACCTCGCCACGGTGGCCGACGCCGTCGACGTGCCGTGCATCCTCTACAACATCCCCGGGCGCACGGGCTGCTCCATCAGCGTGAGAAACGTCGAGCGCCTGGCCGCGCACGAGAACGTCATGGCTATCAAGGAGGCCTCGGGCTCCATCGCCTACGCGGCGGATATCGCCCACATCCTCGGTCCCGACTTCAAGATGTTCTCGGGCAACGACGACATGGTCGTGCCGCTCATGAGCCTCGGCGCCTCGGGCGTCATCTCGGTCTGGGCGAACGTCCAGCCCGCGCTCGTGCACGACATGGTGCGCGCCTTTGCGGACGGCGACGTCGCGCGCGCCCGCGCCATCCAGATCGCGGGCCTGCCGCTCGTGCACGCGCTCTTTAGCGAAGTGAACCCCATCCCCGTCAAGGAGGCCCTGGCGCAGATGGGTATGATCGGGCGCAACTACCGCCTGCCGCTCTGCCCCATGGCCGAGGGCACGCGCGCCCAGCTGGTCGAGGCCATGAAGGGAGCTGGCATCCTTGCATAAGATCGTCATCATGGGGGCGGGCCGCATGGGCTCGCTCATCCGCCGTCTCGCCGAGGCGGCGCGCGACGAGGCCGGCTCGCCCGTCTTCGAGGTCGTAGCGCAGATCGGCTTCGACCTGACGGAGCTCGAGGGCGCCCCTGCCGCCGACGCCCTCATCGACTTCTCCAACGTCGCGACGTTTGAGGCTGTCGCCGCCTACGTGCGCCGCTGCGGCTGCGCCCTCGTCTCGGGCACCACGGGCTATAGCGAGGCGCAGATGGCCGAGCTGCGCGCGCTGGGCGAGGGTGCGCCCGTGCTCTGGTCCGGCAACTACTCCCTCGGCGTGGCGGCGCTCCGTCACCTCGTCGCGCAGGCAACGCGCGAGCTTCCCGCCTTTGACGTCGAGATCGTGGAGACGCACCACAACCAGAAGGCCGACGCCCCCTCCGGCACCGCCAAGATGCTCCTCGACGAGGTCGTGGGCGCCCACGAGGCCGCAGGCGACGGCGCATACGCCCCCGTATACGGGCGCTACGGCATGTGCGGCGCACGCGATGCCCGCGAGGTGGGAGTGCATGCGCTGCGCGGCGGCACCGTCGCGGGCGTGCACGAGGTGCACTTCTTCGGCCCCAGCGAGGAGCTCACCCTCACGCACCGCGCCGAGAGCCGCGAGATCTTTGTCCACGGCGCACTTGCCGCCGCGCAGAAGCTCATTGGCCGCGACCCCGGGTTCTACACGTTCGACCAGATCATGTTCGGTTAGGAGACCTCACCCATGAACGCACAGGAGATCATCGACTTCATTGCGAGCGCCCCCAAGAAGACGCCCGTCAAGCTCACCGTCCGCGAGAAGCGCGGCGCCACCATCGACTGGGCCGCGGGAGCGGGCGAGGGCGCCCAGGACCCCGTGCGCGTCTACGGCGGCCGCAAGTGCCGTCTCGTCTATGGAAACTGGGCGGATCTCGAGCCCGTGCTTGCGCGCAACAAGAAGAAGATCAAGAGCGTCGAGATCGAGAACGACTGCCGCAACTCCGCCGTGCCGCTGCTCGACCTGAAGGGCGTCAACGCCCGCATCGAGCCCGGCGCCATCATCCGCGACCAGGTGGAGATCGGCGATAACGCCGTCATCATGATGGGCGCCATCGTGAACATCGGCGCCGTCATCGGCGAGGGCACCATGATCGACATGGGCGCCGTGCTGGGCGGCCGCGCCACGGTGGGCAAGCGGTGCCACATCGGCGCCGGCACCGTGCTCGCCGGCGTGGTGGAGCCCGCGAGCGCCACGCCCGTGATCATCGAGGACGACGTCATGATCGGCGCCAACGCCGTGGTGCTCGAGGGCGTGCACGTGGGTGCGCACGCCGTCGTCGCCGCCGGTGCCGTGGTGACCGAGGACGTGCCGGACGGCATGGTCGTCGCCGGCGTGCCCGCGCGCGTCATCAAGGAGCGCGACGAGAAGACGGACAGCAAGACGGGTCTCGAAGAGGGTCTCCGCCAGCTGTAACCTGCCTGCCGGCGGTGCCGCCAGCCGGTACCGAAGACAGCTCGACGTGCGAGACACCCGCTCGACCAGAACAGCCGGCGCACCGCGATGCGTCGACGAGGCGCCCCGACCTGGCAACGCACAGGCCGGGGCGCCGTCTTTTGTAGGACCGCGCGCAGCCGGCGGCCCATCCCCTCCCCAGGGCTCCAAGGGGCATGCAGGCCGTCCGCACCCCGCAGCCGCCCGAGCCTGTCCGGACCTTACCGGTTCTGGATGCTCCCGATGTTCTTGAGCTCGATGGAGATGAGACCGTTGGGCTCGTTGACGAAATTCACGTACTCGGCGTTATTCGCCATCTCGGCCGGAATCGTGATCTCGATCCCCGTGTCCGTGCGGATCTTGACGTTGCGCACGGCAGCGCGCTCGACCTGCGCGCGCTCCACCGGCACGCGCTCGGGCACCTGCTCCTCGCGAAGCGCCTGCTTGACGGCGTCGCGGAGCACCGGCTCGTCCTCAAACGCCTCATCCACCACATCCCAGGGTGGCAGCTCCTCGTCGGCCTCGACCGCCTCCACCATAGCGGCCTTCGCCGCAGCGAGCGCCGTCGCCGTGTTGGCGCCATGCTCCTCCGCCACCTCGGCCACCACGCGCGCCACGGTGTCGATGACCTGCTTGCTCGAGACCCCCTCGCTGCACTGGAGGAGCCCTTCGGGAATGAGCATGCGCTCGGCGCCGGCAATGGTGCGCACCTTGTCTTGGTAGAACACCTCGAGCGAGCTCGCGCGCACGAGCGCATAGGAGGTGAGCTTCTGCGACGGGGCGGGCAGGATGGCGTAGTGGCGCGCGATGTCGCAGGCGGGCGCTCCTCCCCCGTTCTCGACCTCGTGCATGAAGGCCATGCGGCTCGTCAGCAGAAGGACGGCGAACCACCGGACGTCGTCGTCATCATCGAAATCCGCCACGAGCACGTCGGTCGACTCAAGCTTCTCGGCGCGCGAGAGCTCTCCGGCGAGAAACTCCGCCACCTGCTGCGACAGGTCGAGGAAGTCGCGCTCGCCAAAGAAATAACCCTTGAGCTCGCCGGCGAAGGCGCTATCGGGCGCGAACGCGCCGCGGCGGTTGTCGGCGGCGGAGCGGGCGCGCGCGAGGTGCTTGGTCACAAACGAGCGCACGGCGCGGGTGTCGAGGGCGAGCTCGCGCTCAGAGAACACGTTCACGGAGGAGTCGAAGTCGAGCACGTGCAGGATGGCATGGTTGATCTGCATATACGGGTCCTTTGCCATGGTCGGGGGCGGAGGGGCGGGCGGCGGAGAGGGCCGCGCGCGGCGATGCAACGGCAACCTAGTATACGCGGTCGCCCGCGGCGCCGTCAGTCTTTGCGATAGAGTTCCGCCAAGCGCTCGAGGCGATGGAGGGCCGCCTCGTCGAAGGGAACGGTTGGGTCGTGCACGAGGGCGCGCCGGGACGCGTCGCCGCGGGATGCTAAGGCTTGCGCCTCCTCGGAGGGCCCCTCGGTCCTGCCGGGGCCGGGTATCTGCTGCGAGAGCTCGCTCGCCGCCTGCGACGCCGCCTCGAAGAAGTGCTCTGCGGCGCCCGCCGCCCGGCTCGCCGCGCCGGCGACCTTGCCCACCGTCGCCGCGCGCACCAGCGCCCCGATGACGCGCTTGATGAGGTCGCGCGTCTCCGGCGGCACGGAGCCCGCCGCGGCGAGCATCTTGGGCACGCTCTCCTGCCAGTTGTCACGGATGTCGGCGAAGTAGGTCGCGTCCGTCGCGCCGAAGATGGAGAAGATGGTGTCGATCACCTCGCCGCGCTCCTCGGGCGTGATGCGCGCCATCCAGGCGGCGAGCGTCGTATCGAGGTAGCGCGCGCCCGCCGAGATGCGCTCGACCCGCTTGAAGTCGTCGCCCTCCACCACCCAGGAGAACGGGTTGTGCTGCAGAAGCGAGAAGCTCGTGCTGTCGACGATGGCGTAATCCTCCTGGTCCTCGAAGATCATGCCGAAAATGGACGACCGGGGCAGCGTCTTGTCGATGCGGTCGCGCATGCGGGCGAAGCCCTTGCCGCGCAGGAAGTTCTCGTTGAAGCCGGGGCCGTCGTGCGAGAAGGCCTGCACGATACGGTCCTGCAGCGCGTGCGGGCACATGATGGCGGCGTAGACGGCGAGGTTGCCGCCCTTGGAATGACCGCCCACGTACAGGGGGCCCTCCAAGCGGCGCGCCGCCTCGGCGAGGTAGGCGGCTGCCGAGGTCTGAGCCGGCACGGGGCTCTGGAAGGCCATGTTGAAGTCTTCCCTCCACCCCACGAGCGTGGAGTCCGTCCCCCGGAAGGCCACGTAGACAGAACCGTCCGGCAGGCGGAACGTGACGGCGGCGAACTGCTCCTCGGCGACCTCCGAGAAGCTCGTCCGGTACCCCGCGACCCGCATGTCGCGAAAACGCGGGCTCGAGCAGACGGCGAACAACAGGTCGCGGCTGCCCTCGGGGTCCCAGCTGTCGCCAAACAGCGCACCGAAATCCTCCGCGCGCAGCAGGTCGCGCACGGGCAGCCCCTCCCAGGTGGCGAAGCCGGCGTAGGCCGGGTCGCCCTCCGGCAGGCGGAAGTACGCGAGCCACGAGAGCACGAGGCTATCGACCGCGCAGAGAGGCCGCTCGCCGAGCGTATCGAGTTGCGTCTGGGCGTACGTGACGAAGTTCCCCTCTTGAGCGGCCGCGTCCGGCACGGAGGCACCCCCCGCGCCGGACGCGTGCTTGCCGCCCGGCGCCTGCGCGGGCGGTATCAGAGGGGGACGCGCCGGGCGCCCCGCCTCGCGAGACGGCACCTAGGCCTCGAAATCGACTTGGTCGATGATGGCCTTGAGGGCATCGGCAGAGCCCTTGAGCTGCGCCATCTCGGCGTCGTTGAGCGACACGGGTACGCGGCAGACCACGCCGTCGCGCCCCACGACCGTCGGCAGCGAGATGCAGAGGTCCGACAGGCCGTACTCGCCCACCATGAGGCTCGAGACGGGCAGGACGCACCCCTCATCCCGCATGATGGCGGTGCAGATGCGCTTCACGCTCATGGCGATGCCGTAGTAGGTCGCGCGCTTCTTCTCGATGATGCGGTAGGCGCTGTTCTTGACGTCCTCGGCGATGCGCTCCTCGGCCTCGCGATGGTTGAGGTGGCCGTGGAGCTCGCAGAACGTGGAGAGCGGCACACCGGCGACCATGGCGCTCGACCAGGCGACGAACTCGGAGTCGCCGTGCTCGCCCATGACGTAGGCGTGCACGTCGCGCGGGTCGACGTCCACGTGCGCGCCGAGCATGTACTTGAGGCGCGCCGTATCGAGCACGGTACCGGAACCGATGACCTGGCCCTCGGGAAGGCCGGACATGCGGATGGCGGCGTAGGTGAGCACGTCGACGGGGTTGGAGACGATGAGGAGCACGCCGGCAAAGCCGCTCTTGCGAATCTCGGGGATGATGGTCTTGAAGATGGAGACGTTCTTGTTGACGAGGTCGAGGCGGGTCTCGCCGGGCTTCTGCGCGGCGCCGGCGGTGACGACGATGATGGCGGCGTCCGACACGTCGGAGTAATCGCCCGCGTAGATCTTCATCGGGCTCGCAAACGGAACGCCGTGCGCGATGTCGAGCGCCTCGCCCTCGGCGCGGTTCTTATCGACGTCGATGAGGACCATCTCGGAGAACAGGCCGCTCTGCATGAGCGCGAACGCGGACGAGGAGCCGACGAACCCGCACCCCACGACGGCGACTTTACGATCGTTGATCATGTTGACCTCCTTTTGGCTGCCGGCACCGCGCCGGCGCGACATATCCCTAGTGTACTGGTTCTTACCCCAACCGCCCCCGACGTAGCCCGCCCGTCCCGCAGACGGCGGGCGCTCTGGCGGGACGGGGCCTCACGGGCGGGTGTCCCGCCCCGGGTGCGGGCGGCCTAGCGGATGCCCGCGCGCTCGATGGCGGACACCGCGGCCGCAAGGCCCTCAGGAGGCAGCACGAGCGCCATGCGCACATAGCCCTCGCCGTGCGGCCCAAAGCTCGCCCCGGGCGTCACCACCACGCCCGCGCGCTCCATGAGCTCCTCGGAGAACGCAAGGCTGTCGGTGCGGCCGCCGGGGAGCTTGGCCCACACGAACATGGTGCCGTGCGCGTTGGGGCGCTCCCACCCGATGCGCTCGAGGCCGTCGCAGAGGGCGTCGCGGCGCTCCTGATAGAGATGCCGCTGGTGCTCGACCTCGTCGAGCGGCCCCTCGAGGGCCGCGATGGCTGCCCGCTGGATGGGGTAGAACATGCCGAAATCCGTCTGCCCGCGGAGCTTGGCAAAGGCGGCGACCACATCGGGGCGCCCCACCAGGAAGCTCACGCGCGCGCCCGTGACGTTGAACGACTTGGAGAGCGAGAAGAACTCCACGCCGACGTCGAGCGCGCCGGGGTGCGCGAGGAAGCTCCCGCCGCGCGGGCCGTCGAAGACGATGTCCGAGTAGGCGTTGTCATGCACAACGAGGAGGTCGTGCGCGCGGGCGAAGGCGATGACCTCGTCATAGACCTCCGACGTGCCCACGCTCCCCACCGGGTTCGCGGGAAGCGATACCACGAGGTACTTCGCGCGGTCCGCCGCCGCCGGGTCGATGCCCGCCACATAGGGCAGGAAGTCGTGCTCGGCTGAAAGCGGGTAGTACACGCACTCCCCTCCCGCGATCTTCACGCCGCCCGCGAACACGGGGTAGCACGGGTCGGGCACGAGCGCCGTGTCGCCGGGGTCGAGGAGCGTGAGCGCGAGCTGGCCCATCCCCTCCTGCGTGCCCGCGCACGATGTCACCATGGCAGGCGTGATGCCCGCCACGCCGAAGCGCCGCTCGTAATACGAGCAGACGGCCTGCTTGAGCTCGGGCAGGTCGCCCAGGCTGTACTTCCACGCCGCCGGGTCCGCCGCCGCATCGGCAAGAGCCTCCATCACGTGCGGGTACGGTGCGAAGTCGGGCGTGCCCACCGACAGGTTGTAGATCGTGCGGCCCGCCGCCTCGAGCGCGAGCCGCTTCTGGTTGAGCGCGGCGAAGACCTCCTCGCCAAATTGATCGAGTCGTTTCGAGAACTCCATGACGTCATCTCCTCCAGATAAAGCCCTTGGCTATGCAAGGCGGTCGATCTCGGCGAGCCAGATACGGGCCGAGGCGTCGCTCGGCATGCGCCAGTCGCCTCGGGGCGAGAGCGTGACCGAGCCCACCTTGGGACCGTCCGGCAGGCAGCTCCGCTTGAACTGCTGCGCGAAGAAGCGCCGGTAGAACACGCGGAGCCAGGCGAGAATCGTCTCCCGGTCGTACGCGCCCGCAAACGAGCGGCACGCCATACGGAAGATCTTGCCCGGCGCAAAGCCAAAGCGCAGCAGGTAGTACAGGAAGTAATCGTGCAGCTCGTAGGGACCCACGAGGTCCTCGGTCCGCTGCGCGATCTCGCCGTCGCCCGTGGGCGGCAGAAGCTCGGGCGACACCGGCGTGGCGAGGATGTCGCGCAGGGTCGCCTCGATCGTGCCGCCAAAGGCCCCTGCGGCATAGTCCACCAGATAGCGCACGAGCGTCTTGGGCACGCTCGCGTTGACGGCGTACATGCTCATATGGTCGCCGTTGTAGGTCGCCCACCCGAGGGCGAGCTCGGAGAGGTCCCCCGTGCCGATGACGAAGCCGCCCCGGCTGTTGGCGAGGTCCATCAGGATCTGCGTGCGCTCGCGTGCCTGGCTGTTCTCGTAGGTGACGTCGGTGACGGCGGGGTCGTGCCCGATGTCGACGAAGTGCTGCTCGACCGCCCGGTGGATCGATATCTCGCGAAAATCGACGCCAAGGGACTCCGCGAGCGTCTGGGCGTTGGTCTTGGTGCGCGTCGTGGTGCCGAAGCCCGGCATGGACACCGCGGTGATGCCCGTGCGGTCGAGCCCGGTGAGATCGAAGGCGCGCACCGTCACGAGCAGCGCGAGGGTGGAGTCGAGCCCGCCCGAGAGCCCGATGACGGCGCGCTTGGTGCCGGTGTGCGCCAAGCGCGTGGCGAGGCCGTGGGCCTGCAGGTTCAAGATCTCCTCGCAGCGCTCGGCGAGGTCGCCGGCGTCTGCCGGCACAAACGGCGCGGGAGGGAAGACGCGGTCGATGGCGAGGGCGTCCCGCATGAGCGACGGGCGGGCGGGCGCGCCGCCGGCCTGCGCCGCGGTCCCCAGCTGAGCCGGTGCCGCACCCTCGGCGCCCTCCCCCGCCTCGCAGCCCGCGAAGGAGAAGCGCACCTCCTGCATGCCGCCGCGGACAAAGGCCGGACGCTCCCAGGTGGTGGTGCGCCGCCGCTCGGCCATAAGGCGGTCGAGGTCGACGTCGGCCACCGCCGCCCCGCACGTGAAGAGCGGGGTCTTAGCGAGCAGGCTGCCGTTTTCCGCCACGAGGTTCTCGCCGGCGAACACGAGGTCGGTCGTGGACTCGCCCTCGCTCGCGTCGGCGTAGGCGTAGGCGCAGAAGAGCCGGGCGCTCTGCGTGCGGACGAGCTCGCGCCGGTAGGCGGACTTACCGATGATCTCGTCGGAGGCGGACAGGTTCAAGATGATGGCCGCGCCCTGCGCGGTCGCCATATCGGTCGAGGGCGGGGCCGCCACCCAAAGGTCCTCGCAGATCTCGACGCCCACCCGCACGTCCTCCATCCCGGGGTCGTCGCACCGGTACACGATGCGCGCACCGAGGGCGACGCCGCTCTGCCCGGCGAACGAGACGGGCCCCAGCGGGTTTGCGGGCGCCGGCGTGAACCAGCGGCGCTCGTAGAACTCGCCGTAGTTGGGCAGGTTGCTCTTGACGGTGAGGCCGAGGAGGCTGCCCGCGCAGCACACGGCGGCGCAGTTGTAGAGCGCCTCTCCCCAGGCGACGGGCAGGCCCACGGTGAAGAGGAGGGGCAGCTCGCGCGTCTCGGCGAGGATGCGCGCGAGGGCGCGCTCGCACGAGCGCAACAGCACGCGGTCGAAGAAGAGGTCCGCGCAGGTGTAGCCGGTGAGCGTGAGCTCGGGCAGCACGAGGGCGCCCACACCGGCGCGGGCCGCGCGGCGCACCTCCGCGAGCACGGCCTCGGCATTGCCCTCGACATCGGCCACGCGGATCTTAGGGCTGGCGGCGGCGATGCGGAAAAACCCGTCCCCCGCCTGCTCCCGGCACGCGCTCGCCCCGCTCCCCACGGCCCCGTACAGCTCCTCCATATGAACCCCTCTCGCCGTGCGCACAAGGCGCCGCGTGCGAAGGTGCGGCGCCCGATTTCTTCTGACGATATTGTACCGTCTGGCGCGGACATGCGCGGGCATCCCGCCGCGCGGGTAAGACCTCTGTGAAATCGGCGATACGCCCGACACGGGAGCGCCACCGCGCGCTACCGTGGGGCACGCGCGCAACGATGCACATCACAGCCATGAGCGGAGGTTTTAGAACATGGCGTCTTCATATACCGACTTGGACCGACAGCGCACGCGCGTGGTGCCGCGTGCAGAGAGCGACGCGCCCGCGCCAGCCGCGGCGAGCTCCATCGGCAGCACGCAGCTCATCCCCCGGGAGAAGCCCGGGCTCTTCGAGGGGATCTCGCTCGCGCAGATCATCGCCGGCGCGGCGGCGGCCGCCACCTCGATGGTGCTCGCCTCGCACATCGGTATCGGCGGCTCGGTCATCGGGGCCGCGGTGAGCTCGGTCGTGACCGTCGTCTCCTCGCAGCTCTACCGCCGCTTTCTGGATGCGAGCGCCGAGAAGCTCAAGCGCGGCGGGGCGGTCGTGCGCGACGAGGTGCTGCCGGGCGGACGGCGCGAGGCGCAGGCGATCGGGACCCCCGCAGGCGATGCCACCCGCGTGATGCCGACGGCACAAGCGGCGGGCGGCACTCCGGTGCGCGGGGCGCGCGTGGCGCCTCGCAAGCTGCAGGCCCGCGCAGCCGCGGAGCGCGCCGCGACCCAGCACAAGGTCGTCGCGTTCTCCGCCGCCGTCGCCGTCGCGGCCGTCGCGCTCTGCGCCGCGGTCATCCTGCTCACCACCGCGGGAGCGGGCCTCGGCACCAAGACGACGTCGCTCTTCGCACCGGCCACCGTGGAGGACGCCTCGTCGGTGGCGCCGTCCACGGCAACCGATGCCGGGAACACCCCCGCAGACGAGAGCGCTCCCGTCGCAGAGACGCCTGCGCCGGATACGCCCTCCTCCACCACCGATACGGCGGGCGACGGCAACGCGGCGGCAACGCCGGCCACGCCCGACGCGGGCAGCACGGGTGCGGGCGATGGCACGACGGGCACCGCCGGCGACACGGCTGGCAGCGACTCGGGCACCGGCAGCGAGGGCTCAGAGGGCATCTCGGCGGGCACCTCTTCCGGTTCCTCCGCACAGGGCGCCGGCGCGGCGGGCGGCACCGGCACGGGCGGCGCGTCCGCCGCATCCTAGGCCCGACGCGCGCCCGCCCCGCGCGACGGGCCACGTGCGGGACGGGCGCCGGTCCCCAGCCGGGGCGCGCTGATGCTAAGATGGAGCACGGACAACTGACGAAGGGGCACCCATGAGCACACGCGCGCAGACCCCGGCGTTGACGCCGGGCAACCATATCTACCTCTACCGGCTTTTGCGCGACGCCCTCGGCGCCGGCAAGCAGACGTTTCTGCCCGCCGTTGAGGAAGCACTCGCCGCCGAGCACTTCGAGGCGGCCGACCTGGGCTTTGCGACCACGCGCGAGCTGCTGGAAGAGCTGGACGACTTCATCTCCCTCAAGGTATTCAAGGGAAACCGCATCTACGCGACGGTGATCGCACAGCCCGCCTGGGACGAGGCGCTTGCCGCCGGCGACACGCCCAAGGATGCGGCGAAGGCGGGCGGCAAGTCGTGGAAGCGCAAGAAGGCGGACAAGACGCTCCGCGCCGTAAAGCCGCGCCGCGTGAAGCGCACCGAGCCCGAGGCCCCAGCCGAGACAGCACCCGCGGCGGAGGCGGATGCGGAGATTGAGTCCGCTGCCGCCGAGGCGGAAGCCGAAACCAGGACCGAGACCACGCCCGAGACGGCAGCCGAAACCGCATCCCACGAGGACGCGGCGCCCGCGCCGAGCGGTACCGCCCCCGAGCAGGCATCCCCCATCGAGCCGGAGCCCGAGGGACACCCCGAGGACGAACCGGAGCCCGCTGCCGCCGAGGCTGCCGCCGTCAACACCGACGCGACGGAAAACGGCGCCTCACCGGAGCCCGTGCAGCCGCAGCCGCTCGAGCCGGAGCCCCGCATCTCGCTCACTATCGTGTACGACCCGACTGAGGACGACCCGGCATCGCCTGCCGACGACCCGGCAGAGACCGGCGCTGCGGCGGCAGAGGCCGCGCCGGCGGCGGACAGCGCCCAGGGCTCGCCGGGCACCGGCGAGGGCAGCGCCGCTGACGGCGCGCCGGCCCCCCAGCCCGCGCCCGAGCCGGCGCTCCGACCGTCTCCCCGGCCCGTAGCCGCACCCGAGCCCGCAGCATCCGCCACGGCGGCGCCGGAGCCGCCCGCGGCAGACTACCCGCTCGACTTTGCCCGTGAGGTCTACTGCCCCGGCGACCTCCTGCTCGCCCTCACGCACCTCCTCCCCTATGGGGCAGACGTGCTCGGGATCTTGAGCTCGTACTTCGACATCGCCCGTCTCAACGGCACCCTGGTCGGCGCCCGCTCCCGTGCAACCTTCCCGCTCGCCTACATCCGCGAGGGCGCGCGCCGCGAGGTCCTCGTTACCATCAAGCGCCGCGGCGCCAAGGCCGTCTCGGCAGACGGCGCCGCATGGGCGGTCGCCTCGGTCGAGCACGACGATTAGCGCGGCACCCGCACCCCCGGCAAGCCCCGCTACGGGAAAACCGTTCTTACGATCATCTTTCTCGCGATCGTAAGAACGGTTTTTTTTGAATCTGCCCCCCTGCGCCCGCCGCACGGGGGAGCTATGCTCCATTGCCGTGAGACGCCGCGCAGAGCGCTCGCGACGCACGACGCTGCGCGCTTACGCCTCCAGCGCGCGGCGCGCGAGCTCGAGGCCGCCCAAGATTCCCTGGTTGCCCTCGAGCGAGTTGTTGACGATGTAGTTATCCAGGTCGTCCATCTCGGGCGTCACCAGGTAGTTGTTGAGGTACTCGGCCACCTTCTTGCGGGCCACCTGGACGATGGGCGTGTGGTCCGCCACGCCGCCGCCGATGATGATCTTCTTGGGCGCATAGCAGAGGATGAAGTCCATGAGGGCCTGACCGAGATAGCCGCCCAGAAGGTCCATGGCGAAGTCATCGGTCGCGAGCTCGCTCGCCCGCACGCCGCCCCAGCGCTTCGCCACGCCCGGACCGGCGATGAGGCCCTCGAGGCAGTTGGCGTGGAACGGGCAGCCCGACTCACCCTCGGGCATGGGGTCGCGCGGGTCGCGCGTGAGCAGGACGTGGCCGCTCTCGGGGTGCATCATGCCGTGGATGAGCTTGCCGCCCACCATGACGCCGGCACCCACGCCCGTGCCGATGGTAAGGTAGCAGACGTCCTCGAGCCCCTGGGCGCAGCCGAACGTGACCTCACCCAAGCAGGCGATGTTGACGTCCGTGTCGTACCCCATGGGGATGTCGAAGCGGCTCTTGAGCGTACCGAGCAGATCGAAGTCGCGCCACGCGAGCTTGGGGGTGGTGAGGATCTGACCGTAGCGCGGCGACGCCGGATCGACCGCCGTGGGGCCGAAGGCGCCCACGCCGAGCGCCGCCACGCCCCGCTCGGCAAACCAGTCAGCGCACGCGCGCACCGTCTCCTCGGGCGTGGTCGTGTCGAAGCGCCCGCGCTCGACGATCGTGCCGTCCGCATAGCCCGTGGCGCACACCATCTTGGTGCCGCCGGCCTCGAGTGAACCTAAAAGTACCTGCTCAGCCATGGTTTCTCCCCCTCACTGGAGTGGCAAACACAACGATGCGTCCAGCATAGCACAGGGCCCACCGGACAAAGCCGATGGGCCCCAACAGGTTGCTATTTGTAGCATTTACCGCCGCGGCGCTAGTCGCGCGTGAGCTTGCGGTGGATGCGGTGCGGGCGCGAGGCGTCCTCACCGAGACGCGCCACACGGTTCTCCTGATAGGCCGCGAAGTTGCCCTCGAACCAATACCACGCGCCGGGGTTCTCGTCGGTACCCTCCCACGCGAGGATATGCGTCGCCACGCGGTCGAGGAACATGCGGTCGTGGCTGATCACCACCGAGCACCCCGGGAACTCGAGAAGCGCCGCCTCGAGCGACGAGAGCGTCTCGACGTCGAGGTCGTTGGTGGGCTCGTCGAGGAGCAGGAGGTTTCCGCCCTGCTTGAGCGTGAGGGCGAGGTTCAGGCGGTTGCGCTCGCCGCCGGAGAGCACGCCGGCGCGCTTCTGCTGGTCGGACCCCTTGAAGCCGAAGCTCGCCACATAGGCACGGCTCGGGACCTCGGTCTCGCCCACGAGCATCTTGTCGGTGCCGCCCGAGACGACCTCCCAGAGCGTCTTGTCGGGATCGATGCCGGCGCGGTTCTGATCGACGTAGGAGATCTTCACGGTCTCGCCGAGCGTGATGGAGCCGCTCGTGGGCTCCTCCTCGCCGATGATCATCTTGAAGAGCGTCGACTTGCCCACGCCGTTGGGGCCGATGACGCCCACGATGCCGGCGCGCGGCAGCGTAAAGCTGAGGTCGTCGATGAGCACGCGGCCATCGAACTCCTTGTGCAGGTGCTCGACCTCGAGCACCTTGGCGCCCAGGCGCGGGCCCACGGGGATGCGGATGTCCGTCCAGTCGAGCTTCTGGCTCGCGCGGGCCTCCGCCTCCATCTCCTCGTAGCGGGCGAGGCGCGCCTTGTTCTTGGCCTGACGGGCCTTAGGGGAAGAGCGCACCCACTCGAGCTCGGAGGCCATGCGCTTCTGCAGCTTGGCGTCGCGCGCGCCCTGCGCGGCGATGCGGGCGGCCTTGGTCTCGAGATAGGTGGAGTAGTTGCCCTTGTAGGGGTAGAGGTGCCCGCGGTCGACCTCGCAGATCCACTCCGCCACGTTATCGAGGAAGTAGCGGTCGTGCGTGACGGCGAGCACGGCGCCCTGGTAGTTCTTGAGGAAGTGCTCGAGCCACAGCACCGACTCCGCGTCGAGGTGGTTGGTGGGCTCGTCGAGCAGCAGCAGGTCGGGAGCCTCGAGCAGCAGCTTGCAGAGCGCCACGCGACGGCGCTCGCCTCCGGAAAGGACCGAGACCGGCGCATCGGAATCCGGCAGCTGCAGCGCGTCCATCGCCTGGCCGAGCTTGGCGTCGATATCCCAGCCGTCGGCGGCGTCGATCTCGTCCTGCAGCTGGCCCATCTCGGCCATGAGCGCGTCGAAGTCCGCGTCGGGCGCGGCCATCTCCTCGCCGATCTGGTTGAAGCGCTCGACCTTCTGCATAAGGTCACCGAAGGCCATGCGCACGTTCTCGATGACGGTCTTGTCGTCGTCGAGCGGAGGCTCCTGCTCGAGCAGCCCCACCGTGTATCCGGGCGTGAGGCGTGCCTCGCCATTGGAGACCTCCTCCTTGCCCGCCATGATCTTGAGCAGCGTCGACTTGCCCATACCGTTGGGACCCACGACACCGATCTTGGCGCCCGGGTAGAAGCTCAAGGTCACATCGTCCAAAATGACCTTGTCGCCGTGCGCCTTGCGCGCCTGGTACATCTGATAGATGAATTCCGCCATGTGTCTCCTTTAGCAATAGCTCTTAATGATTCCTGAGGTAAATCCATGCACACAGGGTTTTACGAACACTTGAGCGGTCGCGGCGACCCCATATGTCAGAAAAAATGTCACAAAAGCTTGAAACGCCCCTCCACCATGTCTGCTTCAAAGCCAAACCATTCTATCAGGGGTTTTCATATGCTTGCTAGAGCATGCACTGATTGCATATAGGAATGAGCTCCGAACAACAAGTACATCACAACAACAGCAGCAAGCCATTGGCCGAGAGCTAATGACCGAACTCAATATAGATAGCTATGCTTGGAATGGGTAACGCCCGTCACCTCATCGAAACCCCAACCGCCAGCAGGGAGAAACAATGGGCTTTTTTGACACCTTCAAAGGTAACGAATTCAAACGACAACTCGAAGAAGCATCGGCAAGAATTGAAGAACTCGAAGCACTCCTAACCCCTGAAATGCGGGAAGCCCTCTCGATTCAAGCGGCAATAAAGCAATTAACCGCCCAAAAAAAGGATCTTGAACACATCATCAATACGCAAAAAGAATTGGAAGCCGCTCGAAATAAAAAAGTCGAAGCACTAGAGGCAAAGATAAGAGAGAAGGAATCACAGCTCGTCACTTTCGATGATGCAATTCTCGTACAGGAATTCGGACTCTACGAGCCGCGCTTCGACTTCGCCAACTCAACGCAGTTCAAAGACAAGCTGAAGCAGTGCCGCGAAAAGCAGCAAGATCAAATCAAGCGCATCAACAAAGCCACTGAATCTACCCAGTGGACGGTCAACGGCAGCGCCTCGAAAGGCCGCAAAATGGTCAAAGAGACTACAAAGCTGCTGCTCAGAGCATACAACGGGGAATGCGACGAAATCGTGAGGAAGGTCAAAACCACCAACGTCAACAAATCGATGGAGCAAGTCTACAAGACCGCAGAAACCATCAACAAGCTCGGAAGCACCATGAATATCTCAATCCCTCGCAGCTTCATGCAGCTAAAAGAGGAGGAGGTTAGACTCGCCTACGAGTTTGCCCAGCAGAAGGAGCGTGAAAAGGAAGCCCTTAGGGAAGCTCGGGAACGCGAACGCGAGGAGCGGAAGCTCGCACAAGAGATTGCTGCAGAGCGCAAAAAGTTAGAGAAGGAGCGTAAGCAGTATCTGGCAGCCTATAAGGAAATATCTGACAGGCTGAAGACGGCATCCGAGGAAGAGCGAGAAGCACTTGAGGAGAAGGCCGCGGAGCTCAAAGGCAAGCTGGACGATGTAGACGCTGCGGTCGCGGATGTCGACTATCGCGAGGCAAACCAGAAAGCAGGATTCGTGTACGTCATCTCGAACATCGGTTCGTTTGGCGAGGGTGTTTACAAGATAGGGATGACAAGACGCCTCGACCCCATGGAGCGCGTCAAAGAGCTCGGCGACGCATCTGTCCCGTTTAACTTCGATGTCCATGCGATGATATTCTGCGATGACGCTCCGGCACTTGAAGCTGCTCTGCACAGGGAGTTCGAAAGCAAGAAGGTCAACATCGTCAATCAGCGAAGGGAATTCTTCAAAGTGTCGCTTGAGGAAATCGAGGAAGTCGTTAAGAAAAACTACGACAAGACTGTTGAGTTCACGGTGACGCCAGATGCAGAACAGTACCGCACAAGCGAAGAGCTCAGAAAGCGCGGTGTATTCTCCACCCATTAGCAAACACCCAATACTATACGGAGCTCGCTCGATTCACGCAGACGGACCAAGCAGTCCGGCTTCCGCAGAGCGGCGGCACATCCGATGCTTGACCGTAACTACCTACTCCTAGATGAGAGGATATCCCCCTCCGCACGCCTGGTGATGCGCGCGCCGAGTCTCGAAGCTCTCGTAGCATGCGGACGCCGGACGGGTGTGCTACCATCCCGGCAAACACGAAGTCGAAGGGACGGGCCCATGGCGAGAGAACAGCAGCAGCCTCCTCATCCGCAGGGACGCGCATCCGAGGACGCCCTCACCGAGAGCGCCACCTCCCGCCTCGAGCTCGTGTGGGGCGCCCCCGGACTCGCGCGCCTCGCCGCCTCGACCGTCATGGTGCTCGGCTGCGGGGGCGTGGGCTCCAACTGCATCGAAGCGCTCGCGCGCGGGGGCGTGGGGCACCTCATCCTTGTAGACGGCGACGTGGTGGCACCCTCCAACATCAACCGGCAGGCGATCGCCTTTCCCGCAACCGTCGGACGCCGCAAGGTGGAGGTCATGGCCGAAATGGTCCGCGCCATCAACCCCGCGGCCGAGATTGCAACCTTCGACCGCTTCGTGCGCGCCGAGGATGTCGAGCCCCTCTTCTCCGAGGCACTCGGAGCGGCGGGCGGACGCATCGACTTCGTCATCGACGCCATCGACACCGTCTCGACCAAGCTGGCCATCGCCGAGCGGGCCCAGCGCACGGCGATGCCGCTCGTCGCCAGCATGGGCGGGGCCAACAAGCTCGACCCCGAGAAGCTGCGCATCTGCGACATCTATGAGACCGCGCACGACCCACTCGCCCGCATCATGCGCAAAGAGTGCCGCAAACGCGGTATCCGGCACCTCACCGTGCTCTCATCGTTTGAGGAGCCGCGCGCGCTTCCCGTGACGGGCGGCGACGGCGCCGCCCAAAACACGTCGCGGCCCTCGGCGCGGCCCACCCTCGGCACCGCCTCCTACCTGCCTCCCATCATGGGGCAGATGATCGCCGGCCACGTTATCCGCACGCTCGTACAGGACGCGTGAGCACCGTGAACTGGCGCCTCGTGGACATGCACTGCCATCTCGACCGTATGAGCAATGCGGAAGAGGTCGCGCGGGAGGCGGCGGAGCGCGGCATCGCTCTTTTCGACACCACCGTCACGCCCGCCGACGCGCGCGCCGCCCAAGACCTCCTCGGCTCCTTTGACAACGTGCGCGTGGGGACGGGCCTCCATCCCTGGTGGCTCGCCGACGGCAGGTGCAGCGCCTCGGATGCGGCGCGCGCCGCGGAGCTCGCCGGTAAGAGCCCGTTCGTCGGCGAGGTCGGACTCGACTTCGGCCGGCGCGGCGACGGCGCGCAGGAACTTCAGACGACCGCCTTTGAGGACATCTGCCGCGCCATTGCGCACCACCCGCTTCCCCACCGCGTCATCTCCATCCATGCCATCCGGGCGGCCTCGACAGCGCTCGATATCTTAGAGCGCACCGGAATCCTGGGAGAAGACGCGCGGCACGACACCGTCGTGATCTTCCACTGGTTCAGCGGAACCTCGGACGAGCTCGCGCGCGCGAGACGCCTGGGCTGTCACTTCTCAGTAAACGAGCACATGCTCAGAAGCAAACGCGGGCGCGAGTACGCAAGGCAGCTCCCCAGCGAGCGGTTGCTCCTCGAGACGGACGCCCCGCCGGGGCTCGATGCACCCTACAGTGCCAACGCGCTCGAGGCGTCTCTCACCCGGGCCCTCTCAGCCATGGCGGAGGTCCGCAACGAACGCCCGAAGGAGCTCGGCAGCGCCATCGCGGAAACGAGCACTGCCATGTTGGGGCTCGACTAACACGGAATTCGGATAACGCGGAGCGCCGCTGCGCGCGACCTACCCAAAAAGACGCGGGGCCACGTCCAGAATGTCGTCCACCCGGTCGAGAATGGCGTCCGCCGCGTCCTGCGAGAAGCCGAAACGGTCCTCGCGCTTGGCAAACACCGTGAGCCCGGCGCGCTTGCCCGCGGTGATGCCCGGCACCGAGTCCTCGATGCAACAGCACGCCTCTGCCGGAAGTCCCAGTTTCTCGATAGTGTGCAGGTAGATCTCGGGGCTCGGCTTGCTCTCGGTAAAGTCCACCCCCGAGATGATGAGCTCGAAC
>DVMF01000008.1 GCA_018715125.1 Candidatus Coprousia avicola | reverse complement strand
ATGCTGCCCGCCGGGGCGAGAAGCTCGACCCCGCATGCGGTGCCGGTCGCGCGACCCTCGGCGGGGTGCGTGGCGGATGCGGGTTTGTCTGCGTGGGAGCGGGAGGGATGTGCGTTCATGGGGGCATCCTTGCTGGTGGGCGGTACGATGATCGTGGTGATACGGGTAGCTAGTATAATTCAATCATGAAGAATCGGCGCAAACAGCGGCAATCGCGCACCCATGCCCTCGCATGGATGCTCCTCTTCGCGCTGCTCGCCGCCGGATTCGCCGCCTGGGCGGGCGTCGTCGGCATGCTGCGCCTGGTGGACGGGTGGACCCAGGACGTCCCCGACCTCCAGAGCACCGACGCGTTCAGCTACGCCCAGGAGTCGGTGATGTACGCCGCCGACGGCACCACCCTGCTCGCGCGGTTCCAACTGGAGAAGCGCGATCCCGTCACCCGCGACCAGATCAGCGATTACGTCGTATGGGGAACCGTCGACACCGAGGACATCCGCTTCTACGAGCACAACGGGGCCGACCTCGTCGGCATCGCGCGCGCCGTCGTCAACAACCTGACCGGCGGCGCCATCGAGGGCGGCTCGACCATCACCCAGCAGCTCGTGCGCAACACGATCCTGTCGCAGGAGGCCAACGACATCACCTTCGAGCGGAAGGCGCGCGAGATCGAGCTGGCCGTCGAGATGGAGAAGACCTACTCCAAAGACGAGATCCTCCAGATGTACCTCAACACGATCAACTACGGCGACGGCTGCTACGGCATCCAAGCCGCCGCCCAGAACTACTTCCAGGTCTCGGCGCTCGATCTGACGCTCGCCCAGGCCGCCGCGCTCGTCGGCATCCCGCAATCGCCCGAGTACCTCAACCCCAAGACCCACCCCGAGGATTGCCTCGAGCGCCGCAACCTCGTCCTCGACCGCATGCTGCAGGCGGGCCACATCTCCCAAGAGGAGCACGACGCCGCGGCGGCCGAGCCGCTCGGGCTCAACCCCGCGCCCGACGCGCCTGCCGACGGGATCTACGCCTATCCGTATTTCACGAGCTACGTGCGCGACGAGCTGCTACGCGAGGACAACCCGTACGGCTGCTCCTACGCGGACCTGTTCGAAGGCGGGCTGACGATCTACACCACCCTCGACCCGGCGCTTCAGGCGGAGGCCGAGGCGGCGCGCGACGCCCAGCTCGCGCGCATGGCCCCCGAGCTCGACGCCGCGCTGGTCGCCATCGACCCCGGCAACGGGCACGTGCGCGCCATGGTGGGCGGCAAGGATTACACGGCAGCCGAAAGCGGCCAGGTCAACCTGGCGACGGGGTCGGGCGGAAGCGGACGGCAGGCCGGGTCGTCGTTCAAGGCGTTCACGCTCGCCGCCGCCATCAAAGCAGGAATCGACCCCGCCACCCTGATCGACTGCACCTCCCCGATGACCGTGGGAGCGGAGAACACGCGCATCGAGAACTTCGGCAACGCGAACTACGGCATCCGCTCCATCCAGCGCGCCACGGCGGTGTCGTCCAACACCGGCTACGTGCGCCTGATCCAGGAGCTGGGGCCTCAGACCGTGGCGGATCTCGCCCACGAGATGGGGATAACCTCCGACCTCGACGCCGTGCCCACGCTGACGCTGGGCTCCTCGGCGGTGACGCCGCTTGAGATGGCGTCCGCCTACGCGACGCTCGCCTCGGGCGGGGTGCGCCACGACGCCGTCGTGGTGACGCGCATCGTCAACTCCGCCGGCGAGACGGTCTACGAAGCCCCCGACACCTCCGCCCGCGTCCTGGACGAGCGCGTCGCGGGAGCCGTCACGCAGGTGCTGCGCACGGTGTTCGAGAGCAGCGAGGGCACCGCGTACGGATCCGGCCCCTGGAACGGACAGCCCGTGGCGGGCAAGACCGGCACGTCGGACAATTTCGCCGACCATTGGCTGGTGGGATACAGCCCGACCCTGTCGTGCGCGACATGGATCGGCAACCCCGCCGGAAGCATCTCCACGGCGTCGTGGCTCAACTGCAACGCGTTCTGGCAGGATTTCATGAGCCGCGCGCTCGCCGGCACGCCGGTGCAGCCCTTCCCCTCCACGGAGAAGCCGGATTACCGAAACGATTTCAACCAGCGCCAAAAAGCCCGCTACGGCACCGAGCGGCAGCAGGCGGAGCGCGCGGAAGAGGCCGAGCGCGACTACGGCGATCCCTCCACCGCGCCGAGCGCCGTGGGCCAGACGCTCGAGCAGGCGGCGCAAACGCTCGCGGGATACGAGGCGGGCTACCTCGAGGCGTCCTCTGACACGGTGCCCGCCGGCATCGTAATCTCGCAGGAGGCGCGGGACGGCATGGTGGTGCTCACCGTGTCGACCGGCCCCGCCGCCTAGCGCCCTTCGGCATGCCCGCGTCCCAGCGTCTTTCGACATGCGAGGGGCCCGCCCGCCGCTTCATCTCCGCGGCGGGCGGGCCCCTCGTCTCTTACTGCCGTCGCGAGACGGCGCATGCCCGGTTTCCCAACGCTCGGCCGGCCCTGGACTACTGTGCGGCGGCTCCGTCCTGCTTCTGGTCGCCGCCGGCAGCCTGCTGATCCGAGGCAGCGCCCTGCGCGCCGCCCTCGACCTCGGCCGCGGCCTTGTCGCCCGCCTCGAGGGCGTCGATGCCCGCATCGTAGCTCTCCTGGATCTCGGCGAGGCGCGCGTCATAGGTCGACCAGTCGAACGGCTGGGACTCCGTCGCGCTGCTGATCTCGGTGTAGAGGGCGACGTAGCTGCTGAGGGCCTCGCGCAGCTGCGCGGTGCCGTCC
>DVMF01000007.1 GCA_018715125.1 Candidatus Coprousia avicola | reverse complement strand
GGCGTCCTCCGTGGTCGGCGCCGCCTCGCCCTCATGGGAGCCGCGCGCCCCCTTGGCGCCGCGCGACGCCTTGGTCGCCTTGGCGGCCTTGGCGCGGCGGGCGCGCCCGGGCTTCACGTCCGCCGCCGCCTCGCCGGCGGGCGCGTCCTCGGACGCGGGCGCAGACGCGGCCGGTGCGGCGTCGGCGCCCTGCGACGCGGCCGCTGCCGCCTCGGCGGCGGCGAGTGCGGCGGCTGCGGCCCGCTCGGCCTCGACATAGGCCTTGGGCTTGCGGCCGCGACGGTGCGGGCGGAGCGCCGGGTCCACGAGCGGGACCGCGCCCGCGGCGGTTGCGGGCGACGCGTCCTCGGCGGGCGCGGGGGCCGTTCCCTCCGGGGCGGCGATCACGTCCGCCGCCTTCGCCTGCGCCCGGCGCTGCCTGCGCGCGACCTGCGCCTGCGACACCTGGGCCAGGGCGCGGGCCTGCGCCACCTCGTCGCTCACGGGCGCCGCGGCGGGCGCGGCGGCGTCAGGGGCGGCAGGCGCATCCTCGGCCGCGGCGGCGCGGCGACGGCCCCGCTTGGGCTTGGGCGCCTCGGAGGCCGGGGCCTCGGCACCTTCGGCGGTCGCAGCGCCCTCAGCCGTCTTGCGCGCGCGCCGACGGGTGCGGGGCTTCTCCTCCGCCGGTGCCTCCGCGCCGGCGGCGCCGGCGGACGCCGCCTCGGGCGCGGGGGCCGCGAGGGCGACGGGCGTCACCTCCCCCGACGGAGAGGCACTCTCAACTGCAGCCTGAGGGGATGCGTTCTCTTCTGCCACGATTTCAGCTCAACTTTCTCTCGGTCGGCCCGGCCGACACACGCCAACGACGCCTCCTCGCACCGCGTGCGGGCGTCGGATTTCCCAGCTATAGCGCTTCTCGGGGACCACGGCCGCGCGCCGTCTCCATACGGCAGCTGGCCCTTACACCGCTAGCATCTGATATGCATGAGAAATGAGAGATACGGGCGGCGCACTATTGCTCCCCCAAAACGGGGATGCCCCGAGCACTGGCGTGATTGTAGCACAAGTTCGACGCGCCGAGCTGCTAGTTCTCGCTCGGCTCCACCTGCATCATCTGCGCAAAGCGGGCCTCGATGTCGTCCTCGGTGCAATCGAGGGCGACGGCGAGCTCCTCCACGGAGCGGCGGTGGGCCTCCTTGAGGACGCGCGCATAGTAGCTGCTCGGCTTCTTGGAGCGGCGCTCGGCGTCGCGGATGCGATGGCGCATGGTCTTGGCGACGCGCATGGTGTCCGGCATGCCGTGCTTGATGAGCTGCTTGAAGTGCGTCTCCTCGAGCGAGCTGTTGCGCTCGGTGAACGGGTCGCACTCCATGTCCGAGTACCCCTCGATGAAGCGCTCCGCCTCCTCGCGCGAGACGGTTGCGTGCAGACGGTCGGATTGCGCGACCGGATAGAGCATCCGGGTCTTGGCGTGACCCTGCCGGCACTCCAGAACGATCATGGGCGCGGCGCCGTCCTCATCGATACCCATGACGGTGCAGACGCCCTGCCCGGGATGAATAACGTGCTCTCCGATTTCAAACATGCTTCCTCCGTCTCATAAGCTCACTTGTTATAGAATATCACGTTTACGTGCTCTTTTTCTGAATTGCTACACATTATGAACACATTTTTAAGTTGTCGGGCGCCCGCTCGCTGGCGAGCCGGGGGCGCATGGAACATGCGTGAGCCCGACCGTTATGTGCTAGAGTGTTTTGCCATGTATGGTTATAGGCCGTAAGCTGCGGATACGCCTGCGGTTCGGTATAGGAGGAAAACCCATGCCCGAGAAGATCGAGGAGCTCGTGCAAAGCGCGCTCGCCCATGCCCAGGAGGCGGGCGAGCTGCCCGCCTTCGACGTCGCCGACTGCGGCATCGAGCGTCCGGCGGACACGAGCCACGGCGAATGGACGTCCACGGTGGCGCTGCGCTCCGCCAAGCTCGCCCATCAGGCGCCGCGCGCCATCGCCGAGGCCATCTGCCGCCACCTCGAGCTCGGCGGCGCCGTCGAGAAGGTCGAGGTCGCCGGCCCGGGCTTCATCAACTTCTACCTCTCCCCCGCCGCCAAGAACGCCGTCTTTGGCACGGTGCGCGCCGAGGGCGCCGACTTCGCCCGCTCCAACGTGGGCGGCGGCCAGAAGGTGCAGGTCGAGTTCGTATCCGCCAACCCCGTCGGCCCCATGCACGTGGGCCATGGGCGCTGGGTGGCGATCGGCGACTCGCTCTGCCGCGTGATGGAGCACGCCGGCTACGACGTGGAGCGCGAGTACTACATCAACGACCACGGCAGCCAGATGGACGTCTTCGGCGGCTCGCTCTCCGTCCGCTACCTGCAGCTCGTCTCGCTCATGCGCGAGCGCGGCATGAGCCTTGCCGAGGCGCACGCCGCACTCGAGGCGGACCGCGTCGCCTTCGTGGACGACGAGGAGGGCGCGCGCCCCGAGGAGCATCCGTTCCAGAACGCCTTTATGGAGGCGCTCGGCGGCAACGCCTACGGCGGCGGCTACATCATCGACGAGGCCGCGCACATCATCGAGGTCGACGGCGAGCGCTGGGTCGACGTCGCCGACGACGAGCGCGTCGCCGCCTTCCGCGAGAACGGCTACCGGCGCATGCTCGATGACATCCGCACCACCTGCGAGGACGCCCACTGCACCTTCGACGTGTGGTTCTCCGAGCGCGAGCTCTACGTGCCGGACGATCAGGGCGACACCGCCGTCGACCGCGCCTTCAAGAAGCTGGACGAGATGGGCTACCTCTACCGGAAGGACGACGCCCTGTGGTTCCGCTCGACCGACCTCGGCGACGACAAGGACCGCGTGCTCGTGAAGGCCAACGGCGAGTACACCTACTTCGCGTCCGACGTCGCCTACCACTGGAACAAGTTCCAGCGCGTCGACCACGTCATCGACATCTGGGGTGCCGACCACCACGGCTACATCAACCGCGTGCGCTGCGTCTGCGACGCCCTCGGCTACCCCGGCCGCTTCGAGGTGCTGCTCGGCCAGCTCGTCAACCTGCTGCGCTCGGGCAAGCCCGTGCGCATGTCCAAGCGCCGCGGCACCATGGTCACGTTCCGCGAGCTGCTGGACGAGGTGGGGGCAGACGCCGCGCGCTACACGCTCATCTCCCGCTCGAGCAACCAGATGATCGATTTCGACATCGACGCCGTGAAGGAGAAGAGCAACGCCAACCCCGTCTACTACGTGCAGTACGCCCATGCGCGCATCTGCTCGATCCTGCGCCGCGCCGCCGGGCTCAGCGCCGAGGAGGCCGACGCGCTCGGCATGGACGAGGTCGCCCGGAGGGCCATCGGCGACGAGGTCGACCTCGCGCTCCTCACCGACCCCACCGAGCTCGCGCTCGCCCGCAAGCTCTCCGAGCTCGAGGAGCTCATCGCGAGCTGCGCGCGCGACCGCGCCCCCTTCCGCCTCACGCATTACGCCGAGGAGCTCGCCGGCGCCTACCATGCGTTCTACCACGACTGCCAGGTGCTGCCGAGCGAGGGCCGTCCTGTCGACGCCGCGCTCTCCCGGGCGCGCCTGGCGGCGTGCGACGCCGTGCGCATCGTGCTCGCGCTCGTGCTCGACCTCGTGGGCGTCTCCGCGCCCGAGGTCATGTAGGCCGCACTTCCGCTCCGCTCCGACCCGCCCGGTTTCGCGCAACGCGTTCGAAACCGGGCGGTTCTATAATCGGGCAGAAAACGCATCGATGCGGGCACCGCGCCCGCCCCATCACCGGGAGGACCCATGGCAGAGATTCTTTCAGCAGGCATGACGCGCGACGAAGCCTACGCGCTCCTTCGCGCCCACAACCACGAGCCGTTCCATATCGAGCACGCCGAGACCGTCGAGGGCGTCGTGCGCTACTTCGCGCGCGAGCTCGATCCCGAGAACGCCGAGTTCTGGGGCATCGTCGGCCTGCTGCACGACCTCGACTGGGAGGAGTGCGCAGAAACCCCCGAGCGCCACTGCGTCGACGCGGCGCCCCTGATCGAGGCGGCGGGCGGCTCACCCGAGCTCATCCGCGCGGTCCAGAGCCATTGCTCGGACTTCAACCCGGAGCTTCCCCGCCCCGAGCTCGAGATGGAGAAGATCCTCTTCGCCTGCGAGGAGCTCACCGGGCTCATCGGTGCCGCCGTGGTGATGCGCCCCTCCAAGAGCGTCATGGATTTCAATGTGAAGTCGCTCAAGAAGAAGTTCAAGGACAAGCGCTTCGCCGCCGGAGTCAACCGCGACACGATCCGTCATGGCGCCGAGATGCTCGGCTGGGAGCTCGACACGCTCTTCGGGCGCACGATCGAGGCGATGCAGTCCTTCGCGCCCGACCGCGACACGTTTGGGCGGGAGGCCTAGGGGCCAGCGTCACGAGGGAACCGAAATGCCGTCGCATGGCGACGGCATTTTTTATCCGCGGCGCATCCGAGCGGACGCCGATCGGCGCAAAGGCGCCTCGCTACCCTGCGTTCACACCGGCAAGTACCTCGGGATATAGCCTTCTGCGGCGTCTCGGTCAGCGATTCGCCACATCGACGTGCCCGCGCGCTCAGACGCACGTGGAACCAGGTGCGCGGCCGGTTAGACGGCCATGGTATGCCTGAATCAGCACCAGCTGATGAGAGGAGTTGCCATGGTCATCATCATCGCCGAATCGGCCCTCGCCTACTGGCGGACGCCGCCCGCTATCCGCGACCTCGAGCTCGCACCGGATATGCTCGGCCCGGAGATGATGCCGCCGCGCGACATCCAGCGGCGGCTGCACTGCGCACGGCGCAACGACGGCGCCGTCATCCGAGCGCTTCGCGAACGCATCCTCACCGATCTCAAGGGCATACCGCTTCCCATTACGGTCGTCACCGACGAGACTCAGCGCAGGGGCACCGACCCTATCGCCACCATCACGAAGAGCTGCCCGGGAAGCATCGGGCCGTTCGCCGTCGACTTGGGAAACGGTCTTTTCGTATCTTCGCCCGCGCTCGCGCTGGCGCACCTGGCGCAACGCGTCTCAGCGGCCCACACCATGCACCTCATGTACGAGATGTGCGGCCTCTACACCCTCTTCCGCCCTACGGAACGTGCCCGCTTGGCGGAGCGCCTCGTTGCCACGGGGACGCCGATGGCGCCTGCGGCCTATTGCGACGCAACGGGGGCCCGCATCCCCTATGAGGAGGATGCGCGCGATTCCCTGTGGGGTCCCTGCACGGACCGGCGCAAAGCGGAGAACTCCCTCTGGAAGCGTCCCCCGCTCATCTCCTCCGAGGCGCTTGCCGCGGAGCTCATGCAGATCCCGGCCGTTCGCGGCATCACCAAAGCCCGCGCGCTTGCACCGTTTGTCCTCGACGGGTCCGGCTCGCCCCTGGAGACGACCATGTGCCTGCTGGAGTTCCTCCCGGCAAAGCTGGGAGGCGAAGGATGGGAGATCCCCGACCTCAACAGGGTGGTTCCCCTTACGGAGCGGGGTCGCACCGTTTTGGAGGGCGACCACCTTGTCGCAGACCAGCTTTGGGCGAATCGCAATTGCCTGCTGGAGATTAACGGGCAGGAATACCATGAGGGCAGGGAGGCTTTTGCGAGAACATCGGCGCGCAGGGCCGCGCTCGAGGCAATGGGCTACGTTGTCCGGGAAATTAGCTACGACCAGGCTGCCGACCTCGACAAACTCGATACGATTCTCACCAGCTGGGCGGAGGCTCTCTCCCTCAGGCACCAGCCGCGAGACCGCGCCTTTGTGCAGCGGCGCGCGCAATTGCACGCCGCCCTCTTCTCCATCCCCGGAATTCACGGAAATCCGGCGATTCGGCGCCCGGGATGGTAGGAAAGGAGGGGGTTATTCATTCTAGTGCACGGTTTAGAAGGGCACTGCGAAGTAGAGGCGAGGAAGGACATCGGAGAAAGAGCAGGTCACAGCGTTGCGCGCTTTCACGTCTACTTTCCAGACCCTTCGTAAAGTAGGCACTAGAATGAATAACCCCCGGTCTCACCCGCCAAAAGCGGGGGCTTCTAGTGAAAACGCCCCCGAGAGAGCCCTTCCAGCGGGGCGAAATCGGGCTCACGGGCGCGCCCGCACCTACGGCCGCACCTGCCCCGTGCCGCGGATCTCGTATTTGTAGGTGGTGAGCGCCTCCGCGGCGAAGGGGCCGCGGGCGTGCAGCTTCTGCGTGGAGATGCCTATCTCCGCCCCGAGACCGAACTCGCCGCCGTCCGTGAACCGCGTGCTCGCGTTCGCGTACACCGAGCTCGCATCCACAGCGGTAAGGAAACGTTCGCAGGCAGCGGTGTCCTCAGCGACGATGGCCTCGGAATGGTGCGTCCCGAAACGGTTGATGTGGGCGATCGCCTCGTCGATTCCCGTAACGACCTTGACCGAGATCTCGAGCGCAAGGTACTCGCGGCCCCAGTCCTCCTCGGTGGCGGGCACGAAATCGACGCCCTCCGCGAGGCCCGCCGCCCGAGATGCGGTGCACGTCGCCGCATCGCCGTGCACGAGGACGCCGCGGTCTTTCAGAACGGGCAGCATCTCGGCCAGGAAGCGCTCCGCCACCGCCTCGTCCACCAGCAGGGACTCGCAGGCGTTGCACACGCCCACGCGCTGGGTCTTGGCGTTCACCACGATGGCGCGCGCCTTGGCGAAGTCGGCGCTCTCATGCACGTAGATGTGGCAGTTGCCGGTTCCGGTCTCGATGACGGGAACGGCCGCCTCGCGCACGCAGCGCTCGATGAGGCCGGCGCCGCCGCGCGGGATGAGCACATCCACGACCCCGCGGAGGCCCATGAGCGCACCTGTCGCGGCACGGTCGGTCGTCTCGATGATGGAGACGGCGGCGCGCGGCAGGCCGCAGGACGCGACGGCGTCGGCGAGCACGTGGGCGATGGCCACGCACGAGCGCTGGGCGAGCGAGCCGCCGCGCAGGATGCAGGCGTTGCCCGTGCGGATGCAGATGCCGGCGGCGTCGGCCGTCACGTTGGGGCGCGCCTCGTAGACCATGGCGACGAGCCCCAAGGGCACGCTCACGCGGGTGAGGTCGAGGCCGCAGTCGATCGTGCGGTGCTCAAGCACGCGGCCGACCGGGTCGGGCAGGGCGGCGAGCGCCTCGAGGCCCGCCGCCATCCCCTCGATGCGCTCCGGGGTGAGCAGCAGGCGGTCGAGCAGCCCAACGCTTGTGCCCGCCTCGCGCGCGGCGGCCATATCGGCATCGTTCGCCGCGAGAATCTCGCAGGCGCGCTCGCGCAGCGCGTCCGCCATGGCGCGCACCGCCGCCGCACGGGTCTCGTCGCTCGCAAACCCCAAGGGGCGCGACGCCTCCTTCGCCGCGCGGGCGAGATCGGCCACATAGGTCTCCACGGTCATGCCATCCATCGGTACCTCGCAGTCATCGGGTTGGGTATGAGGGCATGGTACCCGATTCCCGACGCGGCGGGTATCATGAGCTAGATGGAAACGATGGCGGCACGGCCCGTCCGCGCCGCGCGGCGATAAGGAGCACCATGGCACAGCTTGCAAGCTATTACGTACCCGGCCTGTATGTGGAGGACCATGCCATCGACGTGCCGCTCGATTGGCGCGGCCTCGAGCCGGCGCTCCTCGCGATGGGCCTCACCATGCGCGCCGGCGCCTTTCCCGACCCCATCCCGGGCGCGCCGGAATCGATCAGGCTCTTCTACCGCGTGCTCGCCGCACCCGAGCACGCGCACGACGACCTGCCGCTCCTCGTCTTCTTGCAGGGCGGCCCCGGCGGCGAGGGGCCGCGCCCGACGTCGCCCGCCGCGGACGGCTGGATCGCCGAGGCCATCAAGCACTTCCGCGTCGTGCTTCCCGATCAGCGCGGCACCGGGCGCTCGAGCCGCGTCTCGGGCCGCACCATCGCCGAGCTCGGCATGAGGGCGCAGGCGGCGGGCGCCGACCCGGCCCGGGCGCAGGCCGACTTCCTCAAGCGCTTTCTCGCCCCCTCGATCGTGCGGGACTTCGAGTACCTGCGCCTCACCGCCTTTGAGGGGCGCCCGTGGGTGACGCTCGGGCAGAGCTACGGCGGGTTCCTCACGCTCGCCTACCTCTCGAGCTACCCCACCGGCATCAGCGCCTCGTTTACCGCCGGCGGCATCCCGCACGTCCCTGCGAGCGCGGCGGAGGTGTACGCGCACACGTTCCCGCGGATGGCGGAGAAGACCCGGCAGTACTACGCGCGCTATCCCGAGGACGCGGCCCGCGTCGCCGCCGTGGCGGACCGCGTCGCGGCGGGCGACGTCGCGCTCCCGGACGGCAGCCCGCTCACCGTGGCGCGCCTGCAGCTTCTGGGGAGCGACTTTGGCATGAAGCCGAGCTTCGAGCGCATGCACTGGCTCTTCGACCACGCGTTTGAGGACGGCTGCGGCGACGTGCCGGCGGACCACCTTGGGGCCGCGCTTTCCGACGGCTTCCTCATGGGGGTCCTCGACCGCACCACCACGCGCGCGAACCCGCTCTACTGGACCCTTCAGGAATTCATCTACGCCGACGGCACGACGCCGCCCATCGGCTGGGCGGCCGAGCGCGAGTGCGCGGGCCGTCCCGAGTTCGATGCCGACGCGCGTCCGCTCACCTTTACCGGCGAGGCGTGCTTCCCCTGGATGTTTGCCGAGATGCCCGAGCTCAAGCCCTTCGCCCGCGCCATGGAGCTCCTGATGGCCGACACGGAGTTCGACCGTGTCTACGACCCCGTGCGCCTCGCCGCCAACGAGGTGCCCCTCGAGGCCGCCGTGTACTTCGACGACATGTACGTGGACGCCGGGCTCCAGCTCGATACGCTCAGCCGCGTGGGCGCGAGCCACGCCTGGGTCACCAACGAGTTCGAGCACGACGGGCTCCATGGGGACACCGTGTTCCGCCATCTCTTTGAGGAGGCCCTGGGGCGCGGCGCGCTCGCGCGGGCGCTCGGCGCATAGCCGGGGGCGCCCGGTACGTGCGGCAGCGCTCGGTTAGCGCGCTACGCGAACACGATCATGTTGTCGCGATGGACCGCGGGATGGTCGGCAAGCGTGCTGAGCAGGCGGTTCTGCGCGAGCTCCTCTTGACGCCGCCCGCAGGCGAGCGCGAGCTCGTCCGACGACGCGCCGGCAAGGCCGCGCGCGACGACGAACCCCGTGGGGTCTGCGATATCGAGCACCGCCCCCGCCTCGAAATCACCCGCCACCGCGGTGATGCCCACCGGCAGCAGCGACGACCCGTGCTGCACGAGCGCGCGCACGGCTCCGGCGTCTATGGTCAGGCGGCCGTGCGCCGCATCGCCGAGGGCGATCCAGAGCTTGCGGGGCGCGATGTCGAGCCGGCTCGCCGGCGGCACGAAGCGCGTGCCCACGGCCTCGCCGTCTGCCAGGCGCACCAAGGGGCGCTCCTCCGCCCCGCTCGCGATCACGCTGGGGATGCCCGCTGTCATAAGGATGCGGCTCGCGCGCACCTTGGTGATCATGCCGCCCGTGCCCACGGCCGTAGCCGAGTCGCCCGCCGCGCCCACAATGGACGCGTCGATGCGCGTGACCTCGGGAATGCGGCGCGCCGTGGGGTCGAGCGCGGGGTTCGCCGTGTACAGGCCGTCGATATCGGAAAGGGTGACGCAGAGGTCGGCGGAGACGAGGCACGAGACGAGCGCCGCGAGCGTATCGTTGTCGCCGAAGCGGATCTCGTCCACCACCACGGTGTCGTTCTCGTTGACGACGGGCACCACGCCGAGCTCCACTAGGCGCGTGAGCGTGTCGCGCGCGTGCAGGTAGGAGGTGCGGCTCGCCGTATCGGAGCGCGTGAGGAGCACGAGCGAGGTGAGCAGGCCGTGCGCGCGAAACGCCTCGTCGTACACGGCCGAGAGCGCGCACTGCCCCACCGAGGCGCAGGCCTGCAGGCTCGGCATGTCGGCAGGCCGGCGCACAAACCCCAAGATGGGCGCGCCGCAGGCGATGGCGCCGGAGCTCACGACCACGAGCGCCCAGCCGCGGCGGGCGAGGTCGCGCGCCTGCGCGGCGAGGGCGTCGATAAAGGCGCGGTCGGGCCCGTCCGTCCCGCGCACGAGCGTCGACGAGCCGATTTTCACCACCATGATGCGCGGGCGGCCCGACGGGGCCGTGCGGTCTCGGGACATGAATCCTCCTTGCAGGGCGCCGGGCTCGCCGGGCGCCCCCTCACTCAAGCAGCTTAGCGGCGCGCCTTCCAGGGCAGCGCCGTCTTGGTCTCGGCCATGCGGGTGCGCACGAGCTCGTCGCGCACGCGGGCCAGGCCGGACTCCATACCCACCACGTAGGACTGCGGGTAGAGGAAGCGCTTGTACACGGGGTCGAGCGCTTCGAGCGCCGCCTGGCAGCGGGCGCGCGCGACCTCGAGCGGCTCGCGCGGCGCCACGGCACGGCCGTCGCGCACCACGGGCACGAGGATCTCGCGGTAATCCATACCGGCGACGCTCGTCACGAGCGCGGCGTCGTTCACCGCCACCAGCGTGGAGCCGCGGTCGGCGCCCTCGCCCTCCAGATACGCCTCGTCGACGATCATGTCGCACGCGGGGCTGCCGGCGTCGTCCATATAGCGGCGCACCTGCTGGATACCGGGGATGGTGCGCTTGTAGGGCTGCTCGGAGAGCTTCACGACGGGCGTCCACGCGTGCGTGCCCGCAGGCCGGCGCGCAGCGAGCTTGTAGACGCCGCCGAGCGCCGGCTGGTCGTAGCAGGTGGCGAGCTTGGTGCCCACGCCAAACGAGTCGATGGGCGCGCCCTGGTTGATGAGCGACTGGATGGTGTACTCGTCGAGGTCGTTGGAAACCGAGATCTTGACGTAGTCGAGCCCCTCCTCGTCGAAGCGCCCGCGCACGTAGGCGGAGAGCTTGGCGAGGTCGCCCGAGTCGATGCGGATGGCCGCGAGCCGCTCGCCGCGCTCCTCCATCTCGTGCGCGACGGTGATGGCGTTCTCCACGCCCTCGCGCACGTCGTACGTGTCGATGAGCAGCGTGCAGTTGTTGGGCGCCGTGCGCGCGAAGGCGCGGAACGCCTCGAGCTCGCTGTCGAAGCTCATGACCCAGCTGTGCGCGTGCGTGCCGAAGACGGGGATGCCATAGCGGCGCCCGGCGAGGACGTTGGACGTCGAGGCGCAGCCCGCCACGTAGCTCGCGCGGGCGACGGCCATGCCGCCGTCAGGTCCCTGGGCGCGGCGCAGGCCGAACTCCGCCACAGGGCGACCCTGGGCCGCCTGCACCACGCGCGCGGTCTTGGTGGCCACGAGCGTCTGGAAGTTGATGGTGTTGAGCAGCGCCGTCTCCACGAGCTGGCACTCGAGCGCCGGCCCCATGACGCGCACCATGGGCTCGCGGGGGAAGACGATCTCGCCCTCGGGCACCGCGTCGATATCGAGGTGCGCGCGAAATCCGCGCAGGTACTCCAGAAAGCCCGGCTTGAAGAGGGCGCCGCCCGCGGGGGCCTCGAGCGAGCCGAGGTAGGCGATGTCCTCATCGGTGAAGCGCAGGTTCTCCACCAGGTCCGCCAAGTCCGAGGTCCCGCACATCACCGCGAAGACGCCGCCAAAGGGGTTGTCGCGGTAGAACGCGCAGAAGCAGTCCTCCTCGTCGAGCTTGCCGTTCTCCCACAGCCCCTGGGCCATGGTGAGCTCGTAGAGGTCGGTCAGAAGCGCCACGTCGGTGGGGCGGGCGGTGTCGGTGAGTGCCATGGGAACGCTTCCTTTCCTCAGACGGCGCGCGGGGCGCTATCCGATCATGCCGTTATTGGTCATGGTCACGTAGATGATGACCACGACGGCGAGGACGAGGCAGACGCCGATGACGATCTTCTGGGCGGGCGGCATCGACGGGAGGCCGTCCTCGTCCTCGGTGTCCGAGAGCACCATGCGCTGGCCGAACGTCCGCTCGGCGGGGTCCTCGGCAACGACGGGTTTATCCGGGGCGGCGGCGCGGGGCGCCGCGGCGGGCGCCGCCGGGGCCTGGCGGGCAGCCGACGCGGGCTGCGGGGCAGGTGCGGGCGTCGACGGCACCGCGGCAGCCCCCTCCGCGCGCAGCGCCTCGAGCTCGGCGCGTTCGCGGCGGGCCTTCTCGGCGCGCAGCGCCTCGAGTTCGGCGCGCTCCTCGTCGGTCAGCGGGCGCGCATCCTGTTCGGCCATGGAGACCCCTTCCCTCACGTGGCGCCGCGGCGCGGGCGGCGCGAAATTTACGCCCCCCAGTATACCCCGAGGTTAGGTTGCGCACACAGATTCGTAACGCGCGCGGGCGCGGGCGCGGGCGCAACCTACCCGCAACCTACCGCGGGCGCACCCGCGCCCGGGCGCATCCGGGCGCGCCCGGGCGCCCCGGCACCCGGCAGCAGCCCCGGGGATGTCTACGGCAACAGCCCCGCCGGGGCCGCGCGATGCGGGACGCCGCTACCGGTCGGCGCGCTCGAGCACGCCCGTCGTATCGAACGCCGGGGTGAAGCTCTCGTCCACCGCGCCGCCCTCCTGCCAGAAGAGCTGCGTGAAGCCGAGGTCGTCGGCATGGTCGAGCACGAGCTCGTACTCGTCGTCCGTCACGGCGCGGGCGAGGTCGCCGCCGGCGGCGCGCATGGCGGCGTTGGGCGTGTACTGGTTCATGACCGAGATGGGCACATCTCCCACCGTCTGCCAGATGAGGTCGAGCACGCGGCACGAGTCGTCCGCGTGCCCCGGCAGCACCAGGTGGCGCACGATGATGCCGCGCGTCCATGTGCCGTCCCGCCGCTCCGCAGCTCCTCCCCGGCGCGCGAGCTCGGCCGCCATCTGCGCGAGCGCCCGGGCGGCGACGGCGGGGTAATCGTCCACATGGCTGAGCGCCCTGCCCAGCGCGGGGTCGGCGTACTTGAAGTCGGTCAGCCAGATGTCCACCAGATCGCCGAGCTCGCGCACCGCCTCGACCCGCTCGTAGCCGCTCGTGTTGTAGACGATGGGGGCCGTAAGGCCGCGCTCCCGCGCCGCGGCAAGCGCGGCGGGCAGTAGGTGCGCGTAATGCGTCGCCGTGACGAGGTTGATGTTGAGCGCACCCTGGTCCTCGAGCTCGAGCATGATCTCGACGAGGCGCTCGGGCGCGACCTCGAGGCCGAAATTGCCGGTCGAGATCTCGTGGTTCTGGCAGTAGACGCATTTGAGCGGGCAGCCGCTGAAAAAGACAGTGCCGGACCCCGCCTCGCCCGAGATGGGCGGCTCCTCCCAAAAATGGAGCGCCGCGCGGGCGATCTTGAGCGTGTCGTCCGCGCCGCAGATGCCGCGCGCCCCCTGGGCGCGGTCGGCCCGGCAACGGCGCGGGCAGAGCTCGCAAGCGGCGGGTGCGCACCCGCCGAGAAGGGCGCTCATCGTGTCACCACCGTCGTGTCTAGGGCGCCCGGCAGCCCCAGGTCGAGCTCCATGAGGTGCGCCCCGTGCGTGAAGCCCTCGTCGTAGGCAAACGCCCGCGCGCCCAGATCGGTAAAGCCGCAGGACCGGTAGAGCGCAATCGCTGGCGCGTTGTTGTCGAACACATCGAGCCTCAGCACTCGGGCGCCCCGGGCGCGCGCCTCCCGAGCCGCCGCAGCGACCAAGCGGCGCGCGACGCCCCGCCCGCGCCCCTCGGGTGCGACCGCGAGCAGGTGCAGCACGGCGACCTCGTGGTCGGGGGCAGGTGTGGGCCATGCGGCCGTGCGATATCCCGCATCCTGCGCGCCATCAACCACGCAGGCGCCGAGAAGCGGTGCCTCCGGCTGAGGTACCGCCCCGTCGCCTACGGTGGCGGGCGCGCCATCGCGCGCAACGATGAGCTCGCCGCGCGAGGCGGAGGCGCGCAGCCCCTCGCGACTAGGATGCACGCCAAACTCCCACCACACATCATGCGGCGCGCCGCACATCTCCTCGATTGCCGCTCGGTACAGACGCTCTACGGCCGGCAGGTCCCGCTCAGCGGCGACGGTCACAACCATGTGGCACTCCCCCTCTGCGCACCGGGCGCGCACGGCGGGCTCGGTTTTTCCTCTTGGCACTGTCCAGCTCATAGTAAAACACCGCCCCATTGCTGGAGCGGATCCCGTGCGACGACAGAATCTGCGCCTGTGTTTCCCCTATCAGAAGCACTCCTCGTAGTGTGCTACGCTCTGCGCGTACGATTCTCCCATATCGGGACCACCCCATCAACCACAAACGGTTCAGGCTGACGCGTACCCCGGAATAGCACATGACAGCCTGATCGCTGCCGCACGTTGGTTTGCCGCCCCTGCAGGGTCGTGCGACACTTACAATGGCGTTGCATCTCGCAATCCAAATGTCGAATCGGCGAATGGAGTTGAAAGGATGTGGCAGATTGGGCAATAATGCTCTAGACAGTACCCCGCGCGCGACCCACGAAAGTGGAGCGAACCAGGCGGGGTCGTTTTCTATCCCGCTGAAGCCCCCTCTGTCGTTCACCGACCAGCTCGAGCTCATGCGCAATCGCGGCCTGACTGTCGGCGACGAGGAGCTGGCTTTGCGGCGTCTGTCCGAGACGAACTATTACAGGCTGCGCGGGTATTGGCTCACATACGAGCTGGACGGTCAGTTTATTCCTGGCACGACATTTGATTCCATCTGGGATACCTACGAACTTGACTGCGCTTTGCGCACGTGGGTATGGGAGGCCATCGCGCCCATCGAGATAAAAGTGCGCACCCTCTTCGCATACCACATGTCGATGGAGTGCGGGGCACTCGCCCACGAGGACAACCGGTACTTCAAAAGCACCATCGCGCACGCCCATTCCATGGAATCCCTAACTAGGGAGCGGAACAGAGCCCTTCGCGACGGCGTCCCCTGCGTTGTGCACAACATCGAAAAATACGGGGATCTTCCGATATGGGCCGCCGTTGAAATCATGAGTATGGGAACGGTATCCCAGCTTTACGGCAACCTTGATTCAGCGAAAAGCGGCGTTGCGAAGTCGATAGCCAGCGGGTTCGGAGTCAAACCATTCATCCTGAAGAGCTGGTTGAGACACTTAACGTACATAAGGAACATTTGTGGCCACCACAGTCGACTGTATAACCGCATCATGACTACGAGGGCGAACCTTCTGAAACGAGACACGAGACATGATAGCGACAAAGAATTCCCGACGTTCCTGGTGCTCAAAAGAATCTACGAACAATCGTGGCCGAAACGATGGCCTTTGATGCTCGACGGACTTGATGCCGCCATCTCGAAGCATGGCGATGTATCGCTGCAACCGATGCGCTTTCCCGAAGAGTGGCGTGACATCCTGAAATAGAGACCGTCCCTTTCCTCCTCTAGCTTGACAACGACGGGAGGGAAGGGGCTGAAAGACCGGCAAAACTTGTTATGCCAAGCATATGACCCGAGGACGTGCCGGACTGCCAGGAGGGCATCATCCTTGAGTCGGCGCTCGAGGGCATGGCGAAGTGCTCCTCGCCCGAATCTCATCAAGAAGGACCTAAAAAGCAACAAACCCGCAGGTAAACCTACGGGTTTGGCTGATTGGCTTGTGGTGGAGACGAAGGGAATCGAACCCTCGGCCTCTGCCATGCGACGGCAGCGCTCTCCCAGCTGAGCTACGTCCCCAAGCGAGGATTAATTCTAGCAAGTCCCACGCGGCTGTCAACAACAAAAATCAGCGCGTCCAGAGAACCTGCGCCTCGAAGGGCCTGAGCGCAAGCGTCCCTCCGCATTGCCGCACGTCGCCGTAGTTGCCGATGAGCTGCTCGGCCGAGCGCCAGGCGTCCGGCAGATCCACCGAAGATGCCCCCTCATCAAACGAACACACCGTAAGGAGGCGCACCGGGGCGCCCGCATCGGCGGCCTCGCGCGCCGCCTCGCCCTCGAGCCAGCGCTCGAACATGATCGCACGGGGCGCCCCCTCACCGGGGTCGATAAAGCGGACGCGGCCATCGGCGATCACCGCGAGCTCATGGCGCAGGCGCGCGAGCTCGCGATAGAATTCGAGGATCGAGCCCGGACGGCCCTTCTCGGCGGCCACGTTCACCAGCGCCGACGAGGGCGGGATCGCGAGCCAGGGCTCGCCCGCCGTAAAGCCGGCCCCCGGCGCATCCGTCCACTGCATGGGCGTCCGCCCGTTGTCGCGCGAGCGCTCGCCCACCACGTGCAGCGCCTCGGCGGGCGTCGACCCCGCCTCCACCAGCGTGCGGTACGCGTTATGGCTCTCGACGTCGCGATAGTCGTCGATCGATGCGTACCCGGCGTTTACCATGCCAATCTCCTCGCCCTGGAAGATATAGGGCGTGCCCTGCATGAGATGCGCACAGACGCCGAGCATCTTGGCCGCGAGCTCCCAGCTGCCGACGGCCTCGCCCACGCCCTCACGCCCGCCGAAGCGCGTGACGGCGCGCGGCTGATCGTGGTTGTTCCAGAAGAGCGCGCTCCAGCCGTGCCCCTCCTGCATGCGCTCCTGCCAGGTGGAAAAGAGCTCGCGCAGACGAGCGATGTCGGGGTCCTGGAGCGCCCACTTGCTGCCGTTCAGGTAATCGACCTTCAGGTGATGGAAGCTGAAGACCATGCCGAGCTCATGGCTTGCGGGGTTGGTGTAGCGCACGCAGTTCTCAAGCGTGGTCGCCGCCATCTCGCCCACCGTGAGCATCCCGTCGATACCCGCCTCGCGCACCAGCTCCCGCAGGTACTCGTGCACATGCGGGCCGTCCGCGATGAGCGAGCGCCCGCCTTCGGGACCGGCGTCCTCGAACACCTCCGGCTTGGAGATGAGGCTCACCACGTCGAAGCGGAAGCCCGCCACCCCGCGGTCGCGCCAGAAGCGCACCACCTGCGCGAGCTCGGCGCGGACCTCGGGGTTGTCCCAGTTGAGGTCCGGCTGGGTCACGTCGTGCATGTGGAGGTACCACTTGCCAAGGCGCGGCTCCCACTCCCACATGCTGCCGCCAAAGGCGCTCTGCCAGTTGGTCGGCGGCTCACCGGGGTCGCCGGGGCCGGTCGAGCCCCTGCCGTCGCGCAGGATATAGTAGCTCCGGTACCGCTCGTCGCCCGCAAGCGCCCGCTGGAACCAGACGTGCTCGCTCGAGGTATGGCAGAGCACCATGTCGAGCATGATGCCGATCCCGCGGCGGCGGGCCTCGGCCACCAGCTCGTCAAAATCGTCCATCGTGCCGAAGACCGGGTCGACCGCGCAGTAATCGGAGATGTCGTAGCCGTTGTCGCGCTGCGGCGACGGGAAGAACGGGGTGATCCACACGTAGTCGACCCCCAGGTAGGCGAGGTAATCGAGCTTGGAGGTGATGCCGCGCAAATCGCCGACACCGTCGCCGTCGCTATCGCAGAAGCTCTTGATGTAGATCTGGTAGACCACGGTCTTGCCGAGGTCCCTCTCATGGGCGCCCATGGTCGCCCTCCTCTCGTGTCGGTCGTTTCAGCATCCTCAGTCGCGAGCCGCCCCGCCAAGAATCTAGGGTCGGGGCGGCGCGCCCTTCGAGGCCGGGCCCGGTACCCGCCGCGCGCAGCAACGGGCGCCGGGTCCGCGCCGGGGCGCCCATCGCTAGGCGAGCCCGCGCTCCTCAGCCGCAAGCCGGCGGCCGCCCAACACGAGCGTGAGGGCAAACGGCACCACGATGGCGATGGCCATGCAGAGCGCGAAGAGGCCCCAGTACTCGAACATGATAGAGAGGATGCCGGGCACGCCGCCGACGCCGATGGAGAGCGCCTTGACCGAGAAGCCCGTGCACACCATGGCCGCGAGCGCCGATCCCGCCATACCGCAGAGGAGCGGGAACTTGTACTTGAGGTTGACGCCGAAGAGCGCCGGCTCGGTCACGCCGAGGTAGCACGACACGCAAGCGGGGATGTTGACCTGCTGGGCGCGCTCGTTGTTCTTCTGGAGCACGATCATGGCGAGCACGGCGGAGCCCTGCGCGATGTTGGAGAGCGCGATCATGGGCCAGAGCGTGGTGTAACCGAGGCTGTTGACGAGCTGGGTGTCGATGGCGTTGGTCATATGGTGCAGGCCGGTCATGACGAGCGGGGCGTAGAGCGCACCGAACACGGCCGCGAAGAGGACGCGCACGTTGGACGAGAGGCCCCAGTTGACGACGTCGGCGATGCCGTTGCCGATGGCCCAGCCGATGGGACCCACCACGAGGTGCGCGATGAACACGGCGGGCACGAGCGACATGAACGGCACGACGATCATGCGCACGACCTCAGGCGTGACCTTGGTGAAGAACTTCTCGAGCGCCACCAGGACGAAGGCGGCCATGAGCGCGGCGATGACCTGCCCCTGGTAGCCGGTCCCCACAAAGGAGAAGAACCCGAAGTCGTAGGTGTGCGCGGCGATGGTCTCGGCATCGGCACCCGCCGCCGAGAAGCCGTTGAGCAGCTGCGGCGACACGAGCGTCAGGCCGAGGATGATGCCCAAGATGGGCGTCGTCCCCATCTTGCGGGTTACCGACCAGCAGATCCCCACGGGCAGCATGTGGAAGACGGCCTCGCCGATGACCCACAGGAAGTTGTACATGCCCATCCAGAACGTGGAGATGTCCGCGATCGAGAGCGTGCCGTGCTCGAGGTCGAAGGCGCCCGCGTCGTTGAAGAAGTTGACCTCGCCGATGATGTTGCGGAAGCCGAGGATCAGACCGCCGCAGATGAGCGCGGGGATGAGCGGGGCGAAAATCTCGCCGAGCACGCCCATGGCGCGCTGCAGCGGGTTCTGGTTGGCGCCGGCCGCCGCCTTAGCCGCCTCCTTGGAAACGCCCTCGATACCCGATACCTTGCTGAATTCCTGGTAGAAGTCGGCGACGTCGTTGCCGATGATGACCTGGAACTGCCCCGCCTGGGTGAACGTGCCCTTCGCCGCGGGCAGCGCCTCGATCGCCGAGACGTCGGCCTTGCCCTCGTCCACCAGCACGAACCGCATGCGCGTCATGCAGTGCGTCACCGCTGAGATGTTCTCCTTGCCGCCGACGAGGTCGAGTAGACGCGACGCGTCCTCCGTGTACTTCGCCATCGAGCTACCTCCTTTGTAGCCGTACCCCGCATCCCGTGGGATGCAACTTATCTGAATAAGTTGACTACAGTATGCCGCAACTCATTTGAATGAGTTGCGGGAACCTCGGCATTCCGGCGAACGGTCCCCGTGCGCCGGCAAACGGCATACTTATTCATATGAGTTGTCCTTCGCTCGCGTATCTGAGCTATAGTTGGTGCGACCATGCACCCAAAGGAGATAACCGCTATGAAAGCGCGCTACGACACCATCTACCGCACCCTCCGCGAGCACATCGAGGACGGCACCTATCCGTACCAGAGCCTGCTCCCCTCCGAGAGCGCGCTCACCCAGGCGTTCTCCTGCTCGCACAACACGCTCAGGCGCGCCCTCGCCCTGTTGAAGGAGAAGGGCTACGTCCAGCCCGTCCACGGCAAGGGCGTGCGCGTCATCTGGCAGGCGCGCGAGCGGGCGACCTTCGAGGTCGGCGGCATCCAGTCGTTTAGGGAGACGTCTGCGCACAACCGCCTGCACGCCCGAACCGAGGTGACCGACTTCTCCACCCTCGTCGCCGACGGGGCGCTCGCGCACCGCACCGGGCATCCCGAGGGCACCGAACTCGTGACCGTCGAGCGCAAGCGCATCCTCGACGGCCGCCCCCTCATTCTCGACCGCAGCTATTTTCTCGCGTCAAGCGTCGAGGGCCTCACGCCAACGATCGCCGAGGACTCCATCTACGCCTTCCTCGAGGACGAGCGCGGGCTCACCGTCGCCACCAGCAAGCGCACCATCACCGTGGAGCGCGCGACCGACCACGACCGGGACATGCTCGATCTGGGCGACGCCGACTACGTGGCGGTGATGACGAGCCAGACGTTCGACGGCCAGGGCATCATGTTCGAGTACACCGAGTCGCGCCATCATCCCGAGATGTTCTGCTTCCACGACACCGCCGTACGCAGCGCCGTGTAGCGACAAAAAAGCGGCCCCGCAAACGCGGGAGCCGCCATACGCACAAGATGACCGCTCCCCGCTTTGCCATAATGAACCCACCTCTGCAAGGTGGGCGCCCTCATCGCCTCTTCCAGCGTCCTTAACAACGAAGGATACCTGTACTAACGCGACTGTGTGGGCTCCCTAGTAAAACGCGACGGTTCACCCAGTTGCTCCGCGGGGAGCGGAACAACTTCATCATACGCGACGCAATTTGTAATACCAGTCTTGACTTATCAAAACCTGTGTCAGATGATGGGAGTGTTCGTCTGAACAACACATTTCTCCACGTAAAAGCCTATATTGTTACTTTTGGGGCACATTTGGCCGCGCAATTCTGATAGCTGCGTGGTCGATCGGCGCCGCACCTCATCCGCACGCCCGCTTCGAGTATCATGGATGGCGATTCGGCACCGCTCCCCCGCCGGAGGGGCGCCGTCGCAGCATATTCGTCCCCGACTCCCGGCGGTTTTGCCCCTATGGATTCGCTCGTTCCCTACATATGCCTCGCGGCCGCGGCGGCATTGACGACGCTTCTGCTCGTGCCCGCCGTCAAGGGCCTCGCCATCCGCCTCGACGCGGTCGACTACCCCTCCAAGCGGCGCATCAACACCGAGCCCGTTCCGCGCATGGGTGGCCTTGCGGTGTTCGCCGGGCTCGTCGTCGCCTGCGCGCTGCAGGTTTTTGGCACCTGGCACTGGGGCTGGCCGTCCGCCCTCGTCCCGCACCCGAGCCTCACCGTCAACTACCCGGTCCTCGCGCTTTCGGTCTGCATCATCACCGCGACGGGCGCCATCGACGACGTCGTGTCGCTCAGACCGCGCGCCAAGCTCGCCGGGCAGGTCGTCGCCGCCATCGTCGCGGCCGCCGGCGGCCTCACCATCGGCAGCATCGTCAACCCGTTCGTTCCCGGGACCTACATCGACCTCGGCTGGCTCGCCTATCCCATCACGGTCGTCTACCTCGTCGCCTTCGCCAACATCATCAACCTGATCGACGGGCTCGACGGTCTGGCGACGGGCATCTCCGCCATCGCCGCTATCGCGATGTTCGGCTTCGCCGTGCTCTCCGGCCGCGGCGACGCGGCGGCGCTCTCCATCGCGCTCTTCGGCTCGTGCGTCGCCTTTCTGCGCTACAACTTCCATCCGGCGAGCATCTTTCTGGGCGACGCCGGCTCGCTCCTTCTGGGTTTCGCCCTCGGCATGATCTCGCTCCTCTCGGTCAGCCGCACCGCGGCCCTCACGTCGCTCCTCATCCCGCTCATCGTCGCCGGCGTGCCCATCTTGGACACGCTCTCCGCCATCGTCCGCCGCAAGCGCGCGCACGTGAGCATCGGCCAGGCCGATAAGGGCCACATCCACCACCGCCTCATCCAAGAGGGATACGACCAGCGCCAGGCGGTGCTTCTCATCTACGCGTGGTGCATCCTGCTCGCCCTCGGCGCCACCCTCATCAACCAGGTGCCCATCGAGGCGCGTATCGTCATCTTCATCGTGCTCCTCGTATGCTCCGCCTTCTTTGCCATGCGCCTGCACCTGTTTGAACCGGTGCTCCGTCACCATTACAATCCCAAGACGCACGAAGACGAGCTCGTCACCCCGGACGACCCCGCGTTTGTGGAGGAGGCCGCGGCGGCCGAACGCGCCCGCGTCGAGCGCCACGAGGAGGTCCGCGAGGAGCTCCAACGGCTTCAGGACCATCTGCACGACCACGATCGGCCTTAAGACTCCGGACCCACGGACCCGGGAGCCCTGCTCCCCGCCCCGTCTTGCGGGTCCTTCCCGCACTACCCCCATCAGCACCCGAGTTAGGAGAGACCCATGCCCAACGAACGCAGCTACGAGACCGCGAGCAGACGCAGCGACCAGATCGCGGCCGACCTCGAGAAGAACCCCGGCGCCTATCGCATGCTCACGGGCGACCGCCCCACCGGCAGGCTTCACCTCGGCCATTACTTCGGCACGCTCAAGCGTCGCGTGGAGCTGCAGGACAAGGGCGTCAACACGGCCGTCCTCATCGCCGACTACCAGGTCATCACCGACCGCGACACCACCGAGCACATCCAGGACAACGTCTACAACATGATCATGGACTACCTGGCCTGCGGCATCGACCCGGACAAGACCATGATCTACGCGCACTCCGCGGTCCCCGCGTGCAACCAGCTCATGCTGCCGTTCCTCTCGCTCGTCTCCGAGGCGGAGCTCGCCCGCAACCCCACCGTCAAGGCGGAGATGGAGGCCTCGGGCCACGAGCTCACCGGCCTTCTGCTCACCTATCCGGTGCACCAGGCGTGCGACATCCTGTTCTGCAAGGGCAACATCGTGCCCGTGGGTCGCGACCAGCTGCCGCACATCGAGCTCACGCGCCTCATCGCGCGGCGCTTCAACAACCGCTACGGCAAGGTCTTCCCCGAGGTGGACGCCCTGCTCTCCGAGACCCCGCTTCTGCCCGGCCTCGACGGACGCAAGATGAGCAAGTCCTACGGTAACGCCATCTCGATCTCGATGACCGCCGAGGAGACGGCGAAGCGCATCAAGAAGAGCCAGACCGACTCCGAGCGCATGATCACCTTCGACCCCGAGAAGCGCCCCGGCGTCTCCGGCCTGCTCTCGACCGCCGCCATCTGCACCGGCCGCGCGCCCGAGGATATCGCCGCCGAGATCGGCATGGGCGGCTCCGGCGCCCTCAAGGCGTACGTGACCGAAGCCGTCAACAGCTACTTCGCCCCAATCCGCGAGCGCCGTCACCAGTTTGAGGGCGACCTCTCCTATGTGAGGGACGTCCTCGCCGAGGGCAACCGCCGTGCCAACGAGATCGCGGAGCGCACGCTCGACGAGGTGCGCGAGGCCATGGGGATGGTCTACTAGCGGCGCCGCCGGGCGCTTTAGGGAAGGAGACGCCATGTACCGCCTGATCGCCAGCGATATGGACGAGACCATGCTCGGCGCCGGCCATCGTCTGCCGGCAGAGAACGTCGCCGCGCTTGAGCGCCTGAAGGAGCTCGGCGTGCCCTTCGTCCCGTGCTCGGGGCGCCCCTACCCCTCCATCGTAGCGAGCTTTGCGGGCGTGGACCCCGCGCTGTTTGAGGGCGGCTACGTGATCTCGTACAACGGCGCCTTCATCAACCGCTGGGGCGACGCCCGCCCGCTCATCTCAGCCACGCTTGACCAGCCTACCGCCGACGCCCTCTACGGCTTCGCGCTCGAGCGCCGCCAGTGCGTACACGCCTATACACCGAGCGGCCGCATCCTCATCCAGTTCGCCCCCGAGGCGGAGCGCCGGGCGATCGAGGGGGTCGCCGGCGTGGAGTTTGTCGACGACGGCTGGCGGGACCTCGGCTTTGCGGACGACGAGCCCATCGTCAAGATCCTCTATATGGATCCCGACTTCGCCCAGGTGAAGCGCCTTGCCTCCGAGGCCGCCGCGGCGATGCCCGACCTCCCCGTCGACATCACGTTCTCGTCCAACCGCTATGCCGAGTGCATGCCGGCGGGCATCGACAAGGGCACGGGCCTCGCGCACCTCGCGGCGCACCTGGGAATCGATGTGGCCGACACCATCGGCATGGGTGACTCGGCCAACGACCTCGCCCTCATCCGCACAGCGGGGCTCGGCGTGGGCGTCGCCAACGCCACCGATGACATCCGATCCGCCTGCGACGTCATCCTCGACACCGATTGCGAGGCGGGCGCGCTCGCCGAGGTTGTCGCACGCTTTATCGAGCCGGACCATCGTACGGCATAGCTCGCGCACCTCTGCTTGCCGCACCTCTGTTTTCGCACCTTTTAAGGAACTCGCGTTTAGACCCCCTTTCCGGCATTACAGGGGACCTAAACGCGAGTTCCTTTGAAGAGGTTGGAATGCGAGCCCTCCCTGCGTCCGCGCGCGTGCTGTCTGAAGCCGCCCCGCCCCAATACTGCCCTGAAGTTGCCCCCATCCCCAAACTGCGCAGGGCCCGCCATCTCATCCAGATGGCGGGCCCTGCCGCAAACACCGTTGATCGCACAGAGGGGAGGGATGCGATCCACTTCGACGAAGAGGTTATTTCATCGCCTGGTACCTGCTCCGTCGTTGAGTTAACTATAGCAAACTGTGTGACATCGCCGTTCCGCGTCGGAGCCCTCCACGTGTCCTCCATAAGTTACCCTTGGCTTACTGTCATACGACGTCGCCTACCAGAGGGGCAGGACGCTTCCCACCATGCCGATGATCGACATCACGACGAGGAAGCCGAGCGCGTAGGGGGCCACCGCGCGCAGGAGCTCGGCGTCCTTGCCGCGCACGCGCACGGCGGCGAGCCCGATGGCAAGCGTTTGGGGCGAGAGCATCTTGCCCGCCGCGACGCCGAGCGAATTGAGGCCCACCGTCCACACGGGGTCGGCACCGAGCGCCTCGGCCGCCTGCGCCTGCACCTGCCCGAAGAGCATCCCTGAGCTCGTACCGGAGCCGGTGACGAACGTCCCCACCGCTCCGATCCACGGGGCGAGAAGCGGGTAGAGCCCGCCCGCCACCGCGATGCAGAAGGCGGATATAGACGAGATCATGCCGGCGTAGCCCATGACCTTGGCGCAGCCGAGCACGGCGAGCATCGTGGCGACCGTGGGCAGCATCTGCTTGACGGTGGCGACGAGGACCTCCCCCATCACGCGCGGCCTCGCCCCCTGGATGGCGCCGCCCACGAGGGCGGCCACCATGATGAGGACGCCCGGGGTGTTGACCCAGCTGAAGCTCAGCGATCCGGGGTTAGGGCCGCTGTAGACCGTAAGCGTTGTCGAGAGCGGCGCGAGGGCGGCGTTGACGGGCGAGACGAGCTTCGATGTGCCCAGCAGCAGCAAGAAAATGAGGATGAAGCACGACCAGGCACGCAGGGCGGCGCCGAGGGTGAGGGGCGCGGCGGGGGCGTCTACCGGAGACGCGGCCTGAGAGCCCGCCGGGGCGCTCTCCGGAGCGCCGGCCGAGGGACCCGCCCCAGCGCTCTCGCCCGTCCCCAGACGGTACGCTTCGTCGAGCGCGCCGCGCCGCTCGACAGCGCGCCCGAGCGCCGCCGTGACGCCGAGGGAGCAGATGCTCCCCACCACCACGGTGAGCTCGGGGCCCACCAACGCGGCGACGGCAAGCGCCGGCACGGTGAACGATACCCCGGCGGCGAGCGCCACGCCGATAACGCCGCGCAGGCGCTGGGCGACGCCGGAGCCCGGCACGTCCTTCCCGGCGACGAGCACGATGAGGACGGGTGCCACGATGAAGAAGGGCGCCAGCTGCACCATCTGCGTGAAGGCGAGGTCGGCGGCATCAAGCCCCACCAGGTCGGCGAGAGAGACCGTGGGGATGCCGATCGACCCGTACGGGGTCGGCACGCCGTTGGCGAGAAGGCACATAAGCACCGCGGAGAGCGGCGGATAGCCGAGGGCGGCGAGCATGCCCGCCGGGATGGCGACGGCGGTGCCGAAACCGGCCATCCCCTCCATAAAGCCGCCGAAGCACCAAGCGATGAGCAGCGCCAGGATGCGCCGGTCGGCCGAGACCGAGGTGATCATACGGCCGATGACGTCCATCGCACCCGTCCGCACGCAGAGGTTGTAGGTGAAGACGGCGGCGATGATGACGATGACGATGGGCCAGAGCGCCATGAGGAAGCCCTCGGCCACGGCCGTCGCCACCTCGAGGGCGCCGAGATGCCACCACAGCGCCGCAAGCACGCAGCTCAAGACGAGCGAGCCCGCGGCGGCGCGCCACGCGGGCCAGCGGAACACGAGCAGCACCACCACAAGCCAGAGGATCGGCACGAGGGCCAGCACGAAGGACAGAACATCCATCAGGTTCTCCCAACCAGAACAGCGATCAAGACACCTTAGAAGGATACCGCAAGGGCGCGCGCCGTCTGCTACCATGGCGCCTCATCGGCAGCCGAGCCGTCGGGTGCGGGCAAAAGGCGCCGCCGAATGCGGTCGCCGGAAGGAGCATGCGGCCGCATCCGGGCTGGGACTGCGATGGCTGAGGACGGGAGGAACGATGGAGCGCGGTGCATTCTTTGATAGCGTCTACGGGGCGGTGGAGCAGATTCCCCCGGGGATGGTCGCCACCTACGGTCAGATCGCGCGGCTCGTGGGCGCTCCTCAGCGCGCGCGGTACGTGGGCTTTGCCCTGCACGCCAACCCGCGCCCGGGCGTCGTCCCGTGCCATCGCGTCGTCTTTGCCGACGGGAGCCTCTGCGCCGGCTTCGCCTTTGGCGGCGAGGGCGCGCAGCGCGCGCTGCTCGAGGCGGAGGGCGTGCGCTTCCGCGCCAACGGCAAGGTCGACCTCACGAGCTGCCGCTGGCCGGCCGGGCTCTAGACGAGAAGCGCCCCCGCGGTGCCCACCGACAGGAGCACTTGCTTGCATCACGCCCCCTTCAGAAAAAGTCACGCCCGCGGTCAGGACGGACGCCCCGACCGACCGCGAGCGTGACTTTTCATACGCGGCGTAATCCGGGAGCAGTAGGGAGGGGTCCGGCGGACATATCGCGTGCCGCCCGACCCCTCGGCGGCCCGACAGGGGTGTCATCCATCACCGCATCTTCCGCGCCGCCGGCGCGGCGATGTCCGGATTCGCTTAGGGCTGCACCGTCAGGACGTACTCTTGGGTCTCCCCCACTCCCATCCGGCCGCGGACCGCGAGGCTCTGCACCTCCTCGACGGGCAGGTACTGCGAGAGCGCGTAGGTGATGGACCCATCTTCCGAGAGGTCTGCATGGTAGTGGTTCATGATCCCCGCGCTGCCATCCCAGACGACGCGCTCGCTGCCGTCCGCTATGGTGAAGGCGACGTAGCTGGGGACGAACTCCTTATCGCCCGCATCCTCGGCGTCGGGTATCTGGAAGCGCAGGGTGAGCGGCGAGAGCCACGCCTCGGCGCCCGAGCCGTCCCTCGCGGCCGCCGTTCTCGTCGATCACCATCTCGTGGATGGCGAGCGTGTAGCCGTTGCCCTCCGTCGACACATCGACCGCGCGCACGCAATCGGTCACCGCAGGGGAAGCGATTCCGGGTCGACCCCGCCGAAGCTCTGGGTCCAGGTTGCCGGGGCACCCTCGGCGCCCGAGCTCCACGTAACGGTCTCGCCGAGACCGTGGTCTCCCCACACCTGCGCCCCGAATACACCGGAAAGCGCCGCGTAGGCCACGCCGGAGGTGGCGAGCGCCACACCGAGCGCCAGGGCGATCGCAAGCCCCAGCGGCACCGCGCGCCCGCGGCGACGGGGCGCGCGGCCCGCGCCTCCCGCGCCGGACGCCTCCGCCATCACCCGTTCGTACAGGTCGTCTGATGCGCGCAGGCACGTCATAGCGTCACGCACCGCCCTCTCGTCCATCATGCTCCATCATCTCCTAGCTGCGCGCGCAACCGCACGCGCGCCCGCGAGAGCCGTGCGCGCACCGTTGCCGGACGCGCGTGGGTAAGCTCCGCGATCTCCTCGGTGGAAAAGCCGCCGTAGTAAAACAGCACGATCGGCACGCGGTACCGCTCCGGCAGGCGCATTACGGCGGCAAACAGGCCTTCGTGCTCCCGCGAGGGCATCGCGAGCGCATGCGCGTACTCCTCGATATCCTCGACGCGCCGCCACGGCGTGCGGAACAGCGACCGGCAGCGGTTCACGGTGACGCGCACGAGCCATCGGCGCAGGTGCCGCTCGCCCTCAAACGCCGTCTTGCTGCGCAAGAGTTGCACGAACACGTCTTGCGTGACGTCGTCTGCGTCCGGCGCGTTGCGCATTTTCTTTGGGGCCCCTCATCATGAAGACGCTTTGCCGCGCCCGATTGTGACAAGCGAGTTCAAAAAGATATCGGTCGACCGCGGACGCGCCGGGGACCGGGCCCGGGACCCGTCGAGATGCGGGGTGCAGCCCCGTGCTTAAGCCCTCCTGCGGGGCGCGCACGGTATAATACGACGATCGACCGCTGACGATGAGAGGGAGCGCCGTGCCCATCCTGCCCCGACCAGGCGAGAACCGTAAGCCCACGCCGAGACCTGCACCGCGGGTGCAGGCCGACGCGCACCCAACCGATGAGCCCGCGCGCACGCGCCGCCGGCGCGGCCGCACCGGCGACGAGCCGTTTATCGCCCGCGTCGTCAACGATTGGTGGACGCGCCTTCTCGAGGCCGTCTTCGAAGGGTCGCTCAGCGAGCAGGAGGAGCGCTACGCCTCGCACCTCGGGCGCCGCGACTACGTGTGGAACACGCTCGGCACCTCCAGCTGGGGCCTCACGTTTCCCGCCCTCACCGTCGTCGCCACGCAGCTCGCCGGCGTCGAGGAGGCGGGCATGTTCTCCATGGCGTTCATCGTGGGCACGCTCCTCATGATCGCCGTGTACTACGGCGTCCGCACCTTCCAGGTCTCCGACCTCGACGAGGCCTGCTCGTTCGCCTCCTACCAGGCGCACCGCGCCGCCATCGCGCTCATCGCCGCCGTCGCGGGCGTGCTCTACGTCGCCGTGCGCGGCTACGACGCCCAGATGGCGATCATCTGCGCAGGCGTCTTCATTTACAAGATCGTCGACGGCATCGCCGACGTCTACGAGGGCCGCCTCCAGCAGGCCGACAAGCTCTACCTCGCCGGCATCTCGCAGACGGTCCGCTCGGTGGGCGCCGTCGCCGCCTTTGCCCTCGCGCTTCTCGTCACGCGCAGCCTCGCGGTCGCCTCGGTCGTGATGGCCGTCGCCGCCGTCGCGAGCCTGGGGCTGCTCAGCGCGCCGCTCGCCCTGCTCGAGACCGATAAGTCGCGCCCGGTCGCGGCCTCGGAGGTCGGCCTCATCTTCCGCCAGTGCTTCCCGCTGTTCTGTGCGCTCTTCCTCTTCAACCTCATCGAGAGCGTCCCGAAGTTCGTGATGGAAGGCGCCCTCGCCTACGAGAACCAGCTCTACTTCAACGCGCTCTACTTCCCGGCGCAGGGCATCCTGCTCACCGTGGGCGCGCTCTACAAGCCGCAGCTGCTCCGGCTCGCGAGCATCTGGGCGAATCCGCGCAAGCGGCGCCGCTTCAACCTCATCATCGTCGCCGTCATGGCGGTCATCGCCGCGATCACGGCCGTCATGGCGCTCGTCATGCACGCCGTCGGCCTGCCCCTCATGAGCATCCTCTACGGCGTCGACTTCAGCCGCTTCGCCCTGCTCTCGTTCCTCATGATCGTCGCCGGCGGCATCACGGCGGGCATCGACTTCCTCTACGCCGTCATCGCGATCCTGCGCCGGCAGGACGGCGTCATCCGCCTCTACCTGATCGCGACCGCCGCGGCGCTCGTCCTCTCGCTCGTCCTCGTGAACCTCCTGGGGCTCGCCGGGGCGGTCTGGAGCTATCTCGCGACCATGGCGGTGCTCTTTGCCCTCATCGCCCTCGAGTACGGGCGCATCCAGCGCACGATCGCCCGGGAGCGCAACCCGTTTAGGGACCGGTAGGCGCGCGGCCGGGGCGGGTCGGGCACCGGTCGGGCGGGTGGCGCCGCCGCGGGGCGCGCGGCCGGTCCTGGCTACTCGCCCGGCTCGATCGTCGCGTAGAACACGGCCCCGTCCTCGAGCCGGCGCACGCCCACGCGCCCCTGACCCGCACCCGCCGCAGCCGAGCAGTCGATGTCGATGCGGTCTGCCACGCCGCCCGTCGCCGTGCACGCGCCCACAGGCACCATCTGGCCCAGACCGTCCTCGTTGACACCCGGGCAGGCCGGCGCGTCGGCGAAGTGCTCGAGGTAGATCGAGGGCGTATGCCCGGCGACCACCACGGGGCCCCGGCCGTCCGCCCCCACAAGACCCGTCGGAACGCTCCAGAACTCCGCGCGCGTCCACAGGAGCGTCTCCGGGTCCTGGCTCGCCATCATGGCGCGCAGGTCGTCGGCCGTCGCCGCGGCGGCGCCCTCCTCATCGCTCACGGCGACGCCCGCCGTGGCGAGGTACCCGCGTGCCTCGAGCGCATCGATGCCGGCGTGCACGAGGATCCAGGGCCGCTCGTCGGTCTCGACGACGGCAAAGAGCGGCAGATGGGCGATCCAGTCGATCAGCTCGCCGAGCTCCTCCGGCGGCAGGCGGTCGAACCCCCGCGCCGTGGTGGCGCCGCCGTTGAGCCCCCAGATGAAATCGTCGAACCCGCCCGTCTCGGCCAGCACGTCGAGCATCATGCGCTCGTGGTTGCCCATCAGGACCTGTGCGCGCGGCAGGCTCCGCACCAGGCGGATGACCCCCACCGGGTCCGGTCCGCGGTCCACCATGTCGCCCAGCACGAAGACGGTGTCCTCCGACCCGGGCGCGGCGAGCTCGAGGGCGCGGTCGAGGGCGCGCACGTGCCCGTGCGCATCTGAGGTAACGTAGGTCGCCATAGGTCCTCCTCACGTCTCCCCCATTATAGGCGGCGCGCCGGGCGCCCGGGCGCATCCGGTGGGCAAAACGTTTCCTGCACGTTAACCCGCGCGCCGCCTGAGGCCCCTCGCGCCCGCGCGCACCCGCCTGCCGTACTATGCTAGGCTACGGTCATCTGTCCCCACGGGCACCTCGCCGCGCCGCGCACGACCGCCCGCAGCAGCGCTCAACCGCAAAGGAGCACGATACATGTCCCGCGTCTACAACTTCTCCGCCGGTCCCTCGGCCCTGCCCGAGCGCGTCTTGTCCGAGGTCCAGCGCGAGCTTCTGGAATATGGCGACACCGGTATGTCCATCTTGGAGATGAGCCATCGCACGCCCGCGTTCTCGCAGGTCATCGAGGACGCCGAGGCGACCCTCCGGCGCCTCATGTCCATCCCCGACACCTACCGCGTGCTCTTCTTGCAGGGCGGCGCGACGCTCCAGTTCGCCGGCATCCCCCTGAACCTCATGCGCCGGGGCCGCGCCGGCTACCTCGTGACGGGCCTGTTCTCGCGCCTCGCCGCCGAGGAGGCCGCGAAGTACGGCGAGGTCGAGGTCCTCGCCTCGAGCGAGAAGACCGGCCACGACCGCATCCCCGACCTCGCCCCCGTGGCCGCGCGCGCCGCCGAGGGCGACCTCGACTACGTCTACCTCTGCCAGAACAACACCATCTACGGCACGCAGTTCCACGAGCTGCCCGAGGTGGGCGACGTGCCGCTCGTGGCCGACGTATCGAGCTGCTTTCTCATGGAGCCGATCGACGTCGCGCGCTACGGGCTCATCTACGCGGGCGCGCAGAAGAACGCCGGCGCGGCCGGCACCACCGTCGTCATCGTGCGCGAGGACCTCATCGGCGACGGCCCCGCCCTCGCCGCCTGCCCCTCATATATGAGCTACCGGCGCCAGGCGGACGCGCACTCGATGATGAACACGCCCAACACCTTCGGCATCTACCTCACCGGCAAGATCTTGCGCTGGGCCGAGGACGAGGGCGGCCTCGCGGCGCTCGCGGCGCAAAACCGCGAGAAGGCGGCCGTCCTCTACGGCCTCCTCGACAACAGCCGCGTCTTCATCCCCCATGCCGAGCCCGCCTCGCGCTCGATCGCCAACGTCACGTTCCGCTGCGCGACAAAGGAGCTCGACGAGGAGTTCATCGCCGGCGCCCGCGCGCGCGGCATCGAGGGCGTGCGCGCCCATCGCTCGACGGGCGGCATGCGGGCGAGCATCTACAACGCCGTCACGCTCGAGGCCGTCCAGGCCCTCGCCGCCTACATGCGCGAATTCGAAGACGACCACCGTTAGGAGCAACCCATGCGCCATATCAAGACCATCGACGACATCACCAAGGACGGAGACGTCACCTTTGGCGACGGCTATGACTTCGTCGACGACATCGACGAGGCCGACGCCATCCTCATGCGCTCGACCGACCTGCACGGCGTCACCCTCCCCGCGGGCATCCGCGCCATCGCGCGCTGCGGCGCGGGCGTCAACAACATCCCCGTGGAGGAGTACGCGCGCCAGGGCGTCGTGGTGTTCAACTCGCCGGGCGCCAACGCCAACGCCGTCAAGGAGATGGTCATCTGCATGATGATCCTCTCGAGCCGCGGCATCGTGCAGTCCATGCAGTGGGTGCGCGCGCACGAGGCCGACCCCGACATCATGGCCGAGGCCGAGCGCGCCAAGAAGGCGTTCGTCGGCCGCGAGCTCGCCGGCAAGCGCGTGGGCGTCATCGGCCTCGGCAACGTGGGCTCCAAGGTCGCCAACGCCTGCGTCACGCTCGGCATGGAGGTGTACGGCTACGACCCCTTCATCTCCGTCGAGCACGCCTGGGAGCTTTCGCGCGACGTGCAGCGCGTCGGCACGCTCGAGGACCTGTGCCGCGGGTGCGACTACCTCACCCTCCACGTGCCGAGCAAGGCCGACACCATAGGGATGATCGGGCCCGAGCAGCTCGCGCTCCTCGCCCCCGGCGCCATCCTCATCAACTTCGCGCGCGAGACCATCGTAGACGAGGACGCCGTCGACACCGCCCTCCACGAGGGCACGCTCTCCTGGTTCGCCACCGACTTCGCCACCCCCAAGACCGTGCTCATGCCCAACACGTTCATCACCACGCACTCGGGCGCCGGCACGGGCGAGGCCGAGGCGCTCTGCGCCGACATGGCGATCTCGGAGCTCAAGGACTACCTCGAGAACGGCAACATCGCCCACTCGGTCAACTACCCCGCCTGCTCCATGGGCAAGGCGCGCGCCGCGAGCCGCATCGCGTGCCTGCACGCCAACGTCCCCAACATGATCGGCCAGATCACGGCCATCCTCGCGAAGGACAACGCCAACGTGCAGCGCATGGTGAACGAGAGCGCCGGCGAGAACGCCTACACGATGTTCGACACCGACGAGCACCTCGACGGCTCCACCATCGAGGCGCTGAAGCGCATCCCCGCCGTGTACCGCGTGCGCGTGATCAAGTAACCCTTGCACGCCGCCCCGGGCACCGCCCCCGAAAGGACACCCATGAAGGTCTTGCCGTTCCCCTGCATCCGCCCGATTCCCGAGCGCGCCGCCGAAGCCGCCGCGCTGCCCTACGACGTCTTCGACCGCGCGGAGGCGGCAAGCTACGTCGCGGCGCACCCGGGCTCGTTTCTCGCCATCGATCGCCCGGAGACGCAGTTCCCGCCCGATCAGGACATGTACGCGCCCGAGGTATACGAGCGCGCGGCGGAGCTTCTCCGCGAGCGCCTCGACGACCATAGCTATTTCCCCGACCCAGCCATGAGCTACTACCTGTACGAACTGACGCAGGGCGGTCGCTCGCAGACGGGGCTCGTCGGCGTCTGCTCGGTCGACGAGTACGACGACGGCACCATCAAGAAGCACGAGAACACGCGCCCCGAGAAGGAGCTCGACCGCGCCGCGCATATCCGCGCGCTGGGCTGCCAGACCGGTCCGATCTTTCTGACCTACCGCGACGAGCCGGTGCTCTCGTTCATCCTCTCCACCGCCAAGGGCGCCACCCCCCTCTACGACTTCACTGACGACGAGGGCGTGCGCCAGCGCGTGTGGGAGGTGCGCCGGCCCGAGAGCGTCGAGGCCATACGGGAGATGTTCGGCCGCGTGCCGTGCGCCTACATCGCCGACGGGCACCATCGCACCGCATCGGCCATGCGCGTCGCCCACGAGATGCGCGCGGAGGCGAAGGCCGCCGGCACCTACACCGGCAAGGAGCCGTTCAACTACTTCCTCGCCGTGCTCTTCCCCGCGAGCGAGCTCACCGTGCTCCCTTACAACCGCGTGGTGCGCGACCGCGCCGGGCTCAGCGCCCGCGAGCTCTGCGACGCGATCGCCGATGCCGGGTTCGCCGTCGAGCCGGCATCGGCACCCGTTGAGCCTGAGGCGCCCGGCGTGATGGGGCTCTACACCGACGGCTCCTGGTGGCGCCTCACCGCGCACGACGACATCCGCACGGCAGCCCGGGAGGCGGGTCCTGTCGAGGCGCTCGACGTCTCCCTTCTGCAGGAGCGGATCTTGGGTCCCGTCCTCGGCATCGACGACCCCCGCGAGGATCCGCGCATCGCCTTTGTGGGCGGCATCCGCGGCACGGCGGAGCTTGAGGGGCGCGCGGGATCCGAGGGGGCGGCTTTTACGCTCTTCGCGACGACGGTCGACGAGCTCATGGCCGTCGCCGATGCGGGCCTCCTCATGCCGCCCAAGTCGACGTGGTTCGAGCCCAAGCTCAGAAGCGGCCTCTTTATCCACCGCATCGCGTAGCGGGCAGGGCACGCGTCCTTCTGCCGGCCTCCCGCCCGCGCCCCGCACAGGCGCGCACATTGCCGCGTACATTGCCGCGTACATTGCGGGGCCTTTTGCCCGGGCCTCGGTACAATATCGCGCGCAATGTACTAAAAAGGGCGCTGCGGGAGCCAAGACGGGGCTGAGCGTACATTGCGAGGGAAAATGTGCAGCCCGCTACCAGCGCTTTCTCCGACCGTACATTCGCGCGTACATTGACGGGTTCTTTGCCGCGAAAAATGTCCCGAGGCCCGGGCAAAACGCGCGGCAATGTACGCGCGAGTGTACGGTCGGGGCGTCGGGGCGGGCACCATGGGGCTTGAAGCCGCCGGTCCCACCGTCGGGCGTCAGACGGCGGGAGCCTAGCGCCCGCGGGGTCAGCCTACAGACCGAAAAGCGCGAGGACGAGGCCGCAGACGACGGCCGTGCACCACAGCAGAAGAAGGATGAGCACGTTCTCGCGCGCGCTCGCGTTGGTGCGGAACAGCACGAGAAAGCCCGTGCCGGCGCCCGCGAGCGTACCGGCGATCATCGCGCTGAACGAGAGGACGCCCTCGAGATAGAGCTGCGTCACGACCACGCTCGCCGCGCAGTTGGGAATGAGGCCGACGAGGGCCGAGGCGAATACGGCGAGCGTCTCGTTGCCCGCGAGGAAGCCCGCGAGCGCCTCCTCGCCCGCGCCCTCGAGCACCGCGACCAAGGCGAGCGTGACGAGAAAGATGAAGAGCGTCACCTGCACCGTATGCGAGAGCGCGCTCCGCACGATGGCGAGAGGCCCTGCATGATGGTGGTGCCCATGGGCATGCGCGTGCCCGTCTGCAGTCTGCCCGTCCGGCGCGGCGGCGCACCCGTCGCCCTCGAGATGGGCAGGGCCCTCCACCGCGGCGTGCCCGGCGCCCGGCTCCCCGTCATCGTCGCAACCGCAATGGTCGCGCTCGCAGAGGCGATGGATGTGTGCCGTGCCCTCGCCCGCCTCGGCGAGCTCGTCGATAAGGTCGGGGGCGGCGGACACGGCCGCACCGTGCACGCCGCGGCGCACGAGGGCATGCGCCCGCGGGTTGTTGCGCAGCGCCCGCACACAGGCGTCGACCGCAAGGCCCACCACGGCCGCGACGGCCGCCTTGGTCAGCAGGACCGTGGCGACAAGGCCCGCGTCCACCTGCTCGGCGACGAGCAGCGGCAGCATCTCGTCCGATGTGGAGAGAAAGACCGCGACGAGCGTGCCGAGCGTGATGACGCGCCCGGCGTAGAGCGTCGCGCCCATGGCCGAGAAGCCGCACTGGGGCACGATGCCCAAAAGCGCGCCCACCACGGGACCGGCGGCGCCGGCGCGGCGGACGAGCGCCCCGGCGCGCGTGCCGGCGGCGTGCTCGAGCAGCTCGAGGGCCAGATAGGTCAGGAACAGAAACGGGACGAGCGGCAGCGTGTCCTCCACGCTGTGCTCGATGACATGCCAGAACAAATCCATTACGCTCATTCTCCTCGCGCGCAATCTTCTATCATGGTGCGTTGTGAAAGGTTCATACCCTTCCTACCCCGGCGGGTGCGAACAGGGGCCGGTCACGGTATGGTACTACAGGAGTTTCATATAGCAAACATACGCACGCGCCGCACACAGGCGCAGAACCGAGAGGAGACCCCGTGAAGGTCCAGGAAGCACTCGATTACGCCAATTCGTATTACTTTCCCGAACTCATCTTTGGCAGCGGCTACGAGGTGATGGAGGCTGAGCGCCTGAAGGGCGAGGACGCCATGAAGACGCTCGACACCGAATGGCGCAACGCGGCCGAGGAGCCGTTCTCCTACGACCTCGTGCGCGAGCTCGGCGACCGCAACCGCGCCGTCTGCGACGCCATCGGCGAGACGCGCCTGCGCAACCTCTCGAGCAGCTTCCTTGCCCGCGGCCTCACCGACGAGGACCTGTGCGCGGGCATCGGCGCCCTGCAGAAGCGCGCCGCATCGGCCGTGGCGCGCGAGGTGCGCGGCGACCGCAACGCCTACGCCGTCGCCTACGTGCGCAAGCCCATCAAGGGCACCGTCCTCGGCATCGACATCGAGACGACCGGCACCGCCCCCGAGCGCGGCTACATCTTAAACGCCGGCTGGGAGCTCATGGACCTCACCAGCGACGCGGTCCCGCGCGACGGCGAGGCCGCGTACTTCGGCATCCCCGAGGACCCGTATAAGGAGACCGGCGTGCCGCTCGAGCACATCCACCACATCCAGTGGGCGGACATCGAGGGCAAAACGCCTTTCCGTGAGGACAAGAAGCTGCAGGCCAAGCTCCTGAAGCTCATGAAGCGCTATCCCATCATGGCGCACAACGCCGCGTTCGAGGACTCGTGGTTCAAGCTGCACCTCGATGGGTACGCCGAGGCCAGGCGCGCGGGCAAGATCGTGGTCGTCGACTCGCGCGACATCTGCCGCAAACTCGACAACGAGGTCCAATCGCTGCCGCGCGAGTCCGCACCCGCGAGCCTGGAGAACTGGGCGCGCCGCCGCGGCACGCTCGACGCCGGCGAGGCGGAGCGCCACCTCGGCCTCGACGACACGGACCTGATGCTCCGGACCGTGCAGGCCGAATTCAATCTTAAGAGCATGTTTGCCAAATAGGCCGCACAGGCGTCTCCGCGAAGGCGCGGCGGTCACGGACTCGAGACGAGGGGAAGCGTCATGCATCAAGAGCGACAGCCGAGGACGGGTTCGAATCGATACGCGGGGGCGGGACAGCGCCCCCATCCGCGACGCGTCGAGCCGCATACCGGATCGCATGCCGGAACGGGACGGCGTCCGGCGCCCGCCGGAGCTCCGCGGCAACCACCACGAGCAGCGCGCACGCATGCCACCCGGCCGCAGGGTGCCCGGCCAGCGCCCCAGCGCCCGGCAGCGCCCCGGCGACGCCGAGCGCCCCGGCTCTTGGGGCTCGCCGCCCTCGCCGTCGTCGGTCTCGCGCTCTGGGGCGTCGTCACCGTGGCGGGCGCGCTCATCGGCGCGGTAACGGGCGCCGGACATGACGCGCCCGCCCCGGCGGACCCCGCAGTGATAGCGGATTCCGCCGCCGCGGCAAAGAGCGATATCGTCATCGGTCTCAACGGCGATGCTGACACCTACGTGCTCACCGGCGAGGAGTACCTCGAGGCCGGCGCGCACGCGACCGACCCCGTCCACGGCATCCTGAACAGCGAGGTGACCGCCGCGGGCGAGGTGGACACGACCAAGGCGGGCGACTACACCGTCACCTACACCGTGGCGGACCCCGACGGCGGCACGGCCACCGCCGAGCGCCGCGTGCACGTGGTCGACACCATGGAGACCATGCAGACGGGCGTCCCCGTGCTCATGTACCACTACGTCTACACGGCGGACGCCCCTCCCGAGAACCTCAACGGCAACTACCTGCTCGACACCAAGCTCGCCGAGCAGCTCGCCTACCTCACTGAGAACGAGTTCTACTTCCCCTCCTACGAGGAGGTGCGCGCCTACCTCGCGGGCACGCACAGCCTCCCGGCCAAGAGCATCGTGCTCACGTTCGACGACGGCGAGGCGGGCTTCCTTACCCGCGGCATCGAGCTTCTGGAGGAGTACCAGGTCCCTGCGACGTCGTTCATCATCGCGAGCGAACCCGATGCCGGCGAGCGCGTCGTCGCGCACGCGAGTCCCTACGTGACGTTCCAGTCGCACAGCTACAACATGCACCGCGCCGGCGGCACCATCGGCCACGGCGGCATCGTGAGCGCCCTCACCCGCGCCGAGATCGCCGACGACCTCAAGCAGGCGCAGGCGGTCCTCGGCACGCACGAGGCCCTCGCCTACCCGTATGGCGACGTGACCGACGACGCGCGCGCCGCGGTGGACGACGCCGGGATCCTCTGCGCCTTCACCACGGAGAACCGCTGGGCCACGCCGGGCGACGACCTGCGGTCGCTTCCCCGCGTGCGCATCTCGGGCGAGTACACCCTCGACGGCTTTGTGAGCCTCGTCAGCGAGTAGCCGCCGCAGCCGGGGCGACGGGAGCCCGCCCCCTCTGTCACAAATCGGTTACGCGCCCGCACCCGCCCGCGGGCCGCGGGCGCCTTTTGGTAGCATCTCCCCAACATGAGAACCCCGACCGAAGGACCCGCCATGCCGATGAAGTTCAAGCGCCTGCTGCCCATCCCCAAGGACATCCGCGAGGAGATGCCCCTCTCGGCCGACCTGGTCGAGAAGAAGGCCGCCTTCGACGCGGAAGTCGCCCGCATCTTTACGGGCGAGGACCCGCGCAAGCTCCTCATCATCGGCCCCTGCTCGGCGGACCGCGAGGACTCGGTCCTCGCCTACATGGAGCGCCTCGCCGCCATCGCCCAAGAGGTCAGCGAGAAGATCGTCATCATCCCGCGCGTCTATACCAACAAGCCCCGCACCAAGGGCACGGGCTACAAGGGGCTCCTCCACAACCCCGACCCCGAGGCGCCTGACGACCTCCTCGAGGGCGTGAAGGCCATCCGTCGGATGCACCTGCGCGTCATCGAGGAGACGGGCATGTTCACCGCCGACGAGATGCTCTACCCCACCAACTACCAGTACCTGATCGACCTGCTGTCCTACGTTGCGGTGGGTGCGCGCTCCGTCGAGAACCAGGAGCACCGCCTCGTCGCCTCGGGCGTGACCGTGCCCGTGGGCATGAAGAACCCGACGGCCGGCTCGACGAGCGTCATGCTGAACTCCATTTACGCCGCCCAGGCGGAGCAGTCTTTCATTTTCCGCAACTGGGAGGTCGAGACGCCCGGCAACCCGCTCGCGCACGCCGTGCTGCGCGGCTACATCGGTCTCGACGGGCGCACGTACCCCAACTACCACTACGAGCACCTCGAGCGCCTCGCCCAGAACTACACGGCCGACAAGTACGCCAACCCCGCCGTCATCGTGGACTGCAACCACGACAACTCCGGCAAGCGCCCGCTCGAGCAGCTGCGCATCTGCAAGGAGGTGCTCGACTCCTGCCGGCGCAACGACCAGATCCGCGGCATCGTGCGCGGCTTCATGGTCGAGAGCTACCTCGAGGACGGCAACCAGCCCGTCGACGGCGGCGTGTGGGGCAAGTCCATCACCGACCCCTGCCTCGGCTGGGCAAAGACCGCCCAGCTCATCCTCGATCTGGCCGAGCGCGCCTAAGCGCCTCGCCCGCCGACCGCGCCCGCGAGCCCGTGCTCGGTGAGCACCGAGGCGAGCGCCACCACCTCGTCGAGCTCGAGCGCCTCGCCGTGCCCGAGCCACCAGCGCATGAGCGAGAGCATGCCGCCGAGCACGAACGAGAGCGCGGGCCGGGCGGCATCGGGCGCGATGAGCCCGTCGACGAGGCCGCGCGCGAGAATCTGCCGCTCAAAGGGGGCGTAGAGCCGGTCGTAGAGGACATCTGCCGGCATGTGCTCGAAAAAGCCGCGCTCCCGCACGAGGCCCGCGCTCAAGTTGCGCGCGAGGGCGGTGAAGAACATGCGCAGGGTGGGCGCGCCGGCCGCCGTGTCAAGAGCCGCGGCTTCGGGACCGCCCTCCATGCCTCCGGGCGCCTTGGCCGGCATGCCCGTTGCGTCGGGTGCCGCCACACCGTCGAGCACGCGGGCGGCGAAGTCGTCGGCAAGCGCGTCGATGAGGCCCGAGATGCTCCCGAAGTGCTGGTAGAACGTCTTGCGGTCCACATCCGCCCGTTGAGCGATCGCGCTCACCGTGATCTTATCGAGCGGACGCTCGGCGAGCAGCTCCTCAAACGCCTGCATGATTGCGCGGCGGCTCCGCACGACGCGCCGATCGACGCCCGCCGGTCGCGCCGTACGCGCGCCCGCGCCGGACGCAGCCCCGCGCGATGCGACCGCCCCCGTCGCTTCCCGCCGCATCGCACACGTCTGCCCCTCATTTCTCCCCATAGCGACCACCTTTGTCCGTTACTCCCCATGAGGGCCGTCTCCATGGCTTAGCCACCGTTAATTATTCCACAAGTGTGTTTTAATCGCTAATTGGGTATTATCGCTGCCTGACTCTCAGGAGCCACCGCGAGAGAAAGGCAGCATCGTGCGAACCATTGCGCGCATCTTCGTACGCGACCTCAAGCGAATCGCAAGAAATCCCGTCGCCATTGTCATCACCATCGGCGTGTGCATCATCCCCTCGCTCTACGCGTGGACGAACATCATCGCCAACGACGACCCCTACCAGAACACCTCGACCATACCCATCGCCGTCGTCATCGCGGACGAGGGGGCCGATATCCCCGGTATGGGCACCGTCAACGCCGGCTCGATGCTGCGCGACGAGCTCGCGCACAACGACCAGCTCGGCTGGACGTTCGTCGACAGCGACGAGGAGGCGCGAGACGGCGTGAACGCCGGCACCTTCTTCGCCGCCTTCATCATCCCCTCGGACTTCACCGCGCGGATCGCCGACGTCCTCACCGGCGATACCGAGCCGGCGCACATCACCTACCTGGTGAACGAGAAGGCGAACGCCGTGGCGCCCAAGGTGACCGACACGGGGGCGAGCACGCTCGAGGAGGAGATCGCCGGACGCTTCACGGCGCTCGTGGGCGAGACCGTGGCCGAGCGGCTCAGCGGGGCGGCGGATACGGGCGCCACGGCCCTCGACGACGCCCGCGCCGGCGCCGCGTCCGAGCTCGCCGAGAGCGCCCGGCTCCTCAGCGACCTCGGCGACGGCCTCGCCCAGGCGGGCGAGAGCGTGGGCGGCGCGCGCACGGCCGTCGGCGCCACGCGTGCGACCATGGCCGAGCTCTCCGCCACGGCGACGTCCCTTGCCGACGCGCTTGCCGGCGCCCGGCAGCACCTCGCCCAGACGCGCACGGGCGCGCAGCAGCTCACCTGTGATATCGCCGGCGCCGTCGGCACCGCCTCGGGTACGGTCGCCGGCATCTCATCGACCGCCGCCTACGATATCGGCGCCCTTGCCGGCGACGTGGGCTGGGCGCAGGGCAAGATCGACGCCGCCCTCGCCGCGCTCACCGGCGTTGCAGGCGACCTCCAGGGCATGCGCGACAGCCTCGCCCGCGCGCGCGACGAGATCGCGGCGGCAAGCGTCGAAGGCGCGGCAGCCGCGGCGCGCCAAGACCTGCTCGATCGCATGGACAGCACCGTCGCCGCCCTCGACGGCGCCATCGGCGACCTCACGGCCAACATCGCCGCGCTCCAACAGGTCTCCGACCACATCAAGGCGGGCGCCGAGAGCATGCGCGGCCTGTCGGCCACCGTCAACGGCGCCATCCAGCAGGCAACCGCGTCGCTCACCGGACTGCAGGCGGACCTTCTCACCACCACGCTCCCCGCGCTCTCGAGCGGCCTCGACGCCTTCGCGGACGCCGGGGGCGCTCTCACGGGCGCCGCCGGATCGGTGGGCGCGCTCATCGCCCAGGCGGACGGCACGCTCGCCACGCTCGACGGGCTTCTCGCCCAGGGGGCAGACGCCGTGGGCCGCACCACCGGCGCGGTCACGGCGGCGGCTGACGACGTCGACTCGCTTGCCCGCGACCTCTCCCTTATAGAGAGCGCGCGCGAGATGCCCGTCGTGCGGGACCTCATCGCGCTGGACCCCGCCACGGTGGGCGCTTTCATGGGCTCGCCCGTCTCACTGGTCGACGAGGCTGTCTTCCCCGTGCGCAACTACGGCTCGGGCGTCGCCCCCTTCTACACCAACCTCGCGCTCTGGGTCGGCGGCTTCGTGCTCGTGGCCATCTACAAGCTCGAGGTGGACGAGGAGGGCATCGGCGCCGTCTCCCCTTGGCAGGCAACCCTCGGCCGCGGAGCGCTCATCGCCGCGCTCGGGCAGGTGCAGGCGCTCATCTGCTGCACAGGCGACATCGCCCTCGGCATGCAGTGCGTCTCGCCCGCCGCGTTCATCGGAGCAGGCCTTGTCGCCTCATTTGTCTACGTGTCGATCGTCTACGCCCTCGCCGTCGCCTTCAAGCATGTCGGCAAGGCCCTCGGCGTGCTCCTCGTCGTGCTGCAGATCCCCGGCGCGTCGGGCCTCTACCCCATCCAGATGCAGCCGCCGTTTTTCCGCGCGCTCGAGCCGTGGCTCCCCTTCACCTACGGCATCGACGCCATGCGCGAGGCGGTGGCGGGCTTCTACGGCGACTTCTATGCCAAAAACCTCCTCATGCTCGCCGTCTTCCTGCTGCCGGCGGCCGTGATCGGGCTCGGCATGCGTCGCCGGCTCGTGCCGATAAACGCGCTTTTCGACCGCAGCCTCGCCGCGACGGACCTCATGGTGGCCGAGCACACCATCCCCGCCGATACCGCCGGCGCCCTCGAGCGGCGCCTCCGGGCGCTCATCGCCACGCCCGCGCAGCGCGCCGCCGCCCATGAGCGCGCGGCCCGGTTCGAGCGGGCCTACCCCGCGCTCGTGCGGCGGGGCATAGGCGCGCTCATCGCCGTCCCGCTCGCGTGCACGCTCCTGCTCTTTGTGCTCCCGGCGAAGTTCGCGCTCCTCGTCTGCTGGATCGTGTCGCTCGTGGCCACAACGACCTATCTCCTCGTGGTGGCGTACCTCCACGACCGCGCGCGCGAGGCGCTCGCCGTGCCGGAGAGCGCCGCCGACCCTGCCCCTAACCCCACCGCACAAGGAGGCGGTCTCTCGTGAGCACCCTCACCCGCATCTGGTCCCTCATCCGCCGGGACTTCCGCCACGCCACCGGAAGCGCCGTCACGCTCGTGGTGGTCGCGGGCATGATCGTCGTGCCCTCGTTCTACGCGTGGTTCAACATCGCCGGCAGCTGGGACCCCTACGGCAACACCGCGAACCTCAAGGTCGCCGTCGCCTGCGAGGACGCCGGTTACAAGAGCGGGCTCGTCCCTGTGACCCTCAACGCGGGCGAGCGCGTCGTCGACGAGCTCCGCACGTCGACCGCCATCGGCTACGTGCCCACCTCGGCAGACGACGCGCGCGAGGGCGTACGCTCCGGCGCCTACTACGCCGCGCTCATCATCCCCGAGGATTTCTCCGAGCGGCTCCTCGGCGGCTACGACGCGGGCGCGGGCGCCGCCGAGGTCACGTTCCTGCAGAACCAGAAGGCCAACGCCATCGCCCAGATCGTGACCGACAAGGCCGCCACCGCCGTGCGCGCCGACATCGATAAGGGCTTCGCCGCCGCCGTGACGGACGTGGGCGCCGGCGTCCTCGACGAGCTATCGGGCCTGCTCGATGACGAGGGGCTCGCGAGCCTCGCCGGCCGCCTCGACGATGCCGTCACCGGTGCCGCGGGCCGCCTCAGGGGCGCGGCGGGCGACGCGCGCGCCTATGCCGAGCTCCTCTCCTCCACCGGTGCGCTCGTCGCAGGCAGCGGCGACGCGCTCGGCGCCGCCGGCGCGCCCGCCGATGAGGCGGCAGGTGCCCTCGGCGCCGCCGCAGCGGGCGTGGGCGACGTTTCCGATGCGCTCGCCGGCGCCGGCACCGCGTGGGATACCGCCATCGCGGGCGCCTCCGCGGGCATGGGCGATGTGCAAGACGCCATCGACGGTGCCTTCGACGCGGCAGATGCGCAGGTGGGCGACCTCACCGCCGGCCTTACCCGGGCAAAGGAGACGGTCGACGGCCATCGCGGGCGCCTGCAGCAGCTCGCCGACTCCCTTGCCGGCCAGATCGAGCTCGCGCACCGTCTCGAGGAGGCCGCAGCGGGCACACCCGCGGGCAACGCCGCCGGCGCCGTGGCGCGCGACCTCGAGGGCCTCTCCCAGCGCCTCGGCGCGCTCATAGCCGAGCTCGACGACCTGTCCTGTGGCCTCGGCACCGCAGCCGGCGACCTCTCTCAGGGCGCCCAAGATGCCGCCGCGGCAAAGCAGGAGCTCGAAGGGCTCGTCGACGCTGCCGCCCGTGACCTCGCCTCGCTCAAGGGCGCCGCGACGGGCGATGTGCGCGCCTCGCTCGACGAGCTCGCCCGGACCGTCTCCGCCGCCGCCGAGGACGCCCGCTCCCTCGCCGCGCGGCTCGACGACACGCTCGCCGCCGTCGACGCCGCCGCCGGCTCCGCCGAGACCGGCCTCACCGGGACCGCCGCCTCGCTCACCGAATCTGCCGACGCGCTCGAGGGGGCCGCCGCACGCCTCGATGCGCTTCACGAGACGCTCGCGGGCGCCGTCGCCGCGGGCGACCTTGCGCAGATACGCCAGATTCTCGGCGCCGAGCCGACCGAGCTCGCCGCCTTCATGGCCGCACCGGTGACGCTCGACCGCACGCCCGTCTTCCCCGTCGAGAACAACGGGTCGGCCATGGCGCCGTTCTACACCACCCTCGCGATCTGGATCGGCGGCGTCGTGCTCGCCGCCCTCGTCAAAGTCGCGCCGAGCGCGCGCACCCTCGCCGAGACCGGCTGCGGCGTCGGCGGCGCCTACCTCGGGCGCCTCACGTTCTTCGGGGCCGTGGGCCTCGCGCAGGCGACGCTCATCTGCGCCGGCGACCTCTTCTACCTGGGTGTGCAGTGCGCCCACCCGGTACTCTTCTTCCTCACCGGATGGGTCGCCTCGTTTGTGTTCGTGAATATCATCTACGCGCTCACCGCCGCCTTCGGCGATGTGGGCAAGGCCGTGGCCGTGGTGCTCATGGTCGTGCAGGTCGCGGGCTCGGGCGGCACGTTTCCACCGCAGATGCTGCCGCCCGTCTTCCAGACGCTCTACCGGTGGCTCCCCTTCGTGCATGCCGAGAACGCGTTCCGCGCGGCGCAGTTCGGCCTCTGGCAGGGAGACTTCTGGTGGGCCCTCGGCCGCCTCGCCGCCTACCTCGTGCCCGCCCTCATACTGGGCCTCGCGCTGCGCCGGCGCCTCGCGCGCGCCAACGAGCGCATCGAGGAGCGCCTCGCCGAGACGCACGTGATGTAGCCCCGGCGCGCCGCCACCCTGCACGGGGGCGGCGCGCACCCTTACCGGGCGAGCAGGTAGCGCACCTCGTACGGCGCGAGCTCAAGGGTTCCCGCGAGCTCGACCGACCCGCCGTCCCCATCCAGAAGGTCGGCAAAGGTCCCTGTGAGCTCGCCTGCCGAGAACGTGAAGGGCTCCGCCACGGCGTTGACCGCCACCAGCACGCGCGCCGCCGGCTCCGCGCCCTCGGCCTCCACCGTCCGCTCGAACAGGAGCTGCTTGTTCTGGATCTGCACGTTGCGGTACGCGCCGTAGCTGAGCGCCCGCGCACCGGGTCCCGCAGTGCGCGCCGCGATGAGGCGCGCGACGTGGGAGGCGAGCTCGTTTTGGACGGGCGCCTCGAACGCCGGGCGCAGGTCCCAGTCGTCATGCGCGCCCTTGACGCCCGTCGCGCCCCACTCGCTTCCGTAGTAGAGGCAGGGTATCCCCGGCATGCCGAAGAGCACCCCGTAGGCGGGCCGCACGCAGGCAGGATCGGTGAGGATGCTCGCCAAGCGGGTCACATCGTGGTTGTCGGCAAACGAGAGCAGATGGAGCCCGCGGTAGATGCACCAGGGGTCGCCGCCGAACTGCCGATGGAGCGAGTGGGCGATCTCGAACATGTTCTGGCTGTTGAAGCTCGAGTACAGCCCCTTGTAGCACTCGTAGTTGGTGCACGAGTCGAGCATCTCGGGGTTGACGAGCTGGCTGTAGTCGCCGTGGAGCGTCTCGCCGATGAGGACGAACGCCGTGTCCTCGGCGCGCGGACCCGCAAGCGGCGCCGCCGCCGGCGCCGTGGCCGAGAGCTCGCGCGCCACGCCGTGCAGGCTCCGCAGGAAGTCATGGTCGAGGGAGTAGGCGACATCGAGGCGCAGCCCGTCGATGCCAAACTCCCGCCGCCATCCGCGCACCGTGTCGAGCAGGTACGCCACGACGGCGGGATTGCGGAGATTCAGCTTGACGAGGTCGTAGCAGCCCTCCCAACCCTCGTACCAGAACCCGTCGCCAAAGGCGGAGTCCCCGTCGAAGTTGAGGCAGAACCAGTCGCGGTACGCCGAGTCCCACCGGTGCTCTCGCACGTCGCGAAACGCCCAGAACTCACGGCCGACATGGTTGAACACCGCATCGAGCACCACGCGGATGCCGTGCGCATGCAGGGCGCGCACCACGTCCGCAAGATCCTCGTTGGTGCCCAGACGGCAGTCGACGCGGGTGAGGTCGCGCGTGTCGTACCCGTGCGTCAACGAATCGAACACCGGGTTGAGGAGCACGGCGCCGACCCCGAGCTCCGCCAGGTAATCCGCCCATGCCGCCACCTTGGTGATGCGGTGGGCGCAAACGCCGTCGTTTGCACGGGGCGCCCCGCAGAAGCCGAGGGGGTAGATCTGATAGAACACGCTCTCAAAGGACCACATGGCGCCATCCTTCCTGTTGACGATCTGTCATCGGCAACAGTATAGCGTGGCGCGCCGAGGCGGGAACGCGAGCCCGCCGTCAGGCCGCATCCCCGCCGCGCCGCCGATCCCGGCGTCCGCGCCGCGGGCGCCCGCCGCCGAAGCGCAGCCACCCGCGCCGATGAAAGAAGCGCACCTCGGCCGCGACGATGGCAAGGCAGACCACGATGACCGCCGGGTACCCCCACGTCGCGTCGAAGAGCGCCATATGCGGGAAGTTCATCCCGTACCAGCCCGTGATGAACGTGAGCGGCATCGCGAGCGTCGTCACGACGGTCAGCCACTGCATCACGTGGTTCTGGTGCACGTCGATGCTCTCCTGGTAGAGGCTGTGCACCTCGAGGCCGTACTGCTGCAGCGCCTCGAGCCGGGTCGCGAGCCGGTCGAGCTGGCGGGCGAGCGCCTTTGCCCGCAGCCGTTCCGCCGGGCTCGCGAGGCCCTCCCCCTCCTCGGCGATGTTGTCAACGATATCCGAAAGGCCCTGGTAGAACGTATCGAGCCCGAGCATGCGGCACGCGTCCTCCATCATGAGGGCGCGGTTCGGGCGCTCGCGTCCCTCGAGCACTGCCTCCTCGATGAGCTCGAGGTCCTCGCGCACCCCCGAGAGCAGCGCCGGCTGGTCGCGGAGCAGAAGCCGGATGAGTCCCATGAGCGCGTCGGCGGGACCCTCGACGGGCGCCCCCTCGGCGGCCAGGCGCTCGATAAGAGGCCGGGCGAGCGGTCCGTCTTCAACCAGCGCCAGGCAGTGGGGGCGCAGGACGAACGCGAAACGCGCCGCCTCGCGCCGACGGCCCTTCCCGGCGGGCACCACCACGATGCCGCAGGCGCTGGACGCATCGCGCTCTCCATACGAAACGGCCGCATGGGGCATGTCGCGCAGCACCTCGCGCACCAGCGGGGAGCTCTCGTCTAGATCGAGCTCTGCCGCTGCGCCGACGCTGACCCGCACCCACGCACCGTCAGCTCCCCGCACCCCATCAGGCTCCCGGGAGACGGGGCAGGGAGCCGCACCCTCGCCCGCCGGTGACGCGTCGCCGGCCGCCTCCCGGGCATGCGCGTCCACAAACGCGCCCTCTGCCCATGTCCACGTATGCATGGATGCATCACCTCTTGATAGCTACCATAGCACCTGTCCCCGCTTCGCGCGGGGACAGGTGCCGAAGAAGCGATGCCCGCGCCCCTCGCGGCGCACCGCGGTGGACAAAATCCTCACCGAAATAATTATGCATCGCGCGCGAGGCGCGTCGACGCGCGCCCCGGCCGTGCCAACGCGCCATCGCCGCGCGCTCAAGCCGCGCAGGCCCGCCCAGAACGACCCCGTTTTGGGCGGATATCGCGTCGAGCAGCCCCCTCGACATCCGGACGGCGCTCTTCATCAGCCCTCCCAGAGGGGGCCTTCATTATTTCGCTGCGGTTTTTGGCCACGCGCAAACGCACGCGAATCATCGCATTTCATAATTACGCATATATTCACTTATATATGCGTTTTTTGTATTTCGTGCGTGCGAGTCTCGACTATGCGACCCCGCGCCGCTCAAGAAAGGCCGCGGCGAGGTCGAACCAAGGGCGCACGATCGCCTGCTCCGCCGCGTTATCCACCCGCGTGTTGACGTTCGCCATCGAAAGCCCGTGGCCACCCTGGTCGAACACGTGCACCTCATGCGTAACGCCGGCGCGCGCCATGGCGCAGGCGAACTCGTGCACCTGCACGATCGGGCACGTCTTGTCATCGGCGACACCCCAGACAAACGTCGGCGCCATGTACCGGTCGACATGGTTGACCGGAGCGATCTCCGCCAGGCGCTCCTCGGTCGCCTCCCCGGCGACGCGCGCCAGGTAATCCATCACGAGGTCGCGCCCCGTCTTGCCGCCCGTCTTGGGCACGCGCAGGTCGATGCGCGGGTCGCGCAGCTGCTCGTCGCGCACCACGCGCAGGTCGAGAAGCGGGTAGCAGAGCACGGCCGCGTCGGGGCGCACCTGCTCGGGGCGGGCGCCGGCGAGGGCGGCAAACGGACCGGACTTCCAGCCGGCGGCGAGTGCCGCGCACACGAAGCCGCCCGCCGAGAACCCGATGACCGCCACGCGCTCGGGATCGACGCGCCACGCGTCGGCGTTGGCGCGAACCGTGGCGACCATGCGGGCGAGATCGACCTCGGGTGCGGGGTAGGCGACGTCTCCGGTGGACATCGTCACGTACTCGAGCACAAACACCTGGTAGCCGCTGTTGAGGTACGCGAGGGCCACCGGCTCCTTCTCGTGGGAGACCACATGGTCGAAGCCGCCGCCCCCGCACACGACCATCGCAGGACGCCGCGCGTCGGGCGCCGCGGTGAGCGGATCGGCGAGATACGCCGTGTATGTCGCCGGATGCTCCTCAGTGGGCTCCTCGCCCCACAGGGCGTGCTCCTCGATGATCATGTGCTCCCCTTCCTGCGGCCACGGCCGCGCGTCGGTGTCCGTTAGCTATCCTACCTCAACGCGCGGCGGCGCATCCCTCTTATGAACCTGTGGCACATCGCGCACATCGAGCGATTTCGCGGATAACGGCATCCCGCACGGCACCCCTCCCCCAACCCATTCGACCTCTTACCGAAAACTGCCAGATTCCTCTTGACGTATGCGCATAGGTTCATATAATCAAACTCAGTTATATGAACGATTGTTCATACGTTTGAGATTTGAAAGGAGGGCCATGGAAGAACCCACCGCCGCGGCTCCCGCTGCCAACGATCTCTGCATGCCCGACGAGGAGCTCCTTTACGACCTCGCCGACCTCTTCAAGGTCTTCTCCGACACGACCCGCATCAAGATCCTCTACGCGCTCTTCGACACCCCCCGCTCCGTGGGCGACATCGCCGATACCATCGGCGCCACGCAGAGCGCCGTCAGCCACCAGCTGCGCATCTTGAAGCAAGCCCGCCTCGTGCGGTTCGATCGCGACGGCAGAAGCCTCATCTACTCGCTCGCCGACGACCACGTGCACACCATGCTCGCCCAGGGCATGACGCATATCTGCGAGTAGGCGAGACCGGGCAGTCGCGCGGCGTGCCCATGCGCGCAGCCGCGCGCCCCATCAGCAATCAACGCCCCGCCCGCGGGCGCCCGCAAGAAGGAAAGGAACCACCATGCGCAAGTCTTTTAAGCTCGATGAGATCGATTGCGCCAACTGCGCCCAGAAGCTCGAGGACGCCATCGTAAAGATCGAGGGCGTCGAGAGCGCACGCGTCAACTTCATGACGCAGAAGCTCACGCTCACCGCCGCCGACGACGTCTTTGACGACGTGCTCGAACGCGTGGTCAGGCTCACCGCAGACATCGAGCCCGACTGCGAGATCCTCCGGTAGCCCTCCCCGCCGGCGAGCGCGGCGCGCACCACCCCCCCCCACGGCCCCGCGCACACCGCCCGCCGGCTCTCCCCGGCCGCCCGCGCGGCTTTTTTCCCCGCTTATATATGAGCGTGTGTTCATAAGTGCAATTGGAGTCCCCATGAACAAGAAGCAGCGGAAATGGCGCAACCGCATCCTCATCGCGCTCGGCATCTTCGCCGTCATCATGCTCGTCGACGAGACGGGGCTGCTCGCCACCGCGTTCGGCGGCACCGGAGCGGTATACGCCGCCTTCGTCCTCTACCTCATCCCCTACCTCATCGCCGGCCACGACGTCCTCCAGAAGGCGTGGCGCAACATCCGCCACGGCCAGGCCTTTGACGAGAGCTTTCTCATGGCCGTCGCCACCGTGGGCGCCTTCGCCATGGTCGCCTTCCCCGACACCGACCCGCATATGGCCGAGGGCGCGGCCGTCATGCTGTTCTACCAGGTGGGAGAGCTCTTCCAGAGCTATGCCGTGGGCAAGAGCCGCAAGTCCATCGCGGACATGATGGATATCGCCCCCGATTACGCCAACATCGAGCGCGACGGCGCGCTTGTCGAGGTCGACCCTGAGGAGGTGGCGGTCGGCGATGTGATCGTCGTCAAACCGGGCGAGCGCGTGCCCATCGACGGCAAGGTGGTCGAGGGTTCCTCGCAGCTCGATACGGCGGCACTTACGGGCGAGAGCATCCCGCGCCATGTCGAGGCGGGCGCCGACGTCATCTCCGGCTGCATCAACATGACGGGCATCCTGCGCGTCAAGACCACGAAGCCCTTCGGCGAGTCGACGGTCTCGCGCATCCTGGAGCTCGTCGAGAACGCGAGCGAGAAGAAGGCCAGGACCGAGAACTTCATCACGCGCTTCGCCCGCTGGTACACGCCCGCCGTCACCGTCTCGGCGGTGCTCATCGCCCTCGTCCCGCCCGCGCTCGGCATGGGGGCCTGGCCCGACTGGATCTTGCGCGGCCTCACGTTCCTCGTGGTGAGCTGCCCGTGCGCGCTCGTCATCTCGGTGCCCCTGAGCTTCTTCGGCGGCATCGGCGGCGCCTCCCGGCTCGGCATTCTCGTCAAGGGCTCCAACTACCTCGAGCAGCTCGCCCACGTGGACACCGTCGTGTTCGACAAGACGGGCACCCTCACCTCCGGCACGTTCAGCGTCGTCGCCGTCCACCCCGAGGAGGGCGTCGATGCGGACTACGTGCTCTCGTGCGCCGCATACGCCGAGGCGTTCAGCGACCACCCCATCGCCGTCTCCATCAAGCAGGCCTATGCCGGAGAGATCGACCGGACGCGCATCAAAGACGTGCGCGAGGAGTCCGGCCACGGCGTCACCGCCACGGTGGACGAGCGCGTGGTCATGGTGGGCAACGACAAGCTCATGGCCGAGCACGGCAGCCCCTGGCACGAGTGCGAGCTCACGGGCACCATCTTGCACGTGGCGGTCGACGGGCGGTACGCGGGCCACATCGTCATCGCCGACGTGGTGAAAGACGACGCCGCCCAAACCATCGCCGACCTGCATGCCGAAGGCGTGCAGAAGTGCGTCATGCTCACGGGCGACCGGCGCGACGTGGCCGAGGCCGTGGCCGCGAAGCTCGGCCTCGACGAGGTGCACGCGCAGCTGCTGCCCGCAGACAAGGTGAGCGCCGTGGAGCGGCTGCTCGACCTCGAGCAGGGTGACGGCAAGCTCGCCTTCGTGGGCGACGGCATCAACGACGCCCCGGTGCTCATGCGCGCCGACGTGGGGATCGCCATGGGCGCGATGGGTTCCGACGCCGCCATCGAGGCTGCCGACATCGTGCTGATGGACGACCGGCCCTCCAACATCGCGCGCGCCATGCGCGTCGCCCGCAAGACCATGCGCATCGTCTGGCAGAACATCGTGTTCGCCCTGGGTGTGAAGATCTTGATCCTCGCGCTCGCGGCGATGGGCGTCGCCAACATGTGGCTCGCCGTCTTCGGCGATGTGGGCGTGGCCATCATCGCCATCCTGAACGCCATGCGCGCGATGAGGGTCGAGCGGTAGCGCCTCTACGCGGGGAGCTTGCAGACGTCGATCCAGGCGACGGGCCGGGCGTAGCGCTCCAGCTCCGACAGGGTGAGGCCGATGGCGCTGTTGGCGCTCCCGCACGCCGGATAGACCGTGTCGAACCGGCGCAGGCTCGCGTCGAGGTAGACGTCGCACCCGTCGTTCACGGCAAAGGGGCAGACGCCGCCCACCGCGTGCCCGATGCGCCGCTCGGCGTCCGCGGCGGCGAGCATCTTCGCCTTGGTGTGGAACTGCGCCTTGAACTTGGGGTTGTCGATGCGCGCGTCACCGGCGGCGACGATGAGCGCCACGCGCTCGCCCACCGCAAACGAGAGCGTCTTGGCGATGCGCGCGGGCTCGCAGCCCACCGCGGCGGCCGCGAGCTCCACCGTTGCGCTCGACGTGGGAAACTCGAGGATCCGCTCGGCGATCCCTTCGGCCTCAAAAAACGCCCGCACCCGCTCGATAGCCATCGCAGCCACTCCCTCCGCCCGCGCTCCCGGCGCGCAAAATACACCACTTAGCAGATATAGCAGAACAGGGCCGGCCGCGCGTGCGATAATCGACAGCGGACGCAAACGGTAACCGGCGCCTGCCGCCGGCACCGCACACCACCGACGCTAGGAGACCCCATGGCACAGTCGTTCGACGCCTCGCGCGTGACCGTTATCGACCACCCGCTCGTGCAGCACAAGCTCACCATCATGCGCGACAAGCGCACGGGCACCAAGCAGTTCCGTGAGCTGGTGCGCGAGCTCGCCATCTTCGAGGGCTACGAGGCGACGCGCGACTTCGCGCTCGAGGACGTTTCCGTGGAGACCCCCATCTGCGCCACGACGGGCAAGCAGATCGCCGGGCGCAAGGTCGCCATCGTCCCCATCCTCCGCGCCGGCCTCGGCATGGTCGAGGGCATGCTCGACCTCATCCCGTCCGCCCGCGTGGGCCACATCGGCATGGAGCGCGACGAGGTCACCCACGAGCCGCACGAGTACTACTGCAAGATGCCGCGCGACATCGCCGAGCGCACCTGCCTCATCGTCGACCCCATGCTCGCCACGGGCGGCTCCTCCATCGACGCCATCCGCGCGCTGCGCGCCCGCGGCGTGCGCGACCTCAAGCTCATGGTCCTCATCGCCGCGCCCGAGGGCATCGCCGCGGTCGAGGCGGCCGACCCCGACGTGCACATCTACACGTGCGCCATCGACGAGTGCCTGAACGAGAACGCCTACATCGTGCCAGGCCTCGGCGACGCGGGCGACCGCATCTTCGGCACGCTTTAGCCCCCACGGCAAAGGAGTCACCGTGAAGCAGCTCATCTTCATCCGCCACGGCAAGCCCGAGCCTCCCGGGGCGGCCGAGACCGACGCCCTGCGCGCGCTCACGCCGGAGGGGCGCGCCGCCCTCGCGGCGCCGACGGGCTTCCCCGCCACCTTTGCCCAGCTCGCCGAGGCGGCGGACGCCTGCGGACTCGGCGCGCTCGACGCGGCGGGCCCCATCGCGCTCTGGACCAGCCCCGCCGACCGTGCGCGTGCGACGGCCGAGGAGGCGCGCCGCGCGCTCGAAGGCCTTGGGGTGGCCGCCAGCGCACCCCAAGACTGCGAGGCCCTCTGGGAGCAGGACGACGTGGCGTTTCTCGACGAGGTAGCCGCCGCGGACGCGCAGACGGTCGTCGCCTGCGGGCACATCCCGTTCATGAACCGGCTGACCGCCTGGCTCACGGGCGAGGACGTATCGTTCAACCCGGGCGCCGCCGCGCTCGTGCTGGTGCCCGACGTCGTCATGCCGGGCGCCTGCGCGCTCATCTCGTTCGTTCCGGGCCCCGCGGCATAGCGCCGCGTGCGGCCTACGGCCCCGACCCGGCCCGTTCAGCCGACCCCGCACGCCCTTCCGCCCGATCTCAACGGGAAGATCGGGGGGGTTATTAATTCTAGTGCCTAGTTGCGCGCCCCCTTTCGGAGTAGAGAGGGGGCGCCTCGCTAAAGATCCCGCAGGTCAGAAGGCCGCGCGCGTTCGCCACTACTCACAGGACCCGCCGTAAACCGTGCACTAGAATTAATAACCCCCTGAAGGCTCGGGGACTCCCTCCCCCATGCGCAATCAAGCGCCGTATGCGAGATGCGCCTCGTCGATCCCGTCGAGCACGCCGAGGTACCGGCGCGCCCACCACTGGGCCGCGGCAAGATTCTGGTCGAGGTAGTTGCCGCACTCCTCCGGGTGCGCGCCGGGGATCTCGCCCTCAAAACCCGTCACGAACCGGAAGAGCCCCTGAACGAGCGGGAGAACCTCCCGCGACCCCACCTCGCCGAACACCACGAGGTAGAACCCCGTGCGGCACCCCATGGGGCCAAAGTAGACCACGCGGGATGCCCACGCGGCGTCGTTGCGCACGTACGTCGCCCCCAGGTGCTCGATGGTGTGCACCTCGGCCGTATTCATGACCGGCTCGCGGTTGGGGGCGGTGACGCGGATGTCGAACGTCGTCACCGCGGCGCCGGTCGCCGGGTCGCGGTCGATGCGCGACACGTAGAGCCCCGGCTCGAGCGTCAGATGGTCGACGGTGAAGCTCGCGATCTTGTCCATGGTGCTCCTCATCCTCTCATACGGTTCCAACACTGCTATTACGGTTCCAACCCTGCTATCATACCGGTTTGCCCGGATGGGCGCGGGCACGCTGCAACCCCGCGCGCACCGGCTGGGGGAAGGTACAACCGAGGGGTTCTATGGGAGCTGAAGCCACGGCCGCGGCATCGCCGCGACGGGCGCGCATCGCGCTGTTCGACAATCTCAAGGGGATACTCATCATCTTGGTCGTCTTCGGCCATATCGCGCATCCCATCCACAACGATAACGCGGCGCTCTCGGCCGCCTTCGACATCATCTACCTCTTCCACATGCCGCTCTTCGTGCTCACGTCCGGCCTCTTCGCCAAGGGCGCGTATCGGGCGGGACGGCTGAACGTCAACCGCATCACCTCGTTTGCCGTGCTCGGGCTCGCCTTTCAGGCGGCGCTGCTCGCCGTAAACGGCGTGCTTCTCACCCATCCGGAGCGCCTGCTGCGCTTCACCTCGGCGCCGTGGTACCTCATCGCCATGGCCTGGTGGTACCTCGCCACGCCCGTCCTCGCGCACATGAAGCCGGCGCGTGGAATCGCCCTCACGGCGCTCATCGCCCTCGCGAGCGGCTGCATCGACCTCTCGAGCGGCATCCTCGCCCTGGGGCGCGCGCTCGCGTTTCTCCCCTGGTTCGCCCTGGGCTACTACCTCACGCCCGCCGCGCTCGAGCGCCTGCGCGCAAGGCGCATCCTCTGGCTGTGCGTCGGGGCGGCGGCAGCGATCGGCGCGCTGCGCCTCATGGACGCCCACGCCTTCGACGGCTTCTTCACCCTCGTCTACGGCGACAACCCCTATCCCGGGCTCGGGAGCGCCCCCATCGGCACCGTCGTCGCCGGCGGCATCGCCGCGCGCCTCATCACGTGGGTTATCGCGGGCGTCTTCTCACTCGCCCTGCTCAAGATCACCCCGACCGGCGACTCATGGCTCACTACGCTCGGCCGCCGGACGCTTCCCGTCTACGTGGTCCACCGGCTCGTCCGTGCCTGGCTCACGTTCCACACGCCCTTCTACGACCCCGCCTTCATGCTCGACCCCGTCCTCGGCACGCTCGCCGTCGCCCTCGTCACCGCCGGCGCCACGGCGCTCGGCGCGCTCCCCGCCATCGCGCGGCCGCTCTCGGGCGTGCTCAAGGTCACGTGGCTTCCCGCGTCCCCCAAGCACTCCTAACCGCCCCTCCCGCCGCGGACGCGCGACGGCCCGTCCACTTCTCGATTCTCCATGGAAAGCGGGGCCGGCCCTCCGCATCGGTGCGCCCATCGGCTACACTGGCTCACGGATTCGCAACGCCCCCAAACGGTCAGGCCCGCGCGCCGGCCGCAGAAAGGTCCCCCATGGACACCCTCTTCTTCGATTTCATCAACCAGTTCGGCTACTTCGCCGTAGGCGCCCTCATCTTCATCGAGAACATCTTCCCGCCCATACCCAGCGAGGTCATCCTGCCGCTCTCCGGATTTTTCACCACCACGACCGACATGGTGCTGCCCCTCGTCATCATCTCGGCGACGGCGGGCTCTGTCCTCGGCGCCTACATCCTGTACGGCATCGGCTGGGTGCTCTCGCGCGAGCGCCTCATGCGCTTCTTCGAGACGCGCCCCATGCGCCTGCTCGGCTTCAAGGGGTCCGACATCACCAGCGCCATCGATTGGTTCGACCGCAAGGGGCAGGCAACGGTCCTCATCTGCCGCTGCATCCCCGTCGTGCGCAGCCTCATATCCATCCCCGCCGGCACCGCGCGCATGAACCCGGTCAAGTTCACGCTCTTCACACTTGTCGGCTCCGCCGTCTGGAACACGGTGCTCTGCTCGCTCGGCGCCGCGGCGGGCAGTGCGTGGATGCAGGTCTCCGAGCAGGCGGAGTGGGTCTCGAGCATCGTCAAGTACGTCATCATCGCGCTCGTCGTCGTGGTCGCGATCTTCTGGATCGTGAAGCGCATCATCCCCAACCTCAAGAAGGGCGCGTAGCGCACCGCGCGTCGATACCCTCCAAGTGGGCGCGCAGCTTGGCGAAGGAATCGCTCGAGAGGCAGTGCTCCATGTGACAGGCCTCCGCCGCCGCGACCTCCGGCGTCACCCCGGCGCGCACGAGCAGTCCTCGGAAGTACTCGTGCCGCTCCAGCATGCGCTCTGCCACGACGCGCCCCGCCTCGGTGAGCCTGACCTGCCGGCGCGCCATCTCGATATAACCGCGCCCTTCCAGGATTCCCATCGCCTTGGACACGCTCGCCTTGGTTACCCCGAGCCGCTCCGCCACGTCGACGGAGCGGGCGAGCCCGCGCTCGTTCTCGATCATGAGGATGGCCTCGAGGTAATCTTCGCCGGATTCGTGCAGCTCGTGCGCCATGGGATGCCTTTCTTGACGGGCACGTCGCACCGCTCCCGGGGCGACGATATGAGTTAGCTTGCGCTTACTTTACCCCATTGCGTCGCATTGCGCCACGAGGCTGCCCAAAATCGACACCGATTAAAAGTGCCGTGCAGCGCCCCAGACTGAACACACCGAAGTGAAGGGGCCGAAAGCAGCGGATGGCATACCACGAAGGTGGTGGGAGAAACGAGGCAGATTGTATATTCACGCAGAATGGGAGAGATGCGGCAGATTGTATGAAAACCAGGGTAAAGATGGGGCGGATTGTATCTTTCTATACAATCCGCCCGTTCTTTGCACCGCGCTGAGCTGGGCTTTCGCCGCTTTGAGATCAGAACATACAATCTGCCTATACAATCTGCGGGCTTTCTCCCCGGGGTGTGCCGACATACAATACGCCGCTTTTGTCCCCCTTGGCCACGACGCACAATCTGGCGCCCCCCTCAGGGCCCAGGCATGCAATCTGGTGCTTCTCTCCCCTCGCGGGCGGGCGACGCGCAACTGCGCGGGACGCCGGCGCGCCCCGGCCCCTATATCAGGCCGAGTGCGCGGCAGGCGTTCCAGATGCCGTCGTCGTCGACGCCGGTCGTCACGTGCGTCGCGCGCTCCTTCACGCTGTCCCACGCGTTCCCCATCGCCACGCTCGTCCCCACGGCGCCAAACATGCTGAGGTCGTTCTCGCCGTCGCCAAAGGCCACCGCCTCCTCGGGTCCCAACCCAAAGCGTGCGAGCGTCGCCTCCACGCCGAAGGCCTTGCCGCCCTCGCGCGGGACCACGTCGCAGAAGAGGTTGGTCCAGCGCGTCGCCGCGACGGAGGTCGTCTTGTCGAGAAAGACGCCCTCCTCCCCCGGCTCGACGAAGACGCAGAACTGGTAGACGGGCGCGTCGAAGGCGCGCGCGATGTCATCGGGCTCGTACACGAGGTTCGCCTGGCGCGCCACCGCCTGCACCCGCGGGGTGAGCGCGTTGACAAACGAGCGCTCGCGCTGGAGGACAAGGGCGTCAAAGACACCCTCCTCCACTTGGCCGACGATGGTGCGCACATCGGCCTCGGCGATGGGGCAGCTGCGATACACGCCCTCCGCGTCATAGCAGAGCTGGCCGTTTAGGGTGACGTACGCGTCAAAGCCCTCGCGGAGCTCCGGCGGCAGCTGATAGGTGGGGCGCCCCGACGAGATGACGCAGCGTATCCCCTGGGCGCGCAGCGCGGCGAGGGCGCGCACGGTCGAGGGCGGCATGGCGTGCGTCTCAAAACTCAGGAGCGTGCCGTCGATATCGAAAAACGCCGCTTTGATCATAGTCATCCTCCCTCGGCGCAGAGGCGCCGCCCCTCGGCCACCCGCGCGCGCCATCGCGCCGCGTGGCGGCAGAAATCACCCGACAGTGTAGCATGGGCCCCGCCCGCCGCGCCGCCTGGCACCGCCGCCCGCACGTGCTAGGATATCTCAGACACAAACGGAAGGGACACCCATGGCGATCTTGCTCGGCTGCGACGCGCTCACGCTCGATTTTCCCACCAAACAGGTCTTTCATGACGTCACCCTCGGCGTGGACGAGGGCGACCGCATCGGCATCGTCGGCAAGAACGGCGACGGCAAGTCCACCCTGCTGGCGCTTCTCGCCGGAGCCCTCGAGCCGGACGAGGGGCGCGTCACGCATCGCCGTGACCTCGCCGTGGGCCTCCTCGGCCAGCGCGACGCCCTTGACGACGCGCAGACGGTCCACACGGCCGTCGTGGGCGACATGCCCGCTTACGAATGGGCGGCCTCGCCGCGCATCCGCAGCATCCTCGACGGGCTGATCTCCGACGTGCCGTGGGAGGCGACGGTCGGGTCGCTCTCCGGCGGCCAGCGCCGCCGCGTCGACCTCGCCCGCCTGCTCATCGGCGACTGGGACGTCCTCATGCTCGACGAGCCCACCAACCACCTCGATATACGCTCCATCAACTGGCTCGCGCACCACCTGAAGACCCGCTGGCAGGCCGGTGCGGGCGCGCTTCTCGTCGTCACCCACGACCGCTGGTTCTTGGACGAGGTCTGCCTGTCCATGTGGGAGGTGCACGACCGCGCCGTCGAGCCCTTCGAGGGCGGCTACTCCGCCTACATCCTGCAGCGCGTCGAGCGCGACCGCCTCGCCCAGGTGGCCGAGGAGCGCCGGCGCAACATGGCGCGCAAGGAGCTCGCCTGGCTCTCCCGCGGCGCCCAGGCGCGCAGCACCAAGCCGAAGTTCAGGGTCGAGGCGGCCCGCGCGCTCATCGCCGACGTGCCGCCGCTGCGCAACGACCTCGAGCTCAAGCGCCTCGCCGTCGCGCGCCTCGGCAAGCAGGTGATCGACGTGATCGACGTGGACGCCGGCTACCCCGACCATCCGGTCCTCGAGGACGTCACCTGGCTCATCGGCGCAGGCGACCGCTTCGGCCTGCTCGGCGAGAACGGCGCGGGCAAATCGACCATGATCGACGTCATCCAGGGCAAGCTCGCCCCCACCGCCGGCCGCGTCAAGATCGGCCAGACGGTGCGCTTCGGCGTGCTCTCGCAGCAGCTCGACGAGCTCACGCCGTATCTCGACAGCACCATCCGCGAGGTGCTGTCGCACTACAAGCGCTCCTACCTGATTGATGGCAAGGAGACGAGCCCCGAGAAGCTCCTCGAGCGGCTCGGCTTCACGACCCAGCAGCTCTGGAGCCGCATCGCCGACCTCTCCGGCGGCCAGCGCCGCCGCCTCATGCTGCTGCTCACCATTCTCGACGAGCCCAACGTCCTCATCTTGGACGAGCCGGGCAACGACCTCGATACGGATATGCTCGCGATCGTCGAGGACCTGCTCGACGGGTGGCCGGGCACGCTCATCCTCGTCACCCACGACCGCTACCTGATGGAGCGCGTGACCGATTCGCAGTACGCCCTGATCGACGGGCGCCTCCGCCACGTGCCGGGCGGGGTGGACGAGTACCTGCGCCTGGTTGAGGCCACCCGCGCCAAAGGCGCTCAGGGCGGCGCCTCCCCTGCAAGCGAGCCTTCCGCAGACGCCGCGCCCGCCGGGCCCTCCTCCGGCCTCAGCAACGCCGAGCGCCAGCGCCTCCGTCGCGAGGTGGCCTCGCTCGAGAGGCGCATCGCCACCGCGCGCACGCGCGCCGAGGAGCTCGAGGCTGCGATGGCTGAGGTAGACCCCACCGATTATCAGGCCCTGCAGGACCAGCAGGTAAAAATCGCCGCGGCGCGCGATGCCGTGGACGAGCTCGAGACGCAGTGGCTCGAGGTATCCGAGCAGCTTGAGGGCTAGCGCACCGGACCAAAGGCGAGCCGTGCACCCAGGACAACGCAAAAGGGCGACCCGCTCGCAAGGGTCGCCCTTTTTCGGGAAGGAATGCACGCTCGCGCACGAGCGGCGATACCGCGTTGATGCGTCCCGGCAGAGGGGCGCCGTAGCCGATACCGGCGGCAGCTACGAGAACATGCCCGTCAGATAGTCGTTCAGGCGCTTGTCGTTCGGACGCTGGAAGATCTGCTCCGTCTCGCCGTACTCGACCATGTCTCCCATGTAGAAGAAGGCGGTGCGGTTCGAAACGCGCGACGCCTGCTCCATGTTGTGCGTCACGATCACGATCGCGCGGTTCTCCACGATGGAGAGCATGAGGTCCTCGATGGCGAGGGTCGAGATGGGGTCGAGCGCCGAGCAGGGCTCGTCAAACAGGATGACGTCCGGGTGCATGGCGAGCGTGCGCGCGATGCAGAGGCGCTGCTGCTGGCCGCCGGAGAGGGCGAAGGCGCTCTCATCCAGCTTGTCCTTGACCTCGTCCCACAGCGCCGCGCCGCGGAGGCTCTCCTCCACGAGCTGCTCCAAGGCGTCCTTGTCCTTGAGGCCGTGGCGCTTGGGCGCGAACGTAATGTTCTCGCGGATGGACTTGTGGAACGGGTTCGGCTGCTGGAACACCATGCCGATGGAGCGGCGCAGCTCGTAGAGGTTCTCGGTCTTGGTGTTGATGTTGCGGCCCTCGTAGACGATCTCGCCCGTGACGCGGCAGCCCTTGATCTCGCGGTTCATGAGGTTCAGCGAGCGCAGAAACGTGGACTTGCCGCAGCCGGACGGGCCGATGAGAGCCGTGATCTCGCCCGTGTGGAACTGAAGCGACGTGTCATGCAGGGCATGGTTGTCGCCGTAGTAGACGTTGACGTCGTGCGTCTCGAGCATGACCTCGTCAGAGATCGCCCGGCCCGTCACGCGGGGCGCGCGCTCGCTCGAGTCAACACTCGCGAGAAACGCATCGGTGGTGTTACTCATTCGGCCGTCATCCTCCTCGCGAGGGCCTTACCGGCGATACGGGAAAGCACGTTGAACAGAAGCACGCAGATCATAAGCACCGCGGCGGTACCCCAGACGATGTGCTGCGCCTCGGGGCTGCCCTCGCCGTAGATCTTGTAGATGTGCACGGCGAGCGACTCGCCGGGACGGAAGATATTCCAGGCGCACGTGGGGCTCGAGAAGTTGAGCGACAGGAAGTTCAGGCGCGCCGGGCTCGACATACCGGAGGTGAAGAGCAGCGCAGCCGCCTCGCCAAACACGCGGCCGGCCGAGAGCACGACGCCCGTCACGATGGCGGGCATGGCCGCGGGGATGAGAACGTGGAGCGTCGTCTCCCACCGGGTGAGGCCCATGGCGAGGCACGCATCGCGCTGGCTCGCCGGCACGTCCTCGAGCGCCTGGGTGATGACGCGCGTCAGGATCGGGATGTTGAACATGGTGAGCGCGATGGCGCCCGAGATGAGCGAGTAGCCCCACCCGAAGTTGACGGAGAACATGAGGAAGCCGAACATGCCCACGACGATCGACGGCAGCGAGGACAGCGTCTCGATGGCGGTCGATGCGATCTTGGTCACCGGGCCCTCGGGTGCGTACTCCACCAGAAAGACCGCGCCGAAAAGCGAGATCGGCAGCGAGATGATCAGCGTCAGGATCAGCAGATAGAACGAGTCGAACAGCTGATAGGCGATGCCGCCCTCGGTACCGTTGGAACGGCTGGCCTCGGTGAGGAAGCCGGGCTGGAACAGCTGCCCCACGCCCTGGAAGAGGATGTAGGCGACCATCGCCACGACGATGGCCATCACGATGGCGACGATGGCACCGAGCACGCCCGTCGCGATCTTGTCGTTGCGCATGGCGCGGCGGATGCGCGCGTCCTGCTCCGGCGCGTGCGCGCCGCCGGACGTCGCCTGAGCGACCGTTGTGTTAGCCACGAGCCTTCGCCCCCTTTGCGCCGATGAGATGGATGATCAGGATGAAGATGAGCGACATGCCCATGAGGAGCAGGCCGAGCGTCCACAGGGCGTCGTTTTGGACCGAACCCGTTGCGTACACGGCCATAGAGGTCGTGAGCGTGGTGGTGATGGTGGACGCGGAGTCGATGAGGCCGGCGGGCATGTTCTCGACGCCGCCGATGACCATGCGGACGGCGAGCGTCTCGCCGAAGGCACGCGTCATGCCGAGGATGACCGCGGTCATGAGCGAGGGGGTGGCGGACTTGAGCACCACGTGCCAGATGGTCTGCCAGCGGGTGTAGCCGAGCGCGAGCGAGCCCTCACGGTAGCTCTGCGGCACGGCGCGCAGGGCGTCGATGGCGAGCGTGGTGATGGTCGGCAAGATCATGAGGGCGAGCACGATGGAGCCCGGCAGGATGCCGAGACCGAGCTCGACGTTGAAGATCACGCGCACCGCACGCACGATCACGTGGAAGCCGATGAGGCCGAAGACGACCGAGGGGATGCCCACGAGCAGCTCGATGAGCGGCTGGAAGTACTTCTGGCCGAACTTGGGCGAGATCTCTACCACGTAGATGGCGGCGCCGATGGCGATCGGCACGGCGATGACGGTGGAGAAGATCGTGACCGCGAACGACGTGATGATGAGCGGCAGGGCGCCGGTAAAGGGAAGGCCGGTCGCCTCGTTGGTCTGGGCGAGGTTCCACTTGGTACCGGTGAAGAACTCTAGGACACTAACGCCATCCTTGAAGAAGGTGGAGAGACCGCGCTGCGCAACCATGAAGATGAGCGCCACTACCACAAGTGTCACGAGCGCTACGCAGGCGCCCGTGACACTCAAGCCGACCTTCTCAAGGTTGCGTTTTGGCATTTGCTTTGCCATGGCGCACCTTTCGAACAGTTTTAGTACAGGCGTACAGTCGCTTCGAAGCGAGATTACTTCTCGGTGACGTTACCCTCGGCGTCCTTCACGACGGTCATCGAGGACACGGGGATGAAGCCCTGCTCCTCAACGAGCGAGCCCTGGACGGCATCGGAGAGCATGTACTCGAGGAACGCCTTGGTCACCTCGTCGGCGTCCTCCTGGCAGTACATGTGCTCGGTTGCCCAGATGGGGAAGGAGTTGTCCGCGACGTTCTCGGACGTCGGCTCGACGCCGTTGACCTTGATGGCCTTGAAGCTCTCCTCGTCGAAGTGCGAGAAGTCGAGGTAGGAGATGGCGTTGTCGGTGGAGCCCATCTGGGTCTGGACGTCGCCGGACTTATCGAGCTCGGCCTCGCCGGCGAAGTCGGGCACATCGGCGCCGAAGACGGCGGCCTCGAAGGTGGCGCGGGTGCCGGAGCCGGCCTTGCGGTTGAGGACGTGGATCTCGGCGTCCTCGCCGCCGACCTCGGACCAGTTGGTGATCTCGCCGGAGAAGATGCCGGCGAGCTGCTCCAGGGTGAGGTCGTCGACGGTGACGTTCAGGGAGACCACGGGGCCCATGCCAACGACAGCGACCTCATGGTCGACGAGGGTCTCGCACTGATCGGCCTCGAGCTTGGTCTCGGCGAAGACGTCAGAGTTGCCGATGTTCACGGTGCCGTCGGCGACAGCGGTAAGGCCGGTGCCCGAACCGTTGCCGGAACCGGTGATGGAGACGTCGGGGTTCTCGTTCATGAACTGCTCGGCGGCAGCCTCGACGAGGGCCTGGAACGAGGAGGCGCCGTCGTAGGTCACGGAGCCGGAGAGGCTAGCGGCGGCATCGCCCGCGGCGGAACCCGTGGCAGCGGGCTCAGAACCGCAGCCGGCGAGGCCGAGGCCGGCGATGGCGGCCACGCCACCGGCGAGGCCGAGGAACTGACGACGAGAGCAATCAAATGCGAGCATGGTTCTCCTTCCAAAGAACACGATAGCTTTCGGCGGAGCGCATGAGAGGCTTTCGCATGCGCATGCTGCCGCACCCGACCTTTGGTCACATACGGCCCGCTCGAACTTCGATTAGGAAGGTTACGCCCACAAAAGAGGTGCGCCACGGCTCGCAAGCGAGCCATTACGCACCTCTTATCAAACGTTACCGCTTCGCTACGTCAGGTTTACGGAGGGTTTACAAATGACCCCTCCCTCATGACGCGCGCTTGAAACACACCGGCAAGGCACTGCGCGGGGCGTCGCGCACCGTCCGCGAGACTGGTACAGCGCCCGCGCGCCGGCTCGCCGCCCGCCTACAGGTCGATCTCCTGCAGGCGCACGAGCGCGAGAATGTAGATCTTGAGCGCACGGCGCAGCGCCGCCTCGCTCGCGCCCTCGTCGGGCCCGTGCATGGGGCCGACCCATGCCGGGGCGTTCGCCATGGGCTCCTCGGGACCGAAGGAGACCGCGCAGGCGAAGTTGCGCGCGTACGTCCCGCCCCCCATGGAGAAGGGCTTCGCCTCGGTATCGCCCGTCACCTCGCGGTAGACGTCGATGAGCGTCTGGACGGCGGGGTGCGTGGCGTCGACCGAGAACGGCACCTTGGTGGAGACGTCCTCGACCGTGGCTCCATAGCGGGAGGCGAGCTCGCGAAGCGTCGCCTCGATCTCATCGGCGGTGATGCTTGCCGGGCAGCGGCAGTCGAGCGACTGGGTGATGCGCCCGTCCGCGACGGCGATAACGCCGGCGTTGGAGGTGAGGGGGCCAAAGGCCTCGTCCGCGCTCGCGATGCCCATGGCGGCGCCGTCCGTACCGTCGTGCACGAGCGCGAGAAGCTCGAGGAAGCGCTCCTCCCCCGCCGCGAGCACGCCCGTGAGCTCGCGCAGATAGCCGACGATGATGCCGACCGCGTTAAGCGTGCCCTCGGGCATGGCGGCATGCCCGCCGATGCCGTGCGCCGTCACGCGCGCCACGCCGGGCCGCACGGCCTCGATGGTGAGGCGGTCGGCGTGCGCCCGGGGCTGGGGCAGCTCGGCGGCGTCGACGGCGAGTTCCACAATGGACTCACTCGGGATGGCGTTCGTCGCCTCAGCGCCCGACCAGGAAAGAATGCGGCCGCCCTCGATGGGCGCGCTCGCAAACGTGCAGCCAAAAAGGCCCTTCTCGGCGTTGCAGAGCGGGAACTCGGCATCCGGCGTGAAGAGGAAGGCCGGATTGTCGTGCGTCTCGAGATAATGATGGACGTCGGTCATGCCGACTTCCTCGTCGCAGCCCAGAAGCGCGCGGAACGCGTACCGCGGCGTGATGCCCTCGTGCTTGAAGAACGCGCCCGCGTAGAGCGAGAGCACGGCAGGGCCCTTGTCGTCGGAGACGCCGCGGCCGATGAGCCAGCCCTCGCGATGGCGCACGGTAAAGGGATCGCCCGTCCAGCCGGGGCCCGCCGGGACCACATCGATGTGGGCGATCGTCGCGACCTGCGTGGGCTCCGCACCGGCAAGGTCGCCCCAACCGATGTAGCCTTCGTCCTCGCCCGTCTCGTATCCGAGCCTGCGGGCGATACCGAGCGCCTCGTCGAGCGCGGCGCGGACCTCGGGGCCAAAGGGGGCGCCGGGCTGCGCCTTCGACGCATCGGACACCGAGGGGTGGGCGACGAGCGCCTCGATGTCGCGGATGACATCGTCCCATACCTCGTCGATGTAGGCATCGATCTTGGATTCGAGCATCTTGTCCATGGATCTCCCATCTCTTATCGGCGGCAGGGCACCGCCATCCGCATGTTTATCCATCATATCCCAGCAGGGCGGCCCGAAGCGCAGGCGCGTCCGTGCAAATGCCGTCGGCCCCCGCCGCGCGGAGATCCGCCGCCGCACCGGCGCCAAACGTGACGCAGATGCAGGGCACCCCCTCGGCGTGGGCGCCGCGGATGTCGTGCGCGGTATCGCCCACGAGAACGGCGTCATCCGCCCCGAGACCGAGGGCCGCCAGAGCGTCGCGCACCGAGTCCGCCTTCGTGTGGCGACCCACGGCCTCGTTCATGCCGATGACGGCCTCGAACTCGGTGAGGCCGAGGGCGGCGACCATGAACCGCGCGCTCGACTCCTTGCGCGACGTCGCGACCGCGAGACGCTTGCCGGCCGATGCGAGGTCCGCCACGAGCTCGGCCATTCCGGGCATGAGCGGCCAATCGGCAGGACCGAGCTCGGCGAAGACCGCACGGTACTCCTCGGCCACGCGCTCGGCCTCAGCCTGGGCAAACCCACAGGTGTCGCGAAAGCAGTCGACGAGCGGCGGGCCGATGAAGCGGCGCAGGTCGCCCATCTCCTCGGGCGTGAACCCATGCGCGCCCAGCACGCGGCGCACCGTCGTCACGACCGCGTTGCCGGTGTTGGCGAGCGTCCCATCGAAATCGAAGAGCACGGCGGGGCGCCTCGCAACAGATGCGCGCACCGTATCGGTGACCATACCAGTTCCTCCTTCTGCCATGACGCAAAAGGCCCGCCGCAGAAGCGACGGGCCTGGCAAACTCGAGATGACGGGAACGCTTACTCGGCGTCCTCGGCCTTCTCCTCCGGCTTGTCGAGCGGGGCGACCTCGATCTCCACGCCGAGGGTCTCGGCGGCGGACTTCATCGAGAGGGAGATGCGACGACGGTCGAGGTCGATCTCCATGACCTTGACCTGCACCTTAGCGCCCACATGGGTGACCTGAGCGGGCTGGTCCACGTGCTTGTTGGCCATCTCGGAGATGTGCACGAGGCCCTCGATGCCCTCGCCGAGGTCGACGAACGCGCCGAACGGCACGAGCTTGGTGACGGTGCCCTCGACGATAGCGCCCACGGGGTACTTCTTGACGAGCGAACGCCACGGATCCTCGGTGGTCTGCTTGAGGCCGAGCGAGATGCGCTCGCGGTTGAGATCGACGTCGAGCACCTCGACCTCGACCTCCTGGCCGACCTTGACGACCTCGGAGGGGTGGTTGACGTGGTTCCAGGAGAGCTCGGAGATATGGATGAGGCCGTCGATGCCGCCCAGATCCACGAAGGCGCCGAAGTCCACGATCGAGGAGACCGTGCCCTTGAGGCGCATGCCGGCCTTGAGCTTGGAGAGGATCTCGGTGCGCTCGGCCTTGCGGGACTCCTCGAGCACCACGCGGCGGGAGAGCACGACGTTGTTGCGGTTGCGGTCCATCTCGATGACGCGGGCCTCGATGCGGGTGCCGAGGTAGGAGCTGAGGTCCTTCACGCGGCGCAGGTCAACGAGGGAAGCGGGCAAGAAGCCGCGCAGGCCGATGTCGAGGATGAGACCGCCCTTGACGACCTCGATGACCTCGCCCTCGACGTTCTCGCCGGAGTTGAACTTCTCCTCGATGCGGTTCCAGGCGCGCTCGTACTCGGCACGCTTCTTGGAGAGCACGAGGCGGCCGTCCTTGTCCTCCTTCTGAAGGACGAGGGCCTCGATGGAGTCGCCGAGGTTGACGATGTCGGCCGGGTTAGCGTCCTTGCGGATGGAGAGCTCGCGGACCGGGATGACGCCCTCGGACTTGAATCCGATGTCAACGAGGACCTCGTCCTTCTCGATCTTGACAACGGTGCCGCTGACAAGATCACCCTCATCGAAGTCGGTGATGGTACCGTCGATAAGGCTGTTCATCTCCTCTTCGTTCACATCGTCAAGAGAGAAGATGGACGCGTTCTGAATCTCACTCAAAGGTGGACCCCTTTCGATGTACGGGGCCCCGACCGCTAGACCTACGACAGGAGCCGGCCCGCTCGGGGCCGTCACCCACCGGTTGGGAACACTCGGGGGCCGACAGATACGGACGTGAGCTTCGATAGAAACTCACGGAAGTAAAGAATACGTTGTTGCCGCCGGTTTTTCAAGAATGACTTGCGCAAATTTACCTTCGGTGCGAAAATTCGCGCATCCGCGCGGTAGACGGTCCCCGTAAGACGGCGGACGGTCGCGCGTCCACGGGATGCCCGAGGCCGCCAAGCGGCATCGTCGGCAAGCCCGCTCCCCGCCCGCTTCTCTCGGCGGTCATGTGCTTGGCGTGTCGATGCGCGCGCCCCGGCGCATTATCCGCCCGCCTCTGGGTACACCCACCCATACGCGACCCGGCGGCCCGGCCCCACCGCGTCGCGCCAAAACACGGTTCTACCCGCGAGGAGGTGCCCCCGTGCTCAAGTGCATCGCATTCGATATGGACGACACGCTGCTCAGCATCAACCTGAGCGCGTTTATCGCCGTGTTCGCCAAAGACGAGGCGACGCTTTTGGCCGACGTGGGACGCAAGAACCCGCTCGCGACGTTCGCCTCGCTCACGGGCGTCATGCTCGACCTCAACAACAACACCCGGCCCGACGACGACACGCGCACCAACCGTGCCTTCTTTGACGCGGAGATCGAACGGCGCTGCGGCGTCGCCCTCGCCGACCCCGTGGTGGCGGACGCCTTCACCTACTACGAGCGCGAGGTCCTCCCCGGCAGAAACGACGCGATCATCGCGGCGCGGCCGCGCCCCGGCGCGCTCGAGGCGGTCGAACGGGCGCTCGACCGCGGCTATACCGTGGCGCTCCTCACCAACCCGAGCTTCAGCGAGGCCTGCATCCGCACCCGCATGGGATGGGGCAACCTGACCGACATCCCGTTCAAGCTCGTCACCTATATGGAGAACACCACCCGCGTGAAGCCGAGCCCCACCTATTACCTCGCCTGCGCCGAAACCCTGGGCTTCGCCCCCGAGGAGATCCTCATGGTGGGCAACGACCCCAAGCGCGACTTCCCCACCCCGGACTGCGGCATCCAAACCGCCTACGTGGGCCACGGCCGCCGCCCCGTGCGCGCGACCTGGGCGGGCTCCATGGAGGAGTTCGCGTGGTCATTTGACGAGGTGGAGGAGCGCTTTGCCGCATACGCCGAGCGACGCCTCCTCGACATCGTGCAGGACACGTCCGTCGGGCGCTGACCCCGCTCCCGACGCATTGCCGAGCACGGCGCCAAGGGCTCCGATTCGCTCCATTACCGCCTACGATGGCAAAACGCGTCCCGCAAACATGTTATGATGGAGGAAGAGTAAACGTTTGCTCACATGCCGTGCCGGCAGCCCTCAGCCCTCGGAGCCATCATGACAGAACAGAAACCCGTATCCATTCGCGACGTCGCCCAGATGGCGGGGGTGTCCATCGCCACCGTCTCGCGCGTCATCAACAACAACGGGCGCTTCTCTGAAGCCACTCGCAAGCGCGTGCAGCAGGCCATCGACGAGAGCGGCTATGTGACCAACATGGCAGCCAAGAGTCTGCGCGAGCAGCGATCGAAGACCATCGGCATGATCGTACCGGACATCTCGAACGATTTCTTCTCCACCCTCGCCCTCCACACCGAGCAGAAGCTCGCCACAGACGGCTACTCGGTCTTTGTGTGCAACACCGCCAATTCAACCGAACGCGAGCGCGACTACATCCGCACGCTCGTGAGCAAGCGGGTCGACGGCATCATCTGCATCAGCGGGTCGAACGCCCTCGGCGAGGAAGCCGTGCCGCAGAGCATTCCCGTGGTTTGCGTCGATCGCTTTCCTGGCCGCGATTCCACCATCCCGCGCATCATCTCGAACGACGTGCGCGGCGGCAACCTGGCGACCGAGCACCTCATCGAGCGCGGGTGCCGGTACATCCTATTCATCTCAAGCGAGGAGGATGACCTCAACAAGCGCAACCGCGAGGAGGGGTATCGCCAAGCGCTGCGCGAGCAGGGGCTCGCCATCGACCCCGCCTACCGCATCCTGCTGCCGGGACACAAACCGAGCATGTTCGAGGCTGCGGAGCTTGTGAGCGCGTTCCTTGAGACGGGCCGCCCGCTCGACGGCATCTTCGCCGTGAGCGACCATGCCGCCGTGGGCGCGCTCAACGCGCTGCAGCATGCAGGCGTCTTGATTCCTCACGAGGTAAAGATTATCGGTTTCGACGATTCCATCTACACGCGGATCGCACACCCCTCGATCACAAGCGTGAGGCGCTTTCCCGAGCGACTCGCTCACGCTGGCTGCGACGCGCTGCTGCGCCTCATCGCCGGCGAGCAGGTCCCCCTCGAGACGATCATTCCCGTCGAACTTGTCAAACGCGCCTCTACCGCCGCCTAACGCACCGGCCGCAGGGGCCCGCCCCGTCTTGCTCTCCCCGCAAGGAAACGGGCCGGGCATGGCCTGCTCGCCATGCCCGGCCCGTAAGCCCAGGTTCCTGTGATCCCGCACGCGCCGGCGGTTACGCCAGGTCCGCGCCGTTCGTCGCGATGACCTTCTGGTACCACCAGAAGGAATCCTTGCGTACGCGCGTGAAGTCGCCCGTACCGTCATCATGACGGTCGACATAGATGAAACCGTAGCGTTTTTTGAGCTGACCCGTCGAGAAGGCCACGAGGTCGATCGGACCCCAGGCGGTGTAGCCGAAGATGTCGACGCCGTCCTCCTCGATCGCCGCGCGGAGGTTCTCGATGTGCCCGCGCAGGTAGTCGATGCGGTAGTCGTCGTGCACGCGGGGCACGCCGTCCTCGACCACGAGCTCGTCCACCGCGCCGAGGCCGTCCTCCACGTCGAAGAGCGGCACGTCGTAGCGGTCGTTGAGGAGGTTCAGGAAGTGGCGGTAGCCCACGGGATCCATCTTCCAGCCCCAGGCGCTCGAGGCCAGGCAGGGATTCACGACCTCGGCACCGAGGGTCCCCGCCACCAGCTGCGGTGCATCGGCCGTCGCCGTGTCCGCCTCCCCGGAGCTCCCGGTAGCTGCAGCCGGCTTGTGCGTCGTCACGACCGAGGACTTATAGTACGAGAACGCGAGGAAATCGGCTTTTCCGGCGGCGAGGTCGGCCGCGTCTTCCGGCGAGACGTCGAGCCCGCCCACCAGGCCATGCCGCTCCTGCGTGCGCTTCGCCCAGCTCGATAGCGGCCGCGCACCATGGTGTCGGCGCAGTAATAGAACCCGTCCTGCATGGCCTCACCGGCCGCGAGCACGTCTGCCGAGTCGCAGGTGTACGCATAGCAGAACTGCCCCGCGATCATGCAGCCCACGCGAATCGCCGGGTCAATCTGATGCGCTGCGATGACGGAGCGCGCCGCCGCGACCATCTGGTGGTGGGTCTCCACGATGCGGCGCGGGTCATGCGGGTCGAACTTCATGGGCTCGTTGATCTCGTTGAACGTGAGCCACTTGTCCACCAGGCCGCGGTACTCCTCGAAGCAGGTCGTCGCGAACGCCACGAACTCGTCGATCATGGCGCGGTTCTCCCAGCCGCCGTAGGTCTCCTCGAAGTAGACCGGCTCATCGTACTTGTAGAGCGTGATCACGGGGTCCATGCCCAGCCGGCGCGCCTCGGTGAAGATGTCGCGGTAGAACTCAACGCCCTCCTGGTTGACGCCGCCCGCGACGCCGCGCGGGTAGATGCGCGCCCAGCTCACCGTGGTGTTGAAGGTGGTGAAGCCCATCTCGGCGAAGAGGGCGAGGTCCTCGCGCCAGCGGTGGTAGAAGTCGACCGCATCGTGGTTGGTGTGGCTCACGTCGTCGAAGAGCTCGTAGCGGGCGCCCTCGGGCAGGTGCTCGAACTGCCGCATCACGCCGCGCGAGCCGTCCGCCGCCCGGTAGTAGACCGGCCGCAGGCCGATGCCGTCCGCCGGGCCGGCGAAGTCCACCTGCACGGGGCTCTTGCCGCCCTCGTCCCAGCCGCCCTCGACCTGCGCGGCCGAGATGGACCCGCCCCAGAGGAAGTTCTTGGGGAATGACATGGTGATGCTCCTTTACAATTGGCCGCCGCTCTAAATAAGAGACCTTGAACTCTCTCAAGATGAGAGTAAACGTTTACGCAGTGAAGCGGCAACCCAATTGAGTAAACGGTTACACAAATCCGGGTAAACGGTAGCGAAACAATCTTCATGAGCCTCGTGAAATCAGCCAATCAGATTAAGCATGAGCATGCTACGCCACCCATCATGAACGGGGCGTACCGTCGCTAAACGAGAACCCCTCGGTTCTCGAGCCAGCACTCAGCGAGCGAAACCCAAACCGCGACTTCGGAACGAATCATCTCGTCCGAACTTGCGCTTTCACGCGACGCCAACGACAGACCGTGAGGCCCCTCTGCAAACACATGCAGTTCGAAGGGAATTTCCTGGTGCGCAAGCGCCTGAGCCATAGAGAGTATATTGATGGGGGAAATCGTCGCGTCGGAAGCTGTTCCCCAAAGAAAGGTGGGCGGTGTCTGAGGTCCCACCAAACGCGCTGGCATAAGATCCCTAAGCACATCTCTCCCAGGATCGTCCCCCGCAAGCGCTCGTTTCATCACATGTCGAACGCGCTCGCTACTGCGAACGCCCTCGCAATCTGTATCGTCGGATTGGAAACATTCGTCACCAACCATATAGCCCAAAATCGCCGCCGTTGGCCGAACAGGCCCACCATGTAGCTCGGCGGCGCGCCACAAGCCCGGTTCGTGCCAACGCGTCGCAAACAGCGCCGCCATGTGTCCGCCGGCAGAAAAGCCCGCAATGGCAATGTGTGCGACGTCAACCTGCCAAGGATGCGCGCGGTCGACAATCGCGCGCATCGCGCGAGCGACATCCAGCAGCGCTGTTGGGTACCACCGCCGCTCGTACATGACGGGTCCCTCGATTCGCTCCACGCCCGACCCGTACACGGTTGCGTAGCGCACAACAAACGCATTGAACCCCATGGCACAGAATCGGAGCGCAACGGGCTCCGATTCGGTATCGGCACAAAAACAGTACGCGCCACCTGGGCAAATGAGCACCGCCGGTCGGCACCGTTCACCCTGTTCACCAGCACGCGCATCTTGAATATAGGCTGTGAGCGTCACATCCGCTCGATCTTGCCTCAAAGAGAGCTGCTCGATCTTCATGCTGTTCACTCCTCGCTCCCGATTCGATCATCCGGTCACCATCTATCGCCGCGTACCGCTCATCGGGAAATATCAACCGTTCACGGAACATTGCGTGAAGCATAGCACAATGAAGCGGTAACGTTTACTCAGTTCGAGTGCGACTCCCTGAGGCATGATCGGACAGCCTATAATGCACATAGCCATAGTCTAGGCTCTCTGTCCAAAAGCTGTGCCGGGAGGTCCTTCGTGAAGGTCATCAAGCGCATCAACAACAACACCGTGCTCTGCGCCGACTCGCGCGGTCGAGACGTTGTTGCGTTTGGCAAAGGCATCGCATTCGCCGCTCCCAAAGGCTCCGACGAACTGCCGCTTGCGGCGATCGAGCGCACCTTTTACAACATCGACGCGCACTACCTTGACTTACTGGAAACCATATCCTCCGAGGTCATCGACGTTGCAGCAGATGTCGTGGAGACGTTTGCCCCCGCGCTCTCGTACGAGCTTGGCCCCAATGCCGTCCTGGCGCTTGCCGACCATATCTCGTTTGCCATCGAGCGTCAACGCAAGGGTATGGAGATCGCCATGCCGCTTGCCTACGAGGTGCGTCAAATGTACCCCGTCGAATACCGCGCGGGGCTCTACGCCCTCGAGCTTGTCGACCAGAGGCTCCACGTCACGCTGCGCAATCAAGAGGTTGCGGGCATGGCGCTGTGCCTCATCAATTCCGCGCTCGCCTCCGATGCATCCAACAGCATGCCTGCGGACGCATCGAGCGACGATAGCATCGTAGACGCCGCCACCAGCATCATAGAAAGGAGGTATGGCATCGCCGTCGATCGCGATGGGTTTTCCTTTGCGCGCTTCGCCACGCACATGCACTACCTGCTCGACCGTATCCACTCCGGAGCGGAGCCGCTTCCAGGCGACCCCGCGCTCTATCAAAGTGCGCGGGAGAACGACGAGCTGGCAGCCGCATGCACCGATGAGATTTGCGCACTCATAGCAACGCACTACCCTGCGGCCATCTCGGACGAGGAGCGTCTCTACATCCTGCTCCATGTGAACCGCATCGCCGGCAGACGGGAATCGTGACGGCACACAGGTTGGCAACCCGACCTATTCCCTGGTAGCGACCCTGTTGCTACCCAACATCTCCGGCCTGAGGCTGCCACGGCGCAACGCCGTGCAAGCAACCGGGCGACGGGCATCTACCACACTGGCCAGACCAGTACCCCAAGTCTTTGGAGGACAACATGCCCGACAACAAAACCATTGCCGCGTCTGTACTAGAAGCCGTAGGAGGAAAAGAAAACGTCACCAGCGTCGTGCACTGCATGACCCGCCTGCGCTTCACCCTGAAAGACAACGGCATCCCCAACATCAACACGGTAAAAAAGATCAAGGGTGTTTTGGGGGCCCAGGAATCTGGTGGACAGTTCCAAATCATCATCGGCCAAAACGTGGGCAAGGTGTATGACGAAGTGTGTGCGCTCGGTGGTTTCGCGCGCAAGGCCGCTATCGATGAGAACCTCGATATCGACCGGCCTAAGCAAAAGCTCACGCCCAAGGTCGCAGGAAAGAACATCCTGAACTACCTGTCGGGCTCAATGGTCCCCATGATTCCCGTGCTGCTGTGCGCCGGTCTCTTCCGAACCGTCCAGGTTGTGCTCGGATCAACCATGCTGGGCGTCATCACCGATGAGAGCGACCTTGCCATCCTCATGAATATGCTCTACAACGCCGGCTTCTACTTCCTGCCCATCTACCTGGGCTACAACGCCGCGAAGCAAATCGGCGCGACACCCATGCTCGGCGCGTTTATGGGCGGCATCCTCATCGAGCCGTCCTTCATGCAGATGGCAACCGAAGGCACCTCGTTCACCGTCTTCGGCATCCCCTGCACGCCGGGAACGTACTCCCAAACCGTCGTGCCCATCCTGCTGTCCGTTCCCGTGCTCTACCTGTTCGAGCGCCTCTTTAAGCGTGTGCTCCCCGATACGCTCGCGACTATCTTCACACCCTTCCTGTCCATGCTTCTGACGGTGCCGTTCTCCCTTTGCCTCCTCGCGCCCCTGGGCACTTGGCTTGGCTCGGGTATCAGCACGATCTTCTCGATCCTGGGTAGCTCGGGCGGCTTCGTTTCCATCCTCGCCGCCGCGTTGCTTTCGGCCGTGTGGAACCTGCTCATCATCACCGGCATGCATGTCACGATCATCGTGCTTGCCATCTCGAGCTTCATGGCGACCGGTCAGGACACCTACGTGCTCGCCATTACTACGATCATCATCTGGACGCTGTATGGCATGGAGCTCGCTTGCTGGATGAAGCTGCGCAACCACAAGGATAAGTCCGAGGCTCTTGGTTTCTTCATCTCACATATCGTCGGCGGCGTGAGCGAGCCATTCTATTACGGCATGATGTTCCGCTACCGTCGTCTCTTCCCCGTCTCCATCGCAGGATGCTTCATCACCGGCGCCATCGGCTCGGCGCTTGGCCTGACCACCTACATGCTCGCCGGTTCAAACGCCCTCAACATCCTTGCCTATGTGGGCAGCGACACGAGCAACATGATCGCCGCCATCGTGACCGCCGTTGCCGGCTTCATCATTGGTTTCGCCCTGACCTTCTTCTTCGGGTTTACCGAGGACGAGCTTGAGCATGGCCCCGAGAGCGAACGCGCCTAACGAAGCCTGCCTCAGTGCCATCCCCGCAGCGGGCGTCGCCGCATCCCATCGCAGGTCGCGGCGGCGCCCGCTTCCTCCCCATATCCACGCCCCACAGATAGGAGCAACCATGGCTGTGCTCGATATCACCTTGTTCTCGCACGCGCTCATGCGCACCGTGCCCCTAACCGTCATCCTGCCTGCCGACAAGCATGATCCGGGCAGCCACCCAACCGCGTATCAAACGCTCTACCTCCTTCATGGCGTTTATGGCGACCGACACGACTGGACCGCGAACACGCCCGTCCAGCGATGGGCGGAGGAGCGCGACCTAGCCGTCGTGATGCCCTCGGGCGATAACATGTTCTATGTCGATCAAGCCGCGCCGCACGATCTATACGGGACTTTCATTGGAGAGGAGCTCGTCGAACTCACTCGCGCCATGTTCCCCTTGTCGAGGCAGCGCGAGGACACCTTCATCGGCGGTCTTTCGATGGGCGGCTACGGCGCGCTCAGAAACGGCTTGCTCCACCCTGAGACGTTCGGTGCCATCTGCGCGTTCTCCTCGGTAGATGCCGTTGAGTGCGCACAGTCAGCAACCGACGAGAACACTCGCTTCCCCTTCTTGGCCAAGCCCTTCCTCACCGCGGCGCTTGGTGACCTGAGCGCCATCCCGGGAAGCGATCGCGACGTCATCGCACTCGCCCAGCAGGCGCAAGCGGCCGGCAAGCCCCTTCCCCGCCTGTTTATGAGCTGCGGAGAAAGCGACACGCTATGCTTAAGCAATCGCAACAACGCAGAGAGCCTTCGCAATCTTGGCTTCGACATAACCTATGAAGAGGGGCCCGGGTCGCATGAATGGGAGTTTTGGACCAAGAGCCTGGCCCACGCGCTCGCTTGGCTCCCGTTAGCGGACGCATCCGCCAGTGTGAGCAGCGGCAACGTTGGCCTGTAGGGCACGGAGCCAGAATAGGAGCTACGTATGAGAATCGATTATCTGCGCGTGTGCCATCTTGAAAACCCCCTTGGTTTTCGCCTCGATCATCTCGTATGTTCGTGGAGAGCCCATGATGCGCACACATCGGATATCAGGCATTGGCGCATCATCGTCCGAGCCAGCGAACAGATTGTCTGCGATACCGGCTGGACAGCGCTCGACCCCTTCGCGACCGAGCTTGCGCTCGAGCTCGTGCCTCGGCAACGCTATTCATGGGCGGTTGGCGCCCGGCTCACCGACGGCAACGAGGTCTGGAGTGATCCCGCATGGTTCGAAACAGGCAAGCGAGACGAAGCCTGGCAGGCGCGCTGGATTACCTGCGACGCGTCGGAGCCGCGCCATCCCATCTTCACGCGAGACATCGCACTTACGGGCACCATCGCCTCGGCCCGTCTCTACCTCATGGGGCTTGGCCTCTTCGATGTATACATCGGTGGCCAGCATGTGGGAAACGAGTATCTCGCACCAGGCACGCACGCCTACGATCAATGGCTCCAGGTACACACGCTCGACGTGACGCGCGAGCTCGCAGCGAGCACTCGCATCGAGATCCACATAGGCAATGGCTGGTGGAAGGGACGCTTTGGCTTCATCCCGGTCGACCAGGGATTCTACGGCAATGATTGGCGCTTGCTTGCCGAGCTGCGCATAACCTATACCGATGGGCATGAGGACGTTGTGGGAAGCGACGAGCGCTGGCAGGTCCTCCGCTCGACCATCACCGCATCGAGCATCTACGACGGCGAGCATCGTGATGATACGCTGCCCGATCTTCCCGTCGTTCCCGCAACGCTGCTCGACGAACAAGAGGCTGCCGCCGCCACTGCGAAGCTCTCCGACCGCCTGTCCCTCCCCATCCGTGCGCATGAGATATTCGCGCCCGTCTTGCTGCACACGCCCGCCGGGGAAACCGTACTCGACATGGGCCAAAACTTCGCCGGCACCTTCCGGCTTCGGGTTCATGAGCCTGCGGGGACACGCATCCGCATCCAAACGGGCGAACTGCTGCAAGATGGCAACTTCTATCGTGATAACCTACGCAGCGCGCGCTCGGAATACGTATACGTCAGCGATGGCGAGGAGCATGTGCTCGAACCGCGCTTCACCTACTTTGGCTACCGCTACCTCAAAGTCGAGGGCGTGCGCGATCTCGCGCCCGAGGCCTGCCACGGCATCGCGTTGTACTCCGATATCGAACCTGCCGGGCACCTCGAAACCGGGAACGCACTCGTCAATCAACTCATCTCCAATATCACCTGGAGCATGAAGTCAAACTTTGTCGATACCTCGACCGACTGCCCGCAACGCGATGAGCGCATGGGCTGGACCGGCGACGCGCAAGTCTTCGCGCCCACCGCGCTCTACCTGGCAGACCAGTTGCCGTTCTATCGAAAGTACCTGCACGACATGGCACTCGAGCAGGCGGTGCGCGACGGAGCGACGCCCATGGCCTCCCCATGCTTCATGCTGGGCACCAGCCCAGCCATTTGGGGTGACGCAACCTGCACCATACCGTGGAACGCCTACGTGTTCACCGGCGACGCAAGCATCTTGGCTGAGCACCTCGATGCCATGATGGCTTGGGTTGACTATGTCGCCCGTATCGATGGGGATCACCATGGCTGGGGCACATCGTTTCAATTTGGGGACTGGCTTGCGCTCGATGGGCCCAAGGGCAGCCGCATCGGAGCTACCGACGAAGGCTTCATTGCCTATCTGTATTGGTGGCGGTCGACCATATTGGTCGCGCAGGCTGCTGCCGTGCTCGGGAAGACGGAGCTTGCCGATCGGTACCGGAAGCGCGCCGATGCCATCGCAGACTGGATCCGTGAGGACTATTACTCAGCCACGGGACGCTGCAGCGTGAACACGCAGACCGCCTATGTGCTATCCATCGTGTCGGGCTTTGGATCGAAGGATTTCTCGGGCCATACGCTCGCACGCCAAATCGAGCTGGCGGGAAACCAGCTCACCACCGGCTTCATTGGAACGGAGTTCCTGCTTCGCGCTCTCTGCGAAACCGGTCAGACGCAAACCGCCTATGATCTGTTGCTCAACGAGGGCTGCCCGGGATGGCTCTACAGCGTGAAGCTCGGAGCTACCACCATCTGGGAGCACTGGAATTCGCTAGACGAAACGGGCCATATCAACACCGAGGACACCATGAACTCGATGAACCACTACAGCTACGGCGCGGTGGGGGCATGGCTTTTTGGCTGGGCAGCAGGTCTTCGGCCCGTCGAGAAGGAACCGGGCTTTCGACGCGCCATCGTCGATCCCCGACCCAGCTGGCGCCTGGGGCATCTGGTGTGCACCCATGCCTGCAGCGCGGGAACCTGGCGCGTCGCCTGGACCTGTGTTGATGAGGAGCATCTCACTGTCGAGATCTCGGTGCCCTTTGGATGCACAGCCGAGGTTCGGCTACCGCTCGCCAACGAAGATGCGTATGAGGCGCTCGGTGGGCACGAGCTTGGCACAGGCAACTGGACGGTAACCTATCGCACCAATGCTCCCCTTCGTCGTGTGCCCTCCATCGATTGGCCGCTAGCTCACCTCATGGCTGCCCCCGATACCAAAGAAATCGTTGAGCGCAGCTGCTATCACCCCGAATGGATCGAGGGCGCCGATGCACTTCAGAGCATCCGGAACCTCGCGGGACGCCTGGGCAAGCACGGCGCAGCGCTGCGCGACGATGCGCTCGAGGCACTCGACCGCAGTTTACGCGCGCTTGCGGAGCCCGACCCCGTGCGCACCGTTCCATCCAGCACACGGTAGCCACAGCAACGCGCTGCCTCGTATGCCAAGCGGGCCTCGCACCAGGGTGCGGGGCCCGCTTACTTAGTGCGCGCGTGGGCAACGGGCGCCGGGATGAGCGCTGTTGCCTTGATCATCCGTTAGCATCCCGTAAAGGCGCGCTGCGCCCTGAGCGCGGCACCCAAAACACCGGAAAGCTGTCCCTGACGTGCATATCTGAGCGATAGCGTTTCCGCTGGAAAAGGTTTGCGCGCATGAGCACGGACGAGCCCTTCGAACGCCGCACGATCAAACCCTGGCATAGCGGGAAGCCCACCGCCGATGACGACCTCATCGGGATCGATGATGTTCACCTCACTCGCAACCGCGATCGCCATCGCATCGAGCAGCTCGCGCACCTCGGGGTCATCGGCATGGTCGAGCAGCATGCTGCTCATGGGCGTCGCGGGGAATCGCTCGTCATGTATGCGTGCGAGCCTCCGGCCGCCGCCCGCGCTCTCCAAGCAGCCCACGTTGCCACAGCCGCATACGCGTTTGTATCCCAGTTGCGGTATATGGCCGAGCTCGCCGGCCACCCCATGACGACCGCGCCAGATATCTCCATTGAGGTAGAGCGCGTTGCCAATGCCGGTGCCAAAATACACGCCAACCACCGATGCCGAGGACGAGATGCCTAAATCGTGCATGTCGAGCAGCAGCAAGAGGTTCACGTCTTTCTCTACGACGGTGGGAATGCCCGTTGCCTGCTCAACCATCTCGGCAAGCGCAAAACCCGACAACCCCTCGACATTGGGTGCTTGAACAACGCTGCGACATGCCTGATCGACTGTTGCGGGCACGCCGATGACCATACCATCGATTTCACCTGCGACCTCACGGACAAACCGTGCGATGAGCTCAACGAACCCCTCGCCAATCGTAGGGGAAGCATACGATGTCGTATCAACGATGAAACTCCGCTCGAGCGTCAAATCATCGCGCACCACACCTAGGCGAGTGTGCGTACCCCCCATGTCGATACCCACATACCGCTTCGCCATTCCTGCTCCCATCTCGATAAGAAGGGCGCCGCGCCTGCGCGCAACGCCCCGTCCATGCCGATTACTCCGTCGCGTCCATCGCTTGCCATTCGGCCGCGGCGAGGGCCTGGGTGGTCTCGATCTCGGCCAGCATGTCGATGCGGCGCTGGTGCCGGCCGCCCTCGAACTCCGCGCCGAGCCAGGCATCGACGATCATCTTGGCAAGCTCCTGGCCCACCACGCGCGCGCCGAAGGCGATGATGTTCGTGTTGTTGTGCTCGCGGCTGAGCTTGGCCGAGTACGGCTCCGAGCACACGCAGGCGCGAATGCCGTGGACCTTGTTGGCCGCAAGGCTGATCCCCACGCCCGTGCCGCAGATGAGCACGCCGCGCTCGACCTCGCCGGCGGCGACGGCGCGCGCCACCTTATAGCCCGAGATAGGATAGTCGAAGCGCTCCGCGCTGTCGGTGCCATAGTCCACGACCTCATGTCCCTGAGCCTCGAGATGCTCCTTGATGATGCTCTTGAGCTCGATCGCCACGTGATCGTTGCCGATTCCAATCCTCATAACGCATCCCTCCTTTCTGGTATCGCGTGTCTGGCGCGAGATCGGCCCGCGCCCTCCGTTATGCTTGCGCGCGCAGCCGACTCATGCTCTGCGCGTAGTCGCCGTGGCCAAATAGTGCACTCGTGCCGAGCACGAAAGCGTCCGCGCCCATGCCGCTCAGCTGCCGGATCCGCTCGGGAGCGCACGCACCGTCGATCACGAGCGTGAAGTCGTGCGCGCGCTTGAGCTCGGCGAGCTGCGCGATCTTGGGCAGCGTGAACTCGAGGAAGCTCTGGCCGGCAAAGCCGGGGTTCACCGTCATGACCATCACGTAGTCGACGATGGGCAGCATGTCCTCAATGGCCGCGACCGGCGTGTCCGGGTCGATCGCGAGGCCGGGCGCGCAGCCCGCGTCACGGATCGCAAGGAGCGCCTTGGCCACGAAGCGCTCGGACTCGGGGTGGATGTAGATGACGTCCGCCCCCGCCTCGACAAAGAGGTCGAGCTTGCCGAGCGGGTCCTCGATCATGAGATGCACGTCGAGCGGCTTGCTCGTGCTCGCGCGCACGGCCTTGATGTCCATGAGACCCATGGTCATGTTGGGCACGAAGCTGCCGTCCATGACGTCGCAATGGAACGAATCCGCGCCCGCCGCGTCGAGCGCTCGCACCTCATCCGCCAGCTTGCCGTAATCGGCGCACATCATACTGGGATAAAGATCCACGTCGCATCAGCTCCTTCCTCGGAATCGAGCGGGGTGTGCATGTGCCTTGCACGCCGACTCATCCGGTGAGTAATCGTTTACTCTTCTCTCTAGCTGAAAGGGTAAACGATTACTCTTCTGCTGAATCCTTTATATTGAGTAAACGGTTACGCAACACCGAGTAAATGGTTGCGGTAACGTTTACTCACTGTTACGCAGCATGTCTCATCCAATCCCCTCCACGGGGCGGCGCATGCCGAGCCGCGGCTTCTCGACATCGCGCGGGGCGCAGACGCCAGGCACTGACCCCTTGGACAAAAACCGCATCGAAATAACGAACGGTCCCTCCCCCGCCGGGGCGCTCTCGACGGGGCCGTGCGGAGCCGTTGAGCATTTGCCCAGCTACAGGCGTCGACGAGCTTCGCAGCGCTTCCGCCGTCGACTGCGGCGATGGCGAAAACACGGCCTCTCGCGGCGGAAAACAGCCGAAACCCGCCGCAATCGGGGCGGCAATCATTATTTCGCGGCGGTTTTTGTCCATAGGGGGTTAGTAATAGGCGGCGCGGCGGCGTCGCGCAGGCGAATGCCTCCGTGAGACGCCGCTCTATGGGATTGGGAGGCACGCGGCAGGACCGCCGGCATCTCCACGGGACCACGGGGCTATAACCTACCGGTGCCAGAGGCTATAATCGAAGCAGCGCGGACATCCGCGCCGACATACGGGGAGCTTGCAGGGCAGGACGGCAGGCTGAGAGGGGGCGCGCCCGCCCCGACCCGAGGAACCTGATGTGGGTAATGCCAACGAAGGGAGTTCACATGACCGCATCATCGCATACCGACTCGAACCCCACCGCCGCCGGCGCGCCGGTGACCCAGCTTGATTTCGCGCGCGCGGGCATCATCACCGACGCCATGCGCGCCGTGGCCGCCCGCGAGCACCGCGACCCCGAGTTCATCCGCGAGGGCGTCGCCGCCGGGCGCATCGCCATCCCGGCGAACATCCGCCATCTCGCCCAGGGGCTCGAGCCCCGCGGCGTGGGCGAGGGCCTCTCCACCAAGGTGAACGTGAACCTCGGCATCTCGGGCGACGTCGCCAACGCAGACGTCGAATGGGAGAAGGTGCGCTGCGCCGAGCAGTTTGGCGCCGACGCCATCATGGACCTCTCCAACTCCGGCAAGACCCGGTTCTTCCGCCAGGAGCTCGTCCAGAAGACCCCGCTCATGGTGGGCACCGTCCCCATGTACGATGCCATCGGCTACATGGAGAAGCCGCTCGTCAAGCTCACGGCTGAGGACCTGCTCGCCACCGTGCGCGCGCACGCCGAGGACGGCGTCGACTTCCTCACCATCCACTGCGGCATCAACCGCTCCGTCATCAAGACGTTCAAGGAGACCGGCCGCCTCATGAACATCGTCAGCCGCGGCGGGTCTCTCCTCTTCGGCTGGATGGAGGTCACGGGCAACGAGAACCCGTTCTTCGAGTTCTACGACGAGGTCCTCGAGATCTGCCACGAGTTCGACGTCACGATCTCGCTCGGCGACTCCTGCCGGCCGGGCTGCCTCTTCGACGCCAACGACGCCGCCGAGACGGCCGAGATGATCGAGCTCGGCAAGCTCACCCGCCGCGCCTGGGACGCCGGCGTGCAGGTGATGATCGAGGGACCGGGCCACATGCCCATCAACGAGATCGAGGCGAACGTCCGTCTTGAGAAGAGCCTCTGCCATGGCGCCCCCTACTACGTGCTGGGCCCGCTCGTGACGGACCTCGGCGTGGGCTACGACCACATCACCGCGGCTATCGGCGGCGCCATCTCGGCGAGCGCGGGCGCGGACTTCCTCTGCTACGTGACGCCTGCCGAGCACCTGTGCCTGCCCGACGCCAAAGACGTGCTCGACGGCCTTATCGCCACGCGCATCGCCGCCCACGCCGCCGACATCGCCAAGGGCGTGCCCGGTGCGCGCGAGGCCGACGACCGCATGGGCGACGCGCGGCGCCGCCTCGCCTGGGACGAGATGTGGCAGTACGCGCTCGACCCCGTGACGTCCAAGGCGCGCTACGAAGCGTCCCCCGCGTCCACCGAGGGCACCTGCACCATGTGCGGCAAGATGTGCGCCGTCCGCACCGTCAACAAGATCTTTGAGGGGACGACCATCGACCTCGACGCCGAGTAGCCCCCTGCGCTCGAGGAGCGCGCCGCGGCGCCGGCAGCCCTTCGAGCGCACCCAGGAAAGGACCCTCGCCATGCAAACCGCCCTGCTTGCCGAGCTTCTCGAGCGCGTCCGCGCCACGAATCCGCTCGTGCACTGCATCACGAACTATGTGACCGCGTGCGACGTCGCCAATGCGCTCATCGCGTGCGGCGGCAGCCCCATCATGGCCGACGAGGAGGCCGACGCCTGCGCCATCACGCGGATCTGCGGCGGCCTCGTGCTCAACATCGGCACGCTCGGCACCCGCACCGCGGCAACCATGCACGCCGTCGGTAGCATCGCCGGCGAGCTTCACCACCCCATCGTGCTCGACCCGGTGGGGGCCGGCGCGAGCGCGCTGCGCACCGAGACGGCGGGCGCGCTCGTCGATGGCCTGCCCGTGACCGTCGTGCGCGGCAACATGAGCGAGATCCGCGCGCTCTCGGGCGCCGCGGCCGCCACGCGCGGCGTGGACGCCAACCCGGACGACGCCGTGACCGACGAGAACCTCGCCGCATCCGCCTCCTTCGCCCGCGCGCTCGCCGCGCAGCTCGGCTGTGTGGTCGCCATCACCGGCGCCATCGACCTCGTGGCCGACGCCGCGCGCGCCGTCGCCATCAGAAACGGCTCCGCCCTCATGGGCAAGATCACCGGCACGGGCTGCATGCTCGACGCCATCATCGCAGCCTATGCGGTCGCCAATCCCGACAGCCCCCTCGAGGCGGCTGTGGCCGCCATCGCCGGCTGGGGCATCGCGGGCGAGGTCGCGGCCGGACGGATGGGCGCGCTCGACGGCAACGCGAGCTTCCGCACCTACCTCATCGACGCCGCCTTCAACCTCACCGGCACGGCCCTCGCCGAGGCCGCCCGCATCGAGGAGGTGTGACGCCATGGAAGACGCGATGACGCACGGTACCGCAGGCGCCGGTGCCGCCGCAGCGCCGGAACGGCAGCGCGCCCGCGGTCCCTGGACCCCCGAGGACATCCGGCGCGGCATGTTCCTCTACGCCGTGACCGACCGCGCCTGGCTCGGCGAGCGGACGCTTGCCCAGTGCGTGCGCGAGGCCATCGCCGGCGGCGCCACGTTCGTGCAGCTGCGCGAGAAGCACCTCTCCACCGATGAGATCGTTGCCGAGGCGGCCGAGCTCATCCCCCTGTGCCGCGCGGCGCGCGTGCCCTTCCTCATCGACGACGACGTCGAGGCGGCGCGTCTCTCCGGCGCCGACGGCGTGCACGTGGGCCAGTCGGACACCGCGTGCGCCGAGGCGCGCCGCATCCTGGGGCCCGACGCCATCATCGGCGTCTCGGCCCAGACGGTCGAGGCGGCGCTCGCTGCCGAAGCGGCGGGCGCCGATTACCTCGGCGTGGGCGCGCTCTTCGGCACCCCCACTAAACCCGACGCCGTCGACGTCACGTTTGAGGAGCTCGCGCGCATCTGCGCCGCCGTGAGCATCCCCGTGACCGCCATCGGCGGGCTCAACCTAAAGACCGTGGGCCAGCTTGCGGGCACGGGCGTCGACGGCGCGGCCGTGGTCTCGGCCATCTTCGCCGCCGACCCCATCGAGCCGGCGACCCGCGCGCTCGCAGACGCCGTCGCCGCCGCCCTCGGCCGCTGACGCCCGCACCCCCGGCCGCCACCGCGCGGGCGCGCAGCCGCCTTGCGGGCCGCGGCCCCACGGTGGCGCGCCGTCAGCCCCCGTCGACGGATGTATGCCCATCGCCTCGGCTGGGTACGACAAACGGGACCGACCACGCCGGCCGGTCCCGTTTCCATTCTCGGGCGCATAGCGCCAGATTGCCGAGGCAGCCATGCAGACCAAGACCCTACCCGCCGTCCTTTCCATCGCCGGCTCTGATTCGAGCGGAGGGGCGGGCATCCAGGCGGACATCAAGACCATCGCCGCGCACCACCTGTTTGCCGAGACGGCCATCACCGCGCTCACCGCGCAGAACACCACGGGCGTGCGCTCCGTGCTCGACGCCACGCCGGAGTTCGTCGCCGCCCAGATCGACGCCGTCTTCGAGGACATCCCGCCCGCGGCCGTCAAGATCGGCATGGTGTCGCAGGCGGGCATCATCGAGGCCATCGCCGAGCGGCTCACCCGTTGGCAGGCGAGAAACGTCGTCGTCGACCCCGTGATGGTCGCCACGTCGGGCGCCAGGCTCATCAGCGAGGACGCCGTCGCCGCCCTGACGGGCAGGCTCTTTGGCCTCGCCACCGTCATCACACCCAACATCCTCGAGGCCCAGGCGCTCGCCGAGGTCGACTCCCCCGTGTCCACCGCACACGACCAGGAGGAGCTCGCCTGCGCGCTCGTGCGGCGCTTTGGCTGCGCCGTTCTCCTCAAAGGCGGCCACAACGTAAACGACGCCAACGACGTGCTCGCCGAGCCCGCAGCCGACCCCGCCGCCCGGCCGAACACCACGTGGTTCCGCCACACGCGCATCGAGACGGCAAACACGCACGGCACCGGCTGCACCCTCTCGAGCGCCATCGCCTGCGGCCTTGCCCAGGGCATGCCCCTCGCGGACGCCATCAACCAGGCAAAGACGTACCTGACGGGCGCACTCGCCGCCGGCCTCGACCTCGGCCAGGGCTCCGGCCCCCTCGACCACATGTGGCAGTATTAGGGTCGCTGCGCTGGCAGCACCGGTGCGGTCGCCCCTCAGCTGGCCATACGCAAGCGCACGGCCGCCGAGCACCCGGGCACCCTCCGAGGCCCAGGTATACACAACTACACGACTTACGTATACCTAGGTCGTTTGTGTATACCCAACCAAGGGGTTAATTCTCACGCGCCCTAGCATTTCCACAGGTACATGGCTTATCCGCCAACGGAAAACGCTTGCGGCAGGCCATCTAGGTATACACAAGTTCCTCAGGTATACGCAAATCGGAAAGTTGCGTATACCTGAGAGCCCTACGTATACGTAAATCAGAAAGCTGTGTATACCCGATCGCCCTCGGTATACGTAAAACAAGAAGCTGTGTATACCAAAGAGCCCTGCGTATACGCAAATCAGAAAGCTGTGTATACCCAGAGGGGCGACGGACGCTGGCCCGCGGGCCCAGCGCTTCCCCGGGGCCGCCCAGCGCTCCCCCGGGGCCGCTCGGCGCTTCCTTAGGGCCGACTTAAGCTTTGCGCCCCTTGCATTCGCGGAGCTTAATCCCCGCTGCCGCGGGTAGATATGGAGTAACACCATGCCCCCAACCGGACAATCGGCTGGGGGCTTTTCAGATGGAGGTTGCACCATGAAGTGGTACGACGCAGATCACGATTACATCAGCGACTATATCGAACAGTGGAACCGCATGGCCGGGCGCGCCAAGGCGGGCATGATTGTCTTCGGCATCGTGCTCGCGCTCGCCGGCGTGGCGGCGATGGTGGCGCCGCTCAGCACGTACTCCTTCGTGCAGGGCGTCATCGTGGCGGTCCTTCTCGTCCACGGCATCGGGCAGATCGCGACCTACGCGCAGACGCCCGAGTTCTTCCGCAACGGCACGCAGCTCGCCGCGGGCATCCTCAACGCCATCCTGGCGCTGCTGCTCTTCATGCTTCCCACGAGCGTGCTCGCCGGGTCCATCATCTACCTGCTGGCGTTCATGCTCATCATGACGGGCGTCGAGCGCATCTCGTTCGCACGGCAGATGCGCTACTACCAGATCCCCGCCTCGTCCATGGGGACGGCGACGGGCGTGCTCAACATCATCCTGGGCATCGCGTTCATCTTCATGCCGCTCATCTCGAGCGTGGTCTTGAGCTACCTCATCGCCGCCTATCTCATCGCGGCGGGGATCACCCTTACGGTCGAGGGCATCGCCATCAAGCGCATCGACCGCTAAGCGCAGGACAAGCACGGGGGCGGCCACCGACTACGGCGGCCGCCCCGCAAGGGCATCGGCATATGGAAGCCCCGCCATCGGCGCATCTCCATCACAGGGGATGCGCCGATTCTCCGTTAGACGGCAGACGGGTTAGAGATACTTGCGCCAATCGTCGTCTTCATCCTCATCGTCCGCGCGGGCGGCCTCCTCGGCGGCGCGCGCCTGGGCGGCCTTGGCAGAGGCCTCGGCATAGCTTTGCGCCGGCGCGGTGGGGAAGGCGCCGAGAACGTGGCGGAACTGGGCGAGGTTGTCGTCGTAGCGCGTCTGCGGCACGGCGAAGATCACCTGCTTGACGCCCCACCGGCCAGAGGCGAGCTCTTGGCGGAAGGCCTCGGCCACCTGCTCGGCGTCCCATCCAAAGACGCCGCAGCCCCATGCGCCGAGCACGACCTTCTCGCGCCCCAGGTCGTCGACGATGGCGAGCACGAGGCGGATCCGGTCGCGCAGGGCGCGCTCGAGCTGCTCGTCGGTCACGTGGTACTCCTCGCGGGCGCGCCGGGCGTTGGGCGCGGCGGCGACGATGACGTCGGCGTAGGCGTGCATCTTGCCCCGCTCGAAGCGCACGGCCGGCACGACGAGCGCGCGGTCGCGGTAGAGCTCGCAGTTGATGTTGCGGCGGCGGTTCTCCTGGTACCACGCGCGCTGCTCTTCGAGCACGTTGTAGAGGTACGACTCCGCGCAGAGCGCCTCCTCCTGCGCCCAGGCGCCGCGGATATAGCCGCCACCCGGGTTGACGAAGCTCGCGAAGTCGAGGAGCGCGAGGTCGCAGAACTGCGCGTACCCGCGGCCGTTCTCGAGCACGGCCGCCACGGAATCGGCGTCGACAACACTCACCTGGGGCAACGCGGGCGCGGCCGTCTCGGGCGCCGCGGCCTCGGCCGGCTCGGTCGCCGTGACCTCGAGCGCCGCCGCCTCAGCCGGCTCCTCGGCGACGGGCGCGGGCGCGGCCGGCACCTTCACCTTGGGTGCGCTGTCATAGCGCTTGACCCCGCCGAGCGAGCGCTCGATGTCTTTCGCCAGGCGCCCGGCGACCTCGGCCGTATGCCGCTCAGCCGCGCGGGCGCGCCCCTCGCGCCGCGGGTTCTGCCTGCCGCCCTGTCGCCGTCCGCTTCTCTCGTCAGCCATAGCCTCACCTTTCGCCGTCGGTATCGCGTTCGGCATCCATCGTAGGCCAAACCGTCCGGCATCCGACCGAGAAATCGGCCTTTGGCCAAGGCGCCGTCGCCCGCGGCGCGCCGCCCTCCGCAACGGCCGCGGCGGTGTGAGCGCCGGCGCCATGGCGGCCTGCCGCGCGAACGCCCGGCCGCGCGCCTACCGCCCGATGCCGCTCGTGGCGAGCGCGACGGCCTCGGCGACCTCATCGGTAATATGCACGAGCTTGGGGTCGAGCTCAGAGATCATGCCCTCGCCGCGGAGCACCCCGTCGATCCAATCGAAGAGCCCCCGCCAGTAGTCGGACCCTATAAGCACCACCGGCGTGCGGGCGACCTTGTGCGTCTGGACGAGGGTGAGGAGCTCGAAGAGCTCGTCGAGCGTGCCGAAGCCGCCCGGGAAGACGATCGCGCCGTCCGAATACTTGACGAACATGGTCTTGCGGACGAAGAAGTAGCGGAAGGTCATGCCGAGGTTGACCCAGCGGTTGAGCTCCTGCTCGTGCGGGAGCTCGATCCCCAGACCGATGGAGGTGCCGTCCGCCTCCGCCGCGCCGCGGTTGGCCGCCTCCATGATGCCGGGGCCGCCGCCCGTCATGGTGGCGACTCCCCGCTCGGCAAGAAGCCGCCCCGTCTCGCGCGCGGCCGCGTACATGGGGTCGTCCGGCTGCGTGCGCGCCGAGCCGAAGATGGCGACCGCGGGGCCCACCTCGGCGAGCGCGCCGAAGCCGTCCACGAACTCCGCCTGGATCCGCAGCACCCGCCAGGGGTCCATGTGCAGCCAGTCGGTCGATTTCTCCGGGGCGAGCAGGTTGGCGTAGGTGTTGTCGGTGGGGATCATGCGGCCGCGCATCATCACGGGACCGCGGTAGTAGGTGCGCTCCCCCGCCTCGCGCGTGTCGTTGTCTGCCATGGGCGAGCCCTCCTGTCGAAATCGGCCGCGCCGGGGACCTTGCGTCCGCGCGCGGCGCATGCGTTGCCCTCATGGTACCCACGGGCGCCGCCCGGCGCACCCTCAGTGGCCGCGCCGGATGCCCGCGGCGGCGCGCCCGTATCCGCTTGTCAAATCGGCGGGCGGTCGCGAGCACTCGGCGAACGCGCACCTTACGCGAACCTTACAGAACGAGCACCGCACCTTACATAACACTTACGGCGTTTTCGTCAATATGCCGGCGGCGGCATGGTACAAGAGAGTCAGGCTCCCCTTCCGGGCGACCGACTCCCGCACGCGGGGAGCCGATCGACAAGGAGGCACTCCGCCTCGACACGTTATCGGACAATAGGGGACCGCCATGACGAACAAGAACCTGACCGTCCTGCTCGCCACACTGCTCGCCCTGATCGTGGGCGGCGGCGCCGGCTTCGCCCTCGCTCAGGGCACGGGCATACTCGCTGCGCCGCCGGCAACTCAGGACACCGCCGCAGCCGAGGAGCAGCTGCCCTACCCCGAGGGTGGCGGCACCCTCATCCTGCGCGTGAATCCCGAGTTCGCCATTCACTACGACGCCCAGGGCAAGGTCGTAGGCGTCGAGGAGCTCAACGACGACGCCCGCGCGATGGCGCTCGACCTCGCCTCCTATGAGGGGCAGGAGTGCCGCGCCGCCGTGCAGGGGCTCGTCACCAAGATCCGCGAGGCCGGCTATTTTGTGGAGGAGGTCGAGGGTGCGGGCACCAACGCCATCGGCCTCGAGGTCGAGCGTGGCTCGAGCCTGCCCTCAAGCGACTTCTTGCGCAACATCGTGCACGATTCTCAGTCCTACGTGGTGAGCCAGAACCTCACGGCGCCCATGACGGTCACCGGGGCGAGCAACTACGGCTGGACCGATTACGGTGACACCGACTACGGCCCCGACAACGACGGCGTGACCGACTACTACGACTCCGACTACGGTGCGCTGAACGACGGCGTGACCGACTACGTCGAGCCCGCCGCGAGCGCACCGGCCGCCTCGGCGCCCGCCGCATCGGCACCCGCGAGCTCGGCACCCGCGGCGACGGGCACCTCGTCCGGCGGCGCGACGTACACCCCGGCGCCCGCGCCGACGCCCGCCCCCGCCCCATCCGGCGGCAACTCGGGTTACTCCGGCTACGACAGCAACTCCGGCTACGACAGCGCCTCGGGCTACTCCGGCTACGATGACTAGCGCGGACCCCGCACGCCGATGACCCCGCGCCATGAGCTCAAGTTCGCGGTACCCGCCGCCGAGGCGCTCGTGCTCTCACGGCGCCTCGGCGCGCTGCTCCACCGCGACCCGCACGCCGGAGCGGACGGCCGCTACACCGTGCGCAGCCTCTATTTCGACACGCCGGCAGACGGGGCGCTCCGCGCCGGGCACGAGGGTTATTCCCGGCGCGCCAAATGGCGGCTGCGAACGTACACGGATGACGCCGGCGACGCACCCCGCACCTTCGTGATCGAGAAGAAGGTGAAGCGCGCGGGCCTGGGCACCAAGGCGAAGGCGGCGCTCACGCCCGAGCAGGCCTACGTGCTCGCCGCACCGGGCCCCACCGACGCCTCCCTCATGGCAGCGCTCAGCCCTCCCGACAGCCCGCTCGACCCCGTGCTCGCCGAGTTCTGCGCCCTCACGGCAGCCGAGCCCCTCGTCGCGCGCACCGTCGTCGCCTACGAGCGCGAGGCCTATCTCCACCGTGCGGGCAACGTCCGCATCACGCTCGACACCGACGTGCGCGCCCACCCGCACCCGGAAGCCCTCTTCGACCCGGCGCGCCTGCTCGTACCCGTCGCACCCGGCGAGGCCGTCGTCGAGGTGAAGTACGATGCCTTCCTGCCCGCGTGGGTCGCCGACGCCGTCCGGCCGGGCACGGCCCGCACGGCATGGTCCAAGTACGCCCTCGCCCGCCGCCTCGAGTAGACGCCCGCCCTGTCAGCGCCCCCGACCCTGAGGATTATCCATGACCACCTTCAACGACATCTTCACCTCCGCCTTTCTCGACCGCATGACCGCCGTCCCCCTCATCGACATGGTCGTGGCGATGGTGCTCGCCGGCGCCCTCGGCCTCTTCATCTTCCTCATCTACCGCAGGACCACCACCGGCATCCTCTATTCCTCGACCTTTGGGGCCTGCCTCGTGGTAATCACGCTCGTGACGACGCTCGTCATCCTCGCGGTCTCGAGCAACGTGCTGCTCTCGCTCGGCATGGTGGGCGCGCTCTCCATCGTGCGCTTCCGCACGCCGGTCAAAGAGCCGCTCGACATCGTCTTTCTCTTCTGGTGCATCGCCACGGGCATCGTGCTCGCGGCGGGGCTGCTCTTCCTCGCGATCTTTGGCTGCATCTTCATCGGGCTCGCGCTGCTCCTGCTCACGGGGCGCGCCGCCAACGACCGACCCTACCTCCTCGTCGTGCGCTGCGGCGCCGATGCGGACGAGGCGGAGGTCACCGCGCTCATCCAGACGGGCACGCGCGCCCAGAGCCTCAAGGCGAAGCAGGTCGCAGCGGGCGCGCTCGACCTCACCTATGAGGTGCGCCTCGCGGACGGGGCAACCGACATCGTGGCCGCGCTCGACGCGCTGCCCGCGGTAACCGAGGCGCTGCTCGTATCCTACAACGGCGATTACCAGGGTTGACGGTGGACCGCTACGGCCCCGGCGCCCAAAGCGCCCGCCCCTGCCCGGGAGGCGCCGCCCGGCCCCGCGAGCGCGCGCTCGATCGCGCGGCGTTTCTCGCCCTCGCCGCGGGACTCGGCCTCACCGCGGCACTCGCCGCCGCCGGGGCAGCCGGCATCGTCCGCCCCGCGCGCAACACGGGCTACCTCGAGCGGCTCTTCGACGACGCGCGCGTCCACACCATCGATCTTGCCGTCGCCGACTGGGACGCCTTTGTCGCGAACGCCGCCGCGGAGGAATACGTCGAGGTCGATGCGGTCATCGATGGAGAGCGCCTCGCGGGGGCGGGCCTGCGCCCCAAGGGCAACAACTCGCTTTCGCACGCGGTCCGCCGGGGCCTTGCGCGCTTCAGCATGAAGGTCGAGTTCGACCACTATCGCGCCGGCCTCACCTACCACGGTCTCGACAAGCTCTCGCTCGACGCCTCGTTTCAGGACAACAGCTATCTCAAGACCCATCTCGCGTTTGCCCTCATGCGCCACCTCGGCGTGCCCGCACCGGCGACGAGCTTTGCCGAGGTGCGTGCAAACGGCGCGCGCATCGGCCTCTACCTCGTCGTCGAGGAGCCCGAGGATGCCTTTGCGCGGCGCATATGGGGACCGTCCCACGGCGTTCTCTACAAGCCGGACTACCGCTCGCTTGAGGCCGAGAACGCCGACGTCGCGCTCTGCTACCTGGGTGATGACCCTGCGCGCTACCCCGGCATCTTCGACGAGGCCCTCACCCCCGCCGACGCCGGGGCCGAGGCGCGGCTCATCCGCGCGCTCAGGCTGCTCGACGCGGGCGAGGTCGAGGCCGCCGTCGATGTGGACGCGACGCTTCGCTACTTCGCCGCGCAGGTATTCGTGGCGAACCTCGACGGCTACCTCGGCCACACGGGCCACAATTACCTGCTGTATGAGGACGAGGGGCGCATCCAGATGCTCCCTTGGGACTACAACCTCGCCTTTGGAACCTATGCCCTCGGCCGCCCGGAGCTCGCAGACGATGCGAGCGCCTACGTCAACCTCCCCATCGACGAGCCGGCGGCGGCAGACATCCTTACCAGGCGCCCGCTCTTCAGCCGCCTCATGGAGCGAGACGGCTACCGTGCCCTCTACCACGCCTACCTGGAGGAGCTCGTCGAGGGCTTTGTGGGAGCGGGCGGGGTCGCGAGGACCGTCGGGCGCGCACGCGAGCTCATCGCGCCGCACGTGGCGCAAGATCCCACCGCCTACGTGACCTATGACGACTGGCTCGCCGGCGTCGACGCGCTCGAGACGTTTTGCTCCCTCAGGGCCGAGAGCATCGCGGGGCAGCTCTCGGGGGCGATCCCCACCACGCATGCGGGTCAGGCCGCCCGGCCGGGCACGCTCGTAGACGCGGGCGGCCTCGACCTCGCCGACTTGGGCGAGCTCGCCGATCTCGACCGCTAGCCGCTCGCGCCCGGCGCTCCTCCGGCAACCATCGTTTCCCCTGCACAGCGACCGTGTCAAACATGTTTTGCACGGTCGGGGCAAAACTTACGGGTACGATGGGGGAAACGCACCCGACGATTGCGAGCGAACCATGGACGAACCGCACCGCAACAGCCCCGCCCCCGGCGATGCCCGGCGCCCGGCGCCGCGCATCGCGCCCCTGTCCCAAGACATCGCCGCGCGCATCAAGGCGCGGCGCCAGACGTGCGGGCTCAGCCAGGACGCCCTTGCCCGCGCGCTCGGCGTGACGCGCCAGACCGTATCCAACTGGGAGTGCGCGCGCACCATCCCCGACGCGCTCTCCCTGCGCGACATCGCACGGGCGCTCAACACCACCGCCGACGCGCTCCTGGCCTCCCCGGGCCCCGCCGCGCGCGACCGCGCCCTCGCCGCGCGGCGCGAGCTCTGCACGGTCGCCGGCATCGTGCTCGCCCTGCAGTTCATCACCATGGCGGTCAACGGCGCCGGCATCGGTGGCCCCGCGCCCGCCTCGAGCACGGGCTTCGCCGCCTTCCGCCTCGGGATATGCGTCGTCGGCGGTATCTGGCTCTGGTGCATCGCCCGCCGCGAGGGACTCGCGACCGTGCGGCAGATGATCGACTTCGCGAGCCTCGCCTCGACGCACCCCGGAAGCTGGGGGGACCGGGTCCTGCGCTTCACGTCCCGCTGGTTCTGGACGCTCTGGTTCGCGCTCTCCGCGCTCATGTACGCACTCGGCAGCGGCATCGGCATCGCGCGCGGCCAGACGGACGCGTCGAGCCTCATCGCGCCCGCGCTCATGCTCCTCATCGGGACGATCCCCTACACATGGGAGCGCGCAAACGCGCGAAACGCGCGGGCGCGGCAATCTAGGGACTAGTTGGGAGCGCCCCCGCCGAGTAGACCGAGGGCGTCGCCCCATCAAACATGCAGGTAGAGCACTTGCTACAAAAGACGCCTACCTGCGAGATGCCGCCGCAACTAGGCACTAGATTTCCAAGTCCTGCCTACGCGCCCGGCACGGCGGCGCACGGGAGCTCGCCGGCGGCTATCTTCTCGCAGAAGAGGCGGTAATCCTCCTCGTTCTGATCGGCGTAGGCATCCGCAAAGTCCGCGAGCGCGTCGGCGAAGGCGCCCTCGGCTTCGCGCGCGTCCTTCTTGGGAAGACCGAGCCCCAGATACGCCGCGATGGCAACGCTGTCGCCCGTGCGCGCATGCGCGTGCGCGAGCGCCCAGGCGCTCAGGCGCGCCGTCGAGCGCAACCCCTCCTCGCCAATGTCCTCGAGGTCGATCGAGCCCTTGCCGTTCCACAGCTGCCGCACGTAGTAGTCGCGCCTCTCGCCGAGGGGGTTCTCGACGCTCGTCCAGCCCAGCAGGATATCGCTCGTCGACTGGATGAGCCGCTGCCCCTGCACCACGCGCTCGCCCGCGTGCGCGAAGCCGCTGGGCCGCCAGAAGCGCTCGACCACGGATTGCTGGGCCTCTTTTACCTGCATGACCAGCGGGTCGTCGGCATCCTTGCCCGCAAGCAGCACCGCCCACGCGCGCGTGCCGACGCTCCCCACGCCCACCACCTTCTGCGCGGCGTCCTGATAGCGGTAGCGGTTCAAAAGGAAGCGCCGATCGTATGGGAGGCTGTCGAAGTACCTGCCCATGAGCTCCACGAGCGCGCGGGAGAGCTCCACCGTGTCGCGGTAGCCGTGGTGCTCCGAGAGCGGCACGAGCTCGGGCGGGCGCATCTCGAAGCGCAGGCGCCCGCCCTCGAGGCGCGCGAGCTTCTCGACGGCGCGGGCGCTCGTCTTGGCGCGCGCCTTGCTCATAGCGCGGCGGAGCGTGCGGCTCTGCTTGCCGCTCATCTCGTCCTCAAAGCGCGCGACCACCTGATCGAGGTCGAGGTGCGCATACCACACGTCGAGCTCGCCCATCTCGGCAAACTCCATCATCGCGCGCGCGTAGGCCTTCGCGCACGCGCGCACCGCGGCGCGCCGGTCGTGCCGCGAGAAGCCGCGCTCGCGCCCGCAGATCTCCACGCTGGAGACAAGCCGGCAGATATCCCATTCCCAAGGCCCGGGCGCCGTCTCGTCAAAATCGTTGATATCGAAGACGAGGTGCCGGGTGGGGCTCAGGAACATGCCGAAGTTGGCGATGTGCGCGTCGCCCTCCGCCTGCACCTCGATGCCCGACACCGGACGGGTGGCGAGGTCCGCAGCCTGTATGATGGCAGACCCGCGAAAGAAAGCGAAGGCGGAGGCGCTCATGCGCGCGTACCGGATGGGGATGAGCTCGGCCACCCGCGTCGCCGACTGCTCCTCGAGAAGCGCCACGGCGCCCGCGCGAGCCCTCTCGGGCCTCCAGGCCGCAAGCCCCGCGACCGGGCACGCGCCGGCGGCCTCCCGCCCGCGCGCCATGCGCTCCTCGCGCGTCCCGCGCTCGCGCCGGTCCGGCGATACCCGAGGTTTTTGCGGTACACCCGTAAGCTCCATCGTGTTCCTCCCCGCTCGGGGCGACGGGAGCCGCCGGCCCCCGCCGACCCGATCAGTAATCGTTGGCCGCGGGAGAATCCATCCACGCGCGCACAAAGGCGCCGTAGCGGCCCTCGATGATGGCGGCACGCGCCTCGCGCATAAGGTTCAGCAGGAAGTAGATGTTGTGCATCGAAAGCAAGATGCCGCCGAGCATCTCGTGCTGCGTCACCATGTGGCGGATATGCGCCCGGCTGTAACCGCCCGTGCAGACGGGGCAGGTGCACGCAGGATCGATGGGGCCCGGGTCCTTGGCGAAGCGCGCGTTGCGGAAGTTCAGGCGCCCCTCGTGGCTGAAGGCCGACCCCATGCGGCCCGTGCGCGTGGGCAGCACGCAGTCGAACATGTCGATGCCGCAGGCCACGCCGCGCACGAGCGTGGTGGGGTTGCCCACCCCCATGAGGTAGCGCGGCTTGGTGCGGGGCATGTGCTCCGCCGCAAGCGGTTCGAGCGACTCGAACATGGTCTCGTGGTCCTCGCCCACCGAGTACCCGCCTATGCCGTAGCCCGGGAAATCGCCCATGTCCTCGAGCCTCTGCAGGCTCTTGACGCGCAGGTCGAGGTGCATGCCTCCCTGCACGATGCCGAACAGCGCCTGATCGGGGCGCGTGTGAGCCGCATAGCAGCGCTCGGCCCAGCGGCTCGAAAGGTCCATGGCGCGCTCGACGTCCGCGCGCTCGGCCGGATAGCCGATGCACTGGTCGAGCTGCATGCAGATGTCGCTGCCCAGCTTCTCGGCGATGGCCATGTTGTCCTCGGGCGTCCAGAAGACGTGGCTGCCGTCGTAATCCGTGGCGATGAAGCGCACGCCCTCGTCGGAGAGCTTGACGGCGTCTCCGTGGCTGAAGACCTGGAAGCCGCCCGAATCGGTGAGGATCGGGTGGTGCCAGTTCATGAACGCGTGCAGGCCGCCCATCTCGGCGATGAGGTCCGCCCCGGGGCGCATGGCGAGATGGTAGGTGTTGGAGAGCACGATCTGCGCACCGAGGTCGTGCACCGTCTCCCACGGGATGCCCTTGACCGTCGCCTTGGTGCCCACCGGCATGAAGATGGGCGTCTCGATATCGCCATGGGGCGTGTGCAGCACGCCCGCGCGCGCGTGGGTCTCGGGGTCCTCGGCGATGATGTCGTAACGGAAAAGCGAGCTATCCATGGGTTCCTTTCAGCGGCACCGCGGTTGCATGGCTTTCCAGTATACCGAGCGCGGGGCGGGGCGCCTGCGGAGCCACGGAAAGCGCACGCCTCCCCTCGCCCCGAAACCGCTCAACAGCCCGGCGCGTCAGCTCAGATGAGCGGCGCTGCGCCTCCTCCGCCTCCACGCGAACCCGGTCGAGCTCTTCGAGCATCAGACGAGCGTCTTCATCGAGTTCGGGAACAACCCGAACATCGGCAACCTCACACCCCAGAAGTGCCGCAGCCCCGCGCACGAGCCCATCGACCTGATCCAGACGGCGCGCCTGCGTAAACAAGCCGGGAATCGCTGGAACCGAAACGGCCCGCCATCCATTGCTGCGCAAGGGCGCGACACGGCGGGCGGGGTACCATAGAACCGTACCTACTGCCGATGGCATGCCGGCGACATACCGACGAGATGGGAGACACCATGGCACAGCGCACCCAAACCGTTATCGCATCGTGGGAAAAGACGGCGCAAACCGTTATCAAGAAGCTCGAGCGGCACAACATCGAGGGGCACTGGGCACCGACGAGCGCCGACGCCGTCGCGCTCGTACGGTCGTGGATGGCAGACGGCGACTCCGTCACCTGGGGCGGCAGCGAGACCTTTAAGGAGTCGGGCATGAAGGCCGCGCTCGACGAGGCCGGCTGCTACCGCATGCTGGACCGGACGACAGCCACCACCGCCGACGAGCAGCGCGCGATGTGGCGCGACCGCACCTCGGCCGACTGGTTCTTCATGAGCGCGAACGCCCTCACCGTGGGCGGCGAGCTCGTGAACATCGACGGCAACTCCGACCGCCTGTCCCTTCTGCTGCACGGCCCCGCGCATGTGGTGGTGCTCTGCGGCATGAACAAGGTCGTCGCCGATGTCGAGGCGGGCATCAGGCGCATCCAGACCACCGTGTGCCCGCTCAACGCCGAGCGCCTGCACACCGAGACCCCCTGCGAGCTCACCGGCGTATGCGCCGATTGCCATGCACCCAAGTGCATGTGCTGCAATGTGGTCGTCACGCGCCATAGCCGCCACACGGGGCGTATCCGCGTGGTGCTCATCGGCGAGGAGCTGGGTTACTGACCCCCGTCGCCCGTCAGCGCCCCGTGTCAAAGCCTTTTGACACGGGGCCGCACCGAAGACGCTCCCGCACGGGAATGAACATCGCATGGGACCGCAGTCGTCAGAAAGAACGCGGCGAGCAAAGACCTTCCGCATGACACAGGATCCCCCGCATGACACGGCCCGGGGCGTGCCGCGCTGCACGTCCCGGGCCGGTTCGCGTGATGCCCAAAAGAGGAAATCGTCTGTCGCGACGCCCCTCCCCTACTGCCCCAGCTTGGCGGCGAAATCCGCCAGGGTGCCGGGGATGTCGATCTGCTGCGGGCACACCGCGGCGCAGCTGCCGCAGCCTATGCACGCGCTCGGCTGCTTGTCCTCCGGCAGGCTCGAGAGCGCCATCGGGGCGATGAAGTCTCCCTTGCCCGTAATCTGCATCTGGTTGTACATCGCGAGCAAGAACGGGATGTCGAGCCCCTGCGGGCAGTGGCTCGTGCAGTAATGGCACGCCGTGCAGGGCACCGTCCCCTGCCCCAGCATGTCGTCGACGACCTCCTGCAGCGTCGCACGTTCCTCATCTGTAAGCGGTCGCTCGGTCTCATAGGTGGCGATGTTGGCCTCGAGCTGCTCCATGTTGGACATGCCGGAGAGCGTCACCACCACCTCGGGGATGCCCTGCAGGAAACGGAACGCCCACGCCACCGGCTCCTCGTCGGAACGCGCCGCGCTGAGCTTGGCGGCGTTTGCCTCCGACAGGTTGGCGAGCTTGCCGCCGCGCACGGGCTCCATGACCCACACGGGGATGCCCCACTCCTTCAGGAGCTCCACCTTGCCGCGCGCGTCCTGGAACTCCCAGTCCAGGTAGTTGAGCTGGATCTGGCAGAACTCCATGTCCTTGCCGCAGGCCTCGAGGAAGCGCCGCATGACCTCGACCGACCCGTGCGCAGAGAAGCCGAGGTGACGGATGCGCCCCGCCTCCCTCTGCTTCACGAGATAATCGTAGATGCCGAACTCCGGGTTGAGGTAGGCGTCAATGTTCATCTCGCACACGTTGTGGAAGAGATAGAAGTCGAAGTACTCCATACCGGTCTTCTCGAGCTGACGCTCGAAGATCTCCTCGACCTTGGGCATGTTGGCGAGGTCGTAGCCCGGAAACTTGGTGGCGAGGTAGAAGCTCTCGCGCGGATAGCGGGCCAGAGCGCGGCCCATCACGAGCTCGGAGTTGCCGCTATGGTAGCCCCAAGCGGTGTCGTAGTAATTGATGCCGTGCTCCATGGCGTAATCGACCATCGCGAGCGCGCGGGGCTCGTCGATGGTGCCGTCGTCGCCATCGATCACGGGCAGGCGCATGGCGCCAAAGCCGAGGGCCGAGAGCTTGAGATCCTGAAAGTCGCGGTAGATCAAAGGTGCCTCCCCTGCTGTCGGGCGCCCGCGCGGCGGCGAAACCGAGCGCGGCGCCATACAAGATCGTAACGTGTGCACGAGTGTATTAGTTAGAGCGCGCTCCAAGGCAAGGGCGGGCCGCGGGCACGGCGGAGCGGAACACAATTCCACCTAACCTTTGTCCGCGCGAGCAAGTATCATGGGGACATACGAAATCGCAGGAGGCGCTGCATCGGCGCTTTGGGAGGATACGATGGACGAGAACGAGAGCATGCTCGATAGAGAACCAGATCGAAACGAAGATCAGAACGAGGCCGCAGCCCCCGCCCCTGCCGAGGCCGACCGTCCCCACGCTGACGTACCGGATAGCGCAACCGCCGACGTACCCGATGAGGCAAATGCGCACGAGGCGGCCGCCGCAGCGGAAGCGACGGGTGCCGAGGGCGCCCCCGCGACCGATACGGGCACCATCCCCTCGTTCCTCGTCGCGGCGCAGGCGCGCGCCGAGGAGCCCGCACCCACCGCGGACGCGCAGGCCGAGCCTGCCCCGAGCGAGCAGGAGGCGGCGCACGACCCGGAGCACAGCGTCGCCGAGGCGGCGGCCGGAGCCGCGAGCGCCGTGGGCGCCTTCTTCTCCGAGGGCGTCGGCGCCGTACGCGAGATGAGCGCCGCCCGTCGCGCCCATGCCGAGGCGCGCGAGCACCTGGAGGGCCTCGAGCGCACCATCGCCGACGCGGAGGCCGAGCTCGCCCACCGCCGCGACATCGCCGCCCGCTACGAGGACATCCTCGCCGAGGGGCGCGACCGCATCGCCGACGCGGAGGAGGCCCGCACCGCCGCCCAGGCCAAGCAGCAGGAGATCCAGCGCACCATCGACTCTCTCAAAGAAGAGCTGCAGCGCATGAAGGATGCCGACGCGCAGGCCGAGAAGCGCCTGAAGGCCGCCGTCGACGCGGCGGAGGCATCCGAGACGAGCGCCCGCGAGCAGGGTCAGCGCCTGCAGCGCCGCCTCGATGACGCCAAGCGCAACCTCGAGCGCACCAAGGCGGAGCACGAGACCGGAGCCGCCGCCGCCAAGGAGGCCGTCAAGAGCGCCCAGGAGCGGCTCGACACCCTCAAGGCGGAATTCGCCGAGGTCCAGCGCAACCCCTCCGCCAACTCCGCCAACTACAGCGTGCGCGCTCAAGAGCTCGAGCTTGACATCGCCGACGCCGCCGACGCCCTGCGCCGCGCCCAAGAGGACCTGCCCCGCGTGACAGCCGAGCTCGCCGACGCCCTGGAGCGCGCCGAGCGCGCCGTGGCCGAGAACGAGAAGCCTATCGAAACGGCGAAGGCATCGTTTGCCGAGATATCGCAGGCAGCGGATGCGGCGCGCGAGGCCTATCAGACCGCGCGCGACGAGGCCCAGGAGCGCCAGCGCGACCTCAAGGCGAAGATTTCCGCCGAGGAGAACGCCAAGCGCGCCCAAGAGCAGGCCGAGCAGGATGCGGGCGACGAGATTACCGCCGCGCAGCAGACCATCGACGAGGCGGAGGACATCCACGAGCACCCCGAGGTGACCGAGACCATCGCCGCCCGGCTCGAGGCGGACCGCGCCGAGCGTGCCGAGCAGCAGCAGGAGGTGGACGCCCTCGCCGCAGCGGAGAGCGACGTGCGCGAGCGCACCCGCGCCTCGCGCCTGCGCTTTGGCGCCGCGATCGCCGGTATCATCGTCGTGGTGATCGTGGCCCTCGTGCTCATCTTCGCCCTGTAGCGCCTCACACGAGCATGCGACCCGCCGCCCTTTCGCCCGGGGCAGCGGGTCGCATACAACCCAAGGGAGGCACCGCCTCGTTTGCGGTGCCTCCCCGGCAACTATCTATTACGGTGGACTCTCCTCCAAACCACTCCCGAAGGAACGGAACCGTATGCATACCGGCGGGTGACCCCTGCGACCACGTCAACGGTCGAAACCCCATCTCACGCGGGGCGAACGTCGGACCACCAACCAAGAAACCCTCGAAGCTACGCGACCTCGGTCTCGCAGGCGCTGGTCCCGCCGGCCTTCGCTATCTCTTCTGTGCCCATCGGAACCACCTCCTCGGTCGGCCGCTTGTACTCGAAGCGACGAACTTTCTTTTCACTGCTGTTGTTCCCGCAGCTCACACGTCCTATACCACAACAGACCGGCAAATGTCGCCGGTCCGCGAACGGTCGATACCGGCCCGCGAACGGTTGCGGCACGCGCCCCGTCGAACGGACGCCCGGGACGCGCGTATACAGCCCGCAGGCAGCCTACTCGATCAGCATCGCGTCGCCAAACGAGAAGAAGCGGTAGCGCTCGCGCACGGCCTCGGCGTAGGCGTCCATGATCTGGTCGCGCGTGGCGAAGGCGGAGACGAGCATCATGAGCGTGGAGCGCGGCACATGGAAGTTGGTGATGAGCGCGTCGACCACGTGGTACGTCGACCCGGGCATGAGGTAGAGGTTCGTCGTGGCATCGGCGCGCACCACCACGTCGCCGTGCCCGAGCACATCGGCGCCATCTGCGCGCCCCTCAAAACGGCGCGCCACCAGGGCGGGGTCCGCCGCGGGCGCCTCGGGGTCGAAGGCGCTCTCGAGCGAGCGCACCGCCGTCGTGCCCACCGCGATGACGCGCTTGCCCGCGTGCTTCGTCTCATGCACGGCGTCGATTACCTCGGCCGGCACGTGGTAGCGCTCGGTGTGCATGACATGCTGCGTGGGGTCGTCCTCCTCCACCAGGCGAAACGTGTCGATGCCCACCTCGAGCTCGACCGCGGCGAAGCGGGCGCCCTTCTCCTCGATGCGGCGCATGAGCTCGGGGGTGAAGTGCAGGCCCGCCGTCGGCGCCGCAGCGGAATGCTCCTCCTTCATGGCGTACACGGTCTGGTACTTTTCGGGGTCGCCCGCGTAGTCGGTGATATAGGGCGGCAGCGGCACATGCCCCGCCGCGTGGATGGCCTCATCGAGTGTGCGCGGCCCGCCCGCGGCACCCGCGCCCTCCGGCGCAAAGCGCACGAGACGGCCGCCGCGGCTCTCGGGCACGAAATCGAGCACCTCGCCCGTCAGCACGACGGGCGCGTCCGCGGGCGCATGCGGCCCGCCCGCGCGGTACTCGATGACGGCACCCGGCTTCAGGCGCTTGCCGGGATTGACGAGGCACTCCCACACATGGCCCAAAGGATCGACGTCCTCGCGGCGACGGAGCAGCAGCGTCTCGGCCATGCCGCCCGTGGGCTTGCGGCCGATGAGGCGCGCCGGCATGACGCGCGTCTGGTTGATGACGAGCAGATCGCCCGGCTCGATGTAGTCGATCACGTCGTAGAAGTGCCGGTGCTCGACGCTGCCGCCGTGTGCGAGCGGCACGGTCTCCCCCGTCGTCTGGACAGACTCGCCGCGGTGGAGGACAAGAAGCCGGCACGAATCGCGCGGCTCGGCCGGAGCCTGGGCGATGAGCTCGTCGGGAAGCTCGTAATCAAAATCATCGGTGCGCATGGATGGGGCCTTTCTCGCGGTTTTTCCGCATGACAGCTTACCACGCCCCGCCAGCCGCCGCAGCGCGCGCCCGGCGGCCCGCCGCGCAAGGTGGCGGCCCCGCCCGCGCAGGGCGGGCGGCGCGAGCCGAGAGGCGGGAACGGGAGCGGAGAGCCGATTTAGGCGTCGCCGCGCTGATGCTGGGCGCGGCGCTCGTCGCGCAGGCGGGCGCGGTCGAGCGCGGCCTCGGCCGCCGAGAACCGGCAGCCGCAGTAGTTCTGCCGGTACATGCCGAGCGCGCGCGAGCGGCGCGTGGCCTCGGGGTACCACGGACGAAAATCGCGTACGACGGGAGTGAGCCCGTGGGCGCGCGCCAAGCGCTCGAGCACGTCGTTACAGGTATCGAAGAGCTGGTAGGGCGATACGGCGAGCGTGGTGGCGATATGGGTGAAGCCCTCGTCCACGGCCACCCGGCATGCCTCGGCAAGGCGCAGCGCATAGCAGGCCCTGCAGCGCATCTCGCGCCGGAGCGCCCCGATGGGCGCCACGCGCGCCTCCCAGCGGGCGGTGTCCTCGGCGGCCTCGATGAGCGGGATGCCCTCGTCCGCGCACCACCGGCGGAGCTCGGCGAGGCGGCGGTCGTGCTCGTCTGCCGGCTGGATGTTGGGGTTGGTCCAGCAGATGGTGGGCTCGAAGCCCTCCTCGGTAAGCAGGCGCACCGGCTCGAGCGAGCACGGCGCGCAGCAGGCATGCAGCAGAAGACGCGTCACGCGGCGGCCCCCTTCTCGTCAGCGGCGTCCGCACCCGTACCCTCGCCCGCGCCAAAGAGGCGCATGCCCCACGTGGTGTCCTCGCAGTGCGTGACGGCCGGGTTGCGGAGGATGGTCCGCACATAATACCAGTCGCCCGTGCACCCGCACAGGTGCACGCCGGCGATCCCGACCGCGAGCACGGGGCAGCCCGCCGCGATCGCGCAGGCAAGCACCGCTGCCGTCACCGCCACGCTCGGCCCGAGCGCGATCACGAGATACTGGCGGCGGGTGTAGACGATGCCCTCGGCGCACGCGTACAGCATGCCCACCTTCCAGTTGGCGCCGAACGTGATGCGCACCCCGCGCGGCGCAAAGAGCTTGAAGAGCGCGGCGTGCACGAGCTCGTGCACCGCAAGCAGGGCAAACGTCGCCACGGCGAACGCCGCGAACCAGCCGCACAGGGCAAACCAGGCAAGAGGGGCGATGCCGAGCACGCCGGCGAGCGGCCGGTCGAGCGCCCCGGGAGCGCAGGCGCCGAGGGCGACCATGAGGCCGACCGCAAGAGCCGCGGTCGCGCCGAGCACCGCAGACGACGCGTGCGTCATCCACCGCTGCAGGGTGCGGTCCTCAAACGTGTGTATGTCACCGATTCTTCTCATGTCGACCAGTGTACCCGCACGCACGGGCACCTGTGCGATAATGTGGGGCGGCGGTACCTCCGCGTCCGTAAGCGTCGCGCACGGCGCGCACGCGCGCACCGCCCTCGGCAATCACCACCCTCCGCATCCAAGGAGCTTCTCGCACATGGCCAAGACCTCCACCCCTCACACGCGCCCCACGTGGCCCCGTCGCGCCATCGTTACGGCGGGCATGCCCTACGGCAACAAGAACCTGCACTTCGGGCACGTCGGCGGCGTCTTTGTTCCCGCCGACTTCTTCGCCCGCTTCCTGCGCGACCGCATCGGCGCTAAGAACGTCCTCTTCGTCTCCGGCACGGATTGCTACGGCTCGCCCATCATGGAGAGCTACCGCAAGCTTTGCGACGAGGGGTACGCCAAGTCCATCGAGGAGTACGTGGAGGAGAACCACGACCGTCAGGCCGCGACCCTCGCCGGCTATGACGTGGCATGCGATTTCTTTGGCGGCAGCGCCCTCGCCCCCGCCGCGAAGGTCCACGAGCAGGTGACCGACGAGATCCTCCACCGCCTGAAGGACGCGGGCGTGCTCACCCGCCGCTCGACCCTGCAGTTCTACGACCCGCGCGCCGGCCAGTTCCTGAACGGCCGCCAGGTGGTCGGCCGCTGCCCCATCCAGGGCTGCAAGTCAGAGAAGGCCTACGCCGACGAGTGCGACCTCGGTCACCAGTTCGAGCCCGAGGAGCTCATCGCGCCCGTCTCGGCGCTCACGGGCGAGACCCCCGAGCTCCGCCCCGTCGAGAACCTCTACTTCGACCTTCCCGCCTACCGCGACTACCTCACGCGCTACACCGACGGGCTCGAGGACGACGACACCGTCCGCCCCGTGGTGGTGAAGACGATGGAGGAGTGGCTGGGCGACCCCGTCCTCTACATCCAGAACAAGTTCCGCGAGGCGTTCGACGCCGTCGAGGGCGAGCTCCCCGCCCACACCGTGGTGGAGCCCGAAGGCAACAAGAGCTCGTTTACCGTGGTATTCCCCTCGTGGCGCGAGCGCGACGAGGCCCATGCCGTGCTCGGGCGCGGCGGGGTGCGCTTCCGCTCGGGCAAGGCGCTCGTGCCCTTCCGCATCACGGGCAACATCAGCTGGGGCGTGCCGGTGGACGATTCCTGCGGCTGCAGCGGGCTCACCTGCTGGGTGTGGCCGGAGAGCCTCTGGGCGCCCATCAGCTTCACCCGCACCGCGCTCGCCGAGGCCGAGCGCACAGGCGACGACGCGCGCTACTCGTCCCTCGACTGGCACGACTGGTGGTGCACGCCGGACGCGCACGCCTACCAGTTCATCGGGCAGGACAACATCTACTTCTACGGCATCGCGCAGACGGCGCTCTGGGAGGCGCTCGGCTGCAACATGCAGCAATCGACGCTCGTGGCCAACTACCACGTGCTCTACATGGGCAAGAAGGCGAGCTCGAGCTCCAAGACGCCGCCGCCGCCCGCCTCGGAGCTGCTCGAGCACTACGATGCCGAGCAGCTGCGCGCGCACTTCCTCTCGCTCGGCCTGGGCGAGAAGCCGGTGAGTTTCTCGCCGAAGGCCTACGACCTGCGCGAGACCGGCAAGAACCCGGACGGCACGCCGCTCCTCGCGCGCGACGACAAGCGCGTCATCGACCCCGTCCTCAAAGAGGGCGCCCTGCTCACGGGCGTGTTCAACCGCCTCGCGCGCTCCTGCTTCTACGGCGTGGCGATCAAAGAGGGCGACCCCAGCAGCGTGCGCACGGGCTGCATCCCCGCCGGCGAGGCGACGCCCGAGGTGCGCGCAGCCGCCGAGGAGGCCATCCGCTCCTTTGAGGAGGACGTCCACCGCTTCGCGTTCCACCACGCCCTCGGCGTGTGCGACGCGTACCTGCGCGCCGCCAACAAGCGCTGGAGCGATGCGAGCAAGGCCGCCAAGGCGGCGCAGAAAGAGGACCAGGCCGCCGGCGACGCCCTCATGCACCAGGCGCTCGTGGACGCGTTCGCCGAGCTCCGCGTCGCGACCGTGCTCATGCACCCCGTGGTGCCGCGCGGCTGCGAGCTCATCTGCGAGCACTTCGCCATGGATCCGGACGTGTTCTTCAGCTGGAAGCACATCTTCGATACGACCGACGAGCTGGTGCGCGCGCTCGGCGAGGAGCCGGGCACCCATGGCGTGAAGGAGCTCCCGCCGCGCTTCGACTTCTTTGCGTTCTAGCGGACCGGGCGGACGCCACAATGGCCCTGTAGGGCCTTGACCTGCCGATTGTCTGCCGCTTGGGAGCACGGCACCTTCTTCCGCGGCGCCAGGCTCCTCCCCCAGCCCATGGGCATGCCAGGGGGTTATTCATTCTAGTGCCTAGTTGCGCCCCCTCTTCTGAAGTAGAGGGGGCGCTTCCTGTTTACAAAAGGGCAGCTCAGAGCGCCGGCCGGTTTTGCGGCTACTTTCAAGGTGCGCCTCAAACTAGGCACTAGAATTAATAACCCCCTGATTTCGGGCACCGGAACGCCCCCGACGGGCGCCACACCTTACTATCGCCCGGGATTTTGCCGCGCGGACCGCCGAAACCCCCACCGAAGGCCCATAAAACCCTTACGATACGCTGAATGAGCGGGGCCCCACTTGGGGTATAGTGTTTCAGCTCGCCCCTGACGCGCGGTGGACATCGCGTTACGGGGGCGCTTTCTGTTGATAGGCAACCATGAGGGGGTTTTATGGCAGATATCGCTATCCGCCGGGCGCACGAGGGCGACATCCCGTCCGTCGAGCACGTGCTCCGCGAGGGCAAGGCCGCGATCGCCGAGCTGGGCATCTCGCAGTGGCAGCACGGCACCTACCCCAACCATGAGGATGTGGCGCGCGACGTCGCGCAGGGGCACTGCTACCTTGCGGAGGACGAGACCGGCGCCGCGCTCGGCACCATCGCCCTCTCGTTTGACGGCGACCCCACGTACGACGCCATCGACGGCGCCTGGCTCACGCAGACGACGAGCGCCAACGCCCGCTATGCCACCATCCACCGCACAGCCGTCGACCGCGCCGCCGCGCGCCGCGGCGTTATGAGCGCCCTGTTTGCCGAAGCGGAGCGCCTCTCGCGCGCCGCGGGCTGCGAGAGCATGCGCGCGGACACCCACCCCGGCAACACCCCCATGCGCGGGCTGCTCGAGCGCAAGGGCTTCACGGCGTGCGGCACCATCCTGCTCACCCGCGATGACCCCGACCCCGTCCGCGTCGCATACGAGAAGGTGCTCTAGCTATGGCAACGCTCTACCTGATGCGCCACGGACAGACGGAGTTCAACGTGCGCAAGCTCGTACAGGGCCGCTGCGACGCCCCGCTCACGGAGCTCGGCGTCGAGCAGGCGCGCCGGGCGGCCGCCTGGTACCGCGAGCACGGCGTGAGGCCCGCGCGCCTGGCCTCGTCGCCCCTCGGCCGCGCGCACCGCACGCTCGATATCGTCATCGAGGAGAACCCGGGCTTCGCCGCGCTCCCCCGCACCGACGAGGACGGCCTGATGGAGCGCTGCTACGGGATCTACGAGGGGCGCCCCATGAGCGAGTTCCCCGTGAACCCGTGGGAGCCGGGCGACGCGCTCGTGGCGGAGGGCGGCGACTCGGAGGAGAGCGCCCGCGCCCGCATGGTGGGAGCGCTGCGCCGCCTCATGGCGGAGGCCGATGGCGGCGACGTGCTCGCGGTGGCGCACGGCTCGATCATCACGCTGTTCAAGACGACGATGGCAGCATACGCCCGCTGCGAGCAGGACGTGAAGCTCGCCAACTGCTGCATCCTCACGTTTGCCTACGACCCAGCGACCGGGATCTTCGCCAACACCCAGATCGTCAACGTGGCGGAGCCGGGCGCACTCGAGGGCGCGGCGCAACCCCGGGCGTAGTTCCCGCGCCTACCGGTGCTTGCCGTGGCTGTTCCGCCAGATCTCGCGCCCGAGCATGAGCGCGAGCACCAGCGCCGCAAGGTAGCCTAGAAAGCCGATGACGGGGATGCCGAAGATGACCGGCTCGATGCGCGCGTAGTACACCACGGACGACCCGATGAAGAGGCCGGCGATGACCATCGACATCGACAGGCGGTCCACGATGGCGCCCACGCGCCGCAGAACCTCCTCCGAGCCGATGACCTCGGTGTTGAGCTTGAGCTGACCGCGCGTGAGCATGCGCGACGCGAGCCCCAGGTGCTCGGCGGCCTCCAGCGTGCCCTTGGTCGCCCGCACGGAGCTGCGCGCCAAATCGCCCGCCAGCTCGCGGGCGCGGGCGTAGCTGCTCTTCTCGCGCTTGATGTGCGCGGTGATGATCTCGATCATGTTGACGTCGGGCAGATACTCGGTGAGCAGGCCCTCGAGCGTCACCATGCCGCGCGCGAACATCGTGACCACGCTCGGCAGCTCGACGTCGTTTTTGCGCGCTAGGTTGATGAGCGCCGTGAGAAACTTACCGATATCGAGGTCGCGCAGGTCGAGACTGCCGAAATCCTCCACGATGAAGTCGAGGTCCGAGAGAAACGACGTGTGGTCGATCTCGGAGTTGTTGCCGCGCGTCACGGCGAACCGCATGAGCGAGTCCTTGAGCTTGGGCACGTCGTTTTCCGCCACGGCGAAGACGATGTCCTTCACGAGGCGCCGGTCGTGGCTGGACATGCGCCCCACCATGCCGAGGTCGATGAAGTAGATGACGCCGTCGCGCAGGATGATGTTGCCCGCATGCGGGTCCGCGTGGAAGAAGCCGTGGTCGAGCACCTGCGTCGCGTAGTCGTCGACGATGCGCTCGCCCACGTCGCGGAGCTCGTAGCCCGCACCAACGAGCTCGTCGGGCTCGGCGATGGAGATGCCCTCGATATAGTCCATCACCACGACGTGCTCGGTGCAGAGGTCGAGGTAGGAGCGCGGGCACGACACGCCGGGCGTGCTCGCGTGATAGGCGTAGAACTCGTCGAGGTTCCGCGCCTCCATAAGGAAGTTCGTCTCCTCGCGGAACGACTGCCAGAGCTCCTCCACCACGTCGTGCAGATCGATGAACTGGTCGGTCTTCACAAAGCGCGAGATGTGGCGCACCAGCGAGCGCATGATGTCGATGTCCTGCGCCATGACCTGCTGGGCGCCGGGGCGCTGCACCTTGATGGCGACGTCCTCCCCCGTCACGAGGCGGGCGCGGTGCACCTGGGCGAGCGAGGCGCTGCCGAGCGGGTTGGGGTCGACGGCGTCAAAGATCTCGCCGAGCTTGTGGCCGTACTCCGCCTCGAGGCACTCGAGCACCACGCGGTAGGGCACGGGGTCGACCTCGGTGCGGAGGCGCCGGAGCTCGTCGCAGAAGCGCTGCGGGAGGATCTCGGAGCGGTTGGCGAGGATCTGCCCCATCTTGACGAACATGGGGCCGAGCTCCTCCAGCATGCAGCGCAGGCGCACGGGCGTGATGCGGTTCCACACCTCGTACTTGCGCGCGATGTGGAAGATCGTCGCGATGCGCCGGCGGCGGCCGACGGGGGTCAGCTGATACTTCTCCGTATCGGCCATGACCTCCGGCTCGGCGGGCACCGTGTCGACGGCGCGCTCGCGGCGGCGGGCGGTACGGCTCGGTACCGGCTCCTCCTCCGCGGGCGCACCCTCGGTATACACCGTATCCTCGGGCACAAGCGGCTCATAGGCCGCTGCGTGGTCCTGCCCTGCGCTGTCCTTCGGCATGGGGGCGCTACGCCTTCGCATCCGTCGCGTCGGCGGCGGGGGCGTCCGCGGGCTCCGCGCCGGCCTCGTCTGCCGGGGCGTCCGCGCCGGCGGGCTCGTCCACCTCGACCTCGACGGTCACGGTGCGCTCGTCCACGGAGTCGACGAGGTCGCGCACGTGGGCGAGGTAGTCGATGCGCTCGGTCTTGGTCATGGGGCGCACGCGGGCGAGGATGAGCTCGTCCAAGATGCGCTCCGCAACGCTCGCGCCCGTGGAGCTGAAGCGCGCGGTCGCGTCGGTAAAGACGCCGCCCGCCTGCTCAAAGACGTCGGCCATCGAGCGGGCGAAGTCGCTCTGCTGGGCCTCGCCGCGCACCTCGGAGCCCTTGGCGGCAAAGTCGTCCAGGACCTCCTTGCCCTTCTCGGCCGCCGTGGCGGCCACGCCGAGGCCGATGTTCACCATGTTGTTAACGATATCCTCAAATGACTGGGCCATGGGTCCACCTTTCCCGCTGACGAATCGTTGCCCCTCTTCTACCCGCTCGGGCGCATCTTAGTTACCCGGTGCATCTTGGTAACCGGGCGGCCACAGATGCCCCAAGGCGGCGCCCCGCACCCGGGACACCGCGTGGGCGCGCTAGTTGTCGGACATGGCGAAGGCGTTCTTCATGGCGAGGCTCGTGGTGTGGAGCACGCGGCCGAGGAGCTTCTCCGTCTCGGTCTTGAGCGTGGCCGCCATGCGCTCGTTGGCATCCTTCAGCAGGTAGGGCGCCGCCTCGGCCTCGAGCTCGGCCACCGCCGCGTCCGTCTCGTTGAGCATGCGGTGCCCGAGGGCGCCCACCTTCTCCTGATACCGCTCGATGTGCGCGGAGTTCTCGCGGAAGCGCGCGTCGGCGAGCGCGGCGATCAGGCGGTTCGCCCAGTAGAAGCTCTCGCTCGTCACGCGCTCGGTGGTGTTCTCCAGATACGCCGGCGCCTCGTCCACGTTGGTGTAGAAGGGCACGAGCGCGTTGAAGACGTTGGAGCCGAAGGCCATCCACTGCACGCCGCGGCAGCTCTCGGGGCGGTCCGGCCTGATCTGCAGCACGGCGAGCTGACCGTTGCGGTTGATGCCGATGGGCCGGTAGAGACCGCGCGTGGCCTCGGTGCCGAGCTTGCCGTACGGGTCGTACGGGGTGCCCTGGTAGTGGGCCGAGAGCACGTACTTGACGTCCTCGATGGTGAGCTTGCGCTCCGGCACGCGGCACCAGGGGATGGTGTCGGACTCCGGCGTGTGCGCGGCGCTCGGACCGTCCCAGCGGTCGTGCGGGTTCAGGCAGCGCTGCATGTACCAGGCGCGCGGGGTGTTGTAGACGTGGTCGCTGTCGGAGTGCGAGCCAAAGGCGTCGCGCGGGTTGAAGGTGTCCGCCACGCCGGAGGCAGCCTCGGCGCCGGCGGCAAAGCCCACGCTGCCGGGGCGGAGCGTGAGGTCGAGGTGGTGCGCGGCCATCCACGCGCGCAAATCGGCGCTCGCCATGTGCTCGCGGCGCGGACCCTCGGCATCGGCCAGGTCAAAGGAATCGATGCCCAGCTGGTTGGGCATGGTCACGTAGGCGTCGTCCGGCACGCGCTTGGCGATCCAATGGTGGCCGCCCACGGTCTCGAGCCACCAGATCTCGTCGGCGTCCGAGAAGGCGATGCCGTTCATCTCGTAGGTGCCAAAGCGTTCGAGGAGCGCGCCCAGGCGCTCGACGCCCTCGCGGGCACTTCTGATATAGGGCAAAACGAGGGTGACCATGTCCTCCTCGCCGATGCCGCCCACCTGCTCGGGCTCGTAGC
>DVMF01000006.1 GCA_018715125.1 Candidatus Coprousia avicola | reverse complement strand
CTATGCTGTAGGGGCATCCCCGCATCTTGGAAAGGAGCTGAAGCGCATGCTCGTCAAAGAGCTCGAGTCCAGGCTCTTCGCCCGTTTTCCCGTATCGGATGCCGAGCCGTGGGACCATGTGGGCCTATCGGTCGGCGACCCCGAGGCGCAGGTGGCGGGCGTCGCCTGCGCCCTCGACCCTACGCCCGCCCACGTAGAGGCGGCCGCGGCCCGGGGGGCGAACGTCCTCCTCACGCACCATCCGGTCTACCTGAAGGCGCCCGGCACCTTTAGCCCGGCTCCTAGCGCCTCGACGCCCATGGCGGCGGCAACGGTGTGGGCCGCCGTGAAATGCGGCGTCGCGATTCTCTCGTTTCACACGAACCTCGACCGCTCGGTCGATGCGCGCCGCTGCCTCGCGGGCCTCATGGGGGCCGAGCCGGTGAGCTCTCTTGAGCATCCCCGCGATCCCGGAACGCCGGGGCTGGGCGCCCTTATCGACACGTGTCCCGTGCGCTTGGACGATCTTGCAGGTCGGGCAGCCACGGCCTTTGCAAGCGTCCCGCGCATCTGGCGGGCAGGCGATGAGCCCGTCGCGCGCTACGCCCTGCTCGGCGGATCTCTCGGCGACGCTGGCGAATACGCCCTTGCGGCCGGCGCGGGCGCCGTCATCTGCGGAGAAGCAGGCTATCATGTCTGCCAGGACTTGACTGCGCGCGGCTGCTCGGTGATACTCATCGGCCACGATGCGTCTGAGCTGCCGTTTGCGTCGGTCCTCGCCGCCTGCGCGCGTGAGGCGAGCCTACCGGCGGAGCAGGTTAGTATACTTAATGAGCATCGCCAATGGCGTTCCTACCGGGAAGAGGAGATTCGATGACCCCCGCTGCGATTCTTATGAAGATGCAAGAACTCGATCTCGCCCTCGATCGAGATGAGCAGACCCTGCGCGAGCTGCCCGAGCTCAAGGAGCTCGCCCGCAAGCGAGCGGCCTATCAGAAGCTCAAAAGCGAGGAGGCGCGTCTTCTGGGCGTGCGCAAGGACCTCGAGGCGGAGATCGAGGACCTCGTCGCCGAGCAGAAGGCGACGGAGGACGAGGTGGCCATCACCCAGGAAGATGCCCAGCGCCTTAAGGACTACCGCGAGGTGCAGGCGCTGGAAGTCGAGCTCTCCGATCTGGCCAAGAAGCTCGATAAGATCGCCTTCTCTTTGAACGACAAGCACCGTGCCCTCGCCGAGGCCCGGGAGCGCGAGACCAAGGTTTCGCAGTACACGCAGAAGTTCGAGGAGAGCCTCGTCGCCGAGGCGCAGGCCACCAAGGAGGCGGTTACCGAAGTGCAGGAGCGCGTTGCCTCCGCACGCCGCGAGCGAGAGGCCTGCGCCGCTAACATCGACGAGGGGCTGCTGCAACGCTACACCGCCTCCGTGCGCGCGCACCACGGTATCGGGGTCGAGGTGCTGCACGGCGACACGCCCTCCGTCTGCCGCATGAAGCTGACCGAGGCCTCGCTCGACGACCTCGCCCGCGAGGGGGATATCGCCACGTGCCCGTACTGCGGCCGTCTCCTGCTTAGAGAGGAGTCTGAGCGCGCATGAACGACCAGCCGGAAACCCCAGCCGCCGCGCAACCCTGCGTCCTCGTCTGCGTGACGGGATGCATCGCCGCGTACAAATCCTGCGAGATCGTTCGCTTCCTTCAGAAGGCGGGCGCCCGGGTGAAGGTGCTCATGACCGATCACGCCACCCGGTTTGTGGACCCCGTCACGTTCCGCGCCCTCACGCACGAGAAGGTCGCCCTCGGTCTCTTCGATGACCCCGAGGACCCTATCCATCACATCTCGCTCGCGCAGGAGGCCGATGTGGTCCTCGTGGCGCCGGCGACGGCGAACATCCTGGCCAAGATGGCGCATGGGATCGCCGACGACCTGATGTCCACCACGCTGCTCGCCACGCCGGCCCCTATCGTGGTGGCGCCGGGCATGAATACCGGAATGTGGCGGGCCGCGGCGACGCGCGAGAACGTCGCCGTGCTCAAGGGCCGCGGCATCGCCTTCGTCGGCCCCGATTCCGGATATCTTGCATGCGGCGACATCGACGAGGGCCGTCTCGCCGATCCCGAGCGCATCGCCCGGGCGGCGCTCGACGCGCTCCCGCGTTCGCGCGAACTCGCCGGCGAGCGCGTCCTCATCACGGCTGGGCCCACCTTCGAGCCCATCGACCCCGTGCGCTTCATCGGCAACCGCTCCTCGGGCAAGATGGGCATCGCGCTTGCCGAGGCGGCGCGAGACCTCGGTGCCGACGAGGTGACGCTCGTGCTCGGCCCGACGGCGATCGCCGCGCCCTCCGGCGTACGCGTCGTCTCCGTCGAGACGGCGTCCCAGATGCACGATGCCGCGAGAGCAGCGTTCGAGCGCGCCACCCTCGCCGTGTGCGCAGCTGCGGTGAGCGATTATCGACCCGCCGTGCCGTCTCAGCATAAGCTGAAAAAGGAGGACGGGCTGCTCGAGGACATCCCCGTTGTCCCCACCGTGGACATCCTCGCCGCGCTTGCGCGTGAGAAGGGCCCGAGGCGGCTCATCGGGTTTGCCGCCGAGACGGACGATCTGCTGGCCCATGCTCGCGCGAAGTTGGCGCGCAAGGGCTGCGACGCCCTTGTCGCCAACGACGTGACGCGCCCCGACTCGGGATTCAGAAGCGACACCAATAAGGCGTGGTGGATCGACGCGCAGGGGGAGGAGGAGCTCCCGACGCTCACCAAGCGCGCCCTCGCCGAGGAGATCCTCACCCGAGCCCATGCCTTGCCGGCCGCTGTATAGCTCCTGTGATGAATCGCAAAATAATCCTTGCATTCACCGGCGGAGTTGAGTAAAGTATCACTTGCTGCTCGCGAGCAGTAATCGCTTCGGGACGTGGCGCAGCTTGGTAGCGCACTTGACTGGGGGTCAAGGGGTCGCTGGTTCGAATCCAGTCGTCCCGACCAGAAGCTTCAGGGCATCGGGTATCCGATGCCCTTTTCATATGTACGGCATGAGAGCGCCTCCGTTGGGTATCATGCCGTCTAGTGTCAGCGAAACCGAGGTGGGGGAGACCTGTGGGCCTGCGGAAGAAAATCAAGAAGGAGCTCATCGGCACCTCCGAATACCCCTCGAACCAGGTTTTCACGATCTCCAACTTCATCACCTTTCTCCGCCTCGTGCTCACCTTCGTGTTCCTGTACCTGTTCGTAACTGATTTCAATCGCTATGTCGCCCTGGTGATCTACGCGGTTGCCGCCTCGACGGACTGGCTCGACGGCCAGATTGCCCGCCGCACCCAAACGGTGAGCTGGCTCGGCAAGCTCCTCGACCCCGTGGTGGACCGAGCTCTGCTCTTCACCGGTGTCGTCGGGCTCGTGTGGCGCGGCGAGCTTCCCGTGTGGATCTGCGCGGTCATTATCCTGCGCGATGTGTACCTCGCGCTCGGCAATGCGATAGTGCGCCGGTTCCACAAGCGCCCCATCGACGTCGTCTACACGGGCAAGGCCGCAACGGCCCTCCTCATGACCGGCTTCTCCTTCATGCTCCTCGGCCTTCCGCTCGTAGCCGGGCCCGCGCTTCTCCCCGATGCCGGGGCATGGCTCCCCGGGCTCGACGGCGCCGCCCAGCCCTTAGGGATCTACCTCGTATACCTCGGTGTGGCGTTCTCCCTTCTCACGGCGGTGATCTACACCCTCAAGGGTGCTTCCGCCATCCATCAGGCTCGCCTGCATCCCGAGGAGGAAGAGGAGGATTTCCTGAATCCCGATATCGTTGAATCCTGAGGACGGTAGAGATTCGGCTCAATCCCCAGCCGTGGGGTACAATGGATTAAACCGCAAACGCGCATCGCGTAGCCGATAGGAGTTCTTATGGCCATGTCACCCGATATGCAAGCACCGGACCAGCACAGCAGCGATCAGACCCGCGTCTTCCGTATGCCTGCCGACGACGCCACGGCTCCCGACCTGCTCAAGAGCGCTACGCTTACCCAGCCGGTCCTCACCATCATCAAGGGGCCCCAGACGGGAAACACCTTCGAGCTCGACGCCCTCGAGACGACGATCGGCCGCGACCCCGCGAACGCGATTTTTCTGAACGATATGACGGTGTCCCGCGCGCACGCCAAGATCCTGCGCAAGCCCACCGGCATGGTCATCGAGGATTTGGGCTCGCTCAACGGGACCTGGGTCGACGGCGCCATCGTGAACGCGGCGCCCCTGCGCGACGGCTCCTCGGTGCAGATCGGTACCTTCACGCTGATTTATCACGAGACCAAGCCGGAGCGCATCGAAACGGGTGAGTAGCTTGGCCGAGCGCAGCTATCTGAGCATCGGTCAGGTCGTCAACTACCTGCGCAGCTCCTATCCCGACCTCTCCAACTCCAAGATCCGCTTCCTGGAGGACGAGGGTCTCATCACGCCCCATCGCACGCCTAAGGGGTACCGCCAGTACTCCAAGGAGGATGTCGACCGGCTCGAGGTCATCCTGCATCTTCAGAAGACGCGTTACATGCCGCTCAACGTCATCAAGCAGCGCTTGGAGAGCGCCAGCGACCTCTCGACGCTCGCCTATGAGGTCGGCCTGCTCTCCGACGTGCCGCTGAAGACTGAACCGAAGGAGACGCAGCAGAAGCTGCATCCCATCGAGGATATCCCCGACCTGCTCGGGGTGAAGATTTCCTTCCTGCGGCAGCTCGCCGAGAACGACCTCATCAAGATCGTGCGGAGCCCCAAGAACCGCGAGCTCATAGACGGGCGCGATTTCGAGATCATCCGGTACGCCTCCGAACTCGCCCGCTTTCATATCGAGCCGCGCAACCTGCGCCAGTACGTCGTTGCCGCCAACCGCGAGTCGACGATGTTCGAGCAGGTCCTCACCGGCATGCTCGGCATGGACACCTCCGAGGGCGACCGTAACACCAAGATCGAGCGTGCGTTCAAGAAGCTGCACGACCTGACCGACGGGGTGCGGACCGCCCTGCTCAAAAACCGCGTCTACGAGTCCCTCAACGCCGTTGTCGAAGATGCCGATATGGATGAGATCGACGAGAAGCTCGATCAAAGCGAGGGACGAAAGGCACAGGACGGATCGGGCGCCGTCGCCGATTCACATGCCGAGGGAGAGGACGCGCCGTCTGCACCCTCACCCCGCCCCGCCTCTCAGAAAAAGCCCGCAGGCGCGCAACGGGCGCGCACGGCAACGGGTACGGCGGACCATGATGCGCACGGCATAGAACCGCTGCCGCTTCCTGGCCTCGAGCCCGCAGCGGCTCCCATCCGGGCACGCTCGCGCAGGTAACTGCCTAACGAACGAAAGGTCGACGCTATGAGCTCCATTGATTTCGACGCCTTCATCCCCTCCATTCCGGATTATCCCGAGCCCGGCGTCATCTTCCGGGACATAACCCCGCTTTTCGCCGATCCGGAGGCCCTCGCTGCGGCTATCCGCGAGCTTGCAGACCACTTTCGCGATCAGGGGATTACCAAGGTGCTGGGTCCCGAGGCTCGCGGCTTTCTCGTAGGCGCCCCCGTCGCCGTCGAGCTCGGCGCGGGCTTCATACCCGCCCGCAAGCCGGGCAAGCTGCCGCGCGCAACCATCTCTGAAACCTATGAGCTCGAATACGGCACGGATACCATCGAGATTCACGCCGACGCCATCCAGCCCGGCGACCGCGTGCTGCTCGTTGACGACCTGATCGCCACCGGCGGCACCATCTCGGCCGCCGCGCGCCTGGTCGAGAAGGCCGGGGGAGAGGTGGCTGGTTTCGCCTGCATCCTTGAGCTGTGCTTCCTCCATCCCGAGCAGGCGCTTGCGCAGCTCGGCGATCACGAGCTGTTCTCGCTCGTTCAATCGCGCTGAAAAATACTTTCTCGACGTTTACGGAAACCATTCACAGCTTTGAAGGTTTTCCATATACCGGGGGGACACGTCTGTCCGATGAGTCCTCCGCTCCTATACTGAAGACACTCCGTACCGTTCCCCAACCATCTTCCGGAGGTCGTATACATGTTATGCCAACGAGGCGCCCGCCGCGCCATCCGTTGCGTCACCGCCCTTTCCGTTGCCGGCGTGCTCTCCCTTTCCGGCGTCGCACCCTACATCTCCGCCCTGCCCGTCGCCGCCTACGCAGACACCGCGACCGACCTCGCCGCCGCGCGTGAGGAGCTCTCCGCCATCGGTGCCGAGTACCAGCAGCTGCAGCGCGAACTGCAGGAGGCGGGCGCCGCGCTCGAGAACACCGCCTACCAGATCGAGACGACGCAGCAGGAGCTTGCCTCGGCGCAGGCCCTTCTCGCCGGCAACGTCTCAAGCGACTACAAGAGCGGCTCCGTTAATCTCTTCGACATCCTGCTCAGCTCAACCGATTTCAACGACCTGATCGCACGCGTCGTGTACGTCACCAAGGTCAACGATGCCCAAGCGAACGCCATCGAAAAGGTAAAGGACCTCCAGGCCGCCCTCACCCAGCAGCAGCGCGAGCAGGAGCAGGCGCTTGCGGACACTCAGGCGAAGGTCGACGAGCAGGCCGCCAACCAGGAGCGCGCCGCGGCGCTCGTCAGTTCGCTTTCCGCCGAGGTGCAGGCAGAGCTCCAGACGGAGGCCGCAGAGGACGAGAATCTCGCCGCAGGCGTCCAGTCTGCCGAGGACGCCTCGAACGGCGCCTCTAACGTTCCCATCACCGGCGACAACTCGGGTTCGGCATCGAGCGGTTCCGGCCAGCAGGGCGGTACCTCCGGGTCCGGTGGGGGCGGCAACGCACCCTCTGATTCCGGCTCGACGGGCAACGGGGGCAATATCTCGACCGTCACGCCCGACCCCGACCCCCAGCCCGGCGGCGGTACAGGAGGCGGCAGCGCCACGGTCTCGAGCCCTGTGGCATATGCCCTCGAGATGGCCGGACAGCCCTACGTCTATGGTGGTGAGAGCCTTGCCGAGGGCGGTTTCGATTGCTCAGGCCTCACCTATTACGCCTATCAGCAAATCGGCATCACCCTGCCCCGCACGGCGGAGGGGCAGCTCAGCTACTTCCGCTCCTATGCCGGCCGCTTCACGACGAATGTGAGCGAGCTGCAGTATGGGGACCTCGTCTTCTTCCCGGGACACGTCGCCTTCTACGTGGGCAACGGCCAGGTCTTCGGCGCCACGCGCCCCGGTCAGGTGGCAGGGTACGGCAACATCTCCTGGTACGGCGCCTTCCTCGGCGGCGGCCAGCTGTAAACGTTACACAATTGATACCACGCACATGGGAAGCGGGGCACCCTGACGGCGCCCCGCTTCCCTTTTTGCTTCGACGCCGCCGCGATTGTGCACGTCGTGCGTATGGTCGCGCCTCAGCGCTGGGCGGTCTCCTGGTATCCCAAGAAGCTGAGATAGCCAACCAAGTGCGCCTTCGCGGCAAAAGCCAGCACCGCGCTTCTCACGAGAAGGGACTCGCGAGTCACCCTGGATGCGGAATCACGGGAGGCCTTCGCCTCGGTCGTGAAGAACTGCGCGAGCGCGTGCTCGAGTTCGGTCGCCACGTAGTCGTACGCGACATCGGTGATATAGGTCATCTTCTGAATGGCAAAGAGTTCTGAGATAGCGGAGATCGACAGGACCTGCTTGAAGATGCAGATCACGACCAGCCGCGCGATCTGCTCACGGCCATACAGCTTCTTCTGGGGAGCGGCGATGAGATGGGCCTTAACGTAGTTGTTGACCATCGACGGCGTGAGCCACGGTCCCTCAACGCAAGGGGCGAGGGGCGCCAGCACCGAATCGACGAACGATATGACCTGCTCGCGGTAGAGCTCCACATCGGGAATCTGATTGAACCGGGGCATATGGAACGCGCGGACCTCACGAGCGAGCGCGGTATCGAGAAAATCATCGGGCAGAATCGTGGGCTTGATGTCTTCCGAGGTGATCTCCGCGGAATGATCGGACATGGGGATGACACGCGAGCGCGACATAGGCCACCTCATTCACACGCTTGAATAAATTCAATTACGAATACTAGCACATCTGGTATCGGATGCTAGGTATACTGTAGGTGTACTGTTTCACGCCGCTTGAGGCGAATCAGGGGAGAGGATCGTAGATGAGCTGGGCGATCGTAGCAGATTCAAGCTGCAATCTCAGGAATTATCAGCCTCAGGCGCCGGATACGCAGTTTGCCATAGCGCCGCTGAAGATCAACGTCGGCGGCCGCGAGTTCATCGATGACGAGGCCCTTGACGTCGCAGAGCTCAACCGCGTCGTTGCCAGCGAGAAATCGGCCAGCTCGAGCGCCTGTCCCAGCGTAGGGGAGTGGGCCGAGCTGTTCCGTCGCGCCGACCACGTTATCGCTATCACGATATCCGCCAATCTTTCCGGAAGCTATGAGGCGGCCTGCATGGCCCGGGAGCTGGTAGTCGGTGAGGGTGGCCACCAGATTCATCTTGTCAACTCGCGCGCAGCGGGCGGGAAGCTCGAGATGCTCGCCATCGCATTAGATAGGTACCTAAAGGATAACCCGGAGACCACGTTCGAGGCCGCCTGCGCCTATGTCGATGCACTCGAACAGAATAGCACCGTCCTTTTCTCCCTGAGCTCTTACGAGAACCTCATGAAATCCGGCCGTATGCCCAAGATGGCGGGCGTGCTGGCCAATCGGCTGAACATTCGCGTGCTCGGAACCGCATCCGACGAGGGAACCATCAAGATCGTTGCACCCACACGAGGTCAAAAGAAGATGACGGCCAAGGTGCTGCAGAGCATGGAGAGTGACGGTTTCACCGGTGGTCTGGTATGTATCGACCATGTAGACAATCAGGAGACGGCCGATGAGCTCGCCCGAGCCATCTCAGCCAAATGGCCCGCTGCCGAGACCGAGATCATGCCTTGCGGCGGTCTCTGCTCCTACTACGCGGAGGAAAAGGGCCTCATCATCGGTTATGGCTGGGCTGACAGATAGCCTCTAGAAATAGCGGAAGGGGGCTCGCACTGAGCCCCCTTCTTTTCTATCAGCTACCAACTTTACATAAGATATATTATCGTACTTACTGACGAAGATAATGATATGCAGAGGTTGCCGCTATGGCACCGTCGCTTGCAGCGGTGATAACTTGCCGCAACCGCTTGGAGCGCACATCGCCAGCGGCGTATAAGCCCGGGAACCCGGTTGCCATATTCTCGTCGGTCACGATACCGCCGTCTGGTCCGAGCTCTACATACCCGGATACAAGGTCGGTTACCGGTAAGGTCCCGGCGAATACGAATATACCGACCGTTCCCTCATCAAAGTGCTCCACCACAACATCGTTGGTGGCATTGTCGCGGAAGGTGATGTCGGCGATGAACCGCTCGCCGCGAATCTCGGTGATCGAGGTGTTGAAGCGAACCTTTATGTTAGGTACCTCATTGAGTTCATCGACGATGCCTTTCGGTGCGCGGAATTCATCCCGTCGGACCACCATGACGACCTCGCGTGCGATATGCGAGAGATAGATGGCCTCCTCGCAGGCCGCATTGCCGCCGCCGACGACAAACACCGTCTTGCCGCGGTAGAACATACCGTCGCAGGTTGCGCAATACGAAACGCCGCGCCCGCGGAACGTACGCTCCCCTTCGAAGCCGACTTCTCGAGGAACGGCGCCGGTGGCCACGATGAGGGCGCATCCCTCTATGGGCCCGCTCGGACCCGCCTCTAAGATGAACCCCTGTTCGCTACCGCTTACCGCAGTCACCATCGCATAGACCGTCTCAACGCCGAGCGATGCGGCATGCTCCTCAAAGCGCTGGCCAAGTTCGGCGCCGGAGATATGAGGGAAGCCAGGGTAGTTGTCCACCATATCGGTCGTTGCGATCTGTCCACCGGGCATACCCTGCTCGATCACAACGGTGCGGAGCCCGGAACGAACCGCGTAGATACCCGCGGTGTATCCAGCGGCACCGCCGCCGAGGATAACGACATCGTACGTATCTGCCATAGAAGGCCCTCCTTATCGTAATGCGCGTTCGCTACGATAGCTCCTACCCCAACTGCGTTGTCCGCATACAAAAGGGGCCGCTCCGCGGACGGAACGGCCCCTAGGCATCTTGGCGAGAAACGTGCGCTAGACGAGAAGGAAGTACAGCAGGAACGCTGCCGCAGCGACCCACATGAGCGGCCTGATCTCCTTAACCTTGCCGGTCACGATGGCGACGACGACATAGGTGATGAAGCCGAGGCCGATACCGTTGGAGATGGAATAGGTGAACGGGATGCCGGCGACGATCATGAAGGTCGGGAAGCCTTCGAGAACGTCGGTCCAATCGACGTCGACCACATCGGTCATCATGAGGAAGCCGACGAACACGAGCGCGCCGCACGTGGCTGCAGACGGAATGCAGCTGATGAGCGGAGACAGGAAAGCGGCGGTGAGGAAGAGCACGCCGGCGACGATGGAGGTGAGACCCGTCCGCCCGCCGTCAGCGGCGCCCGAAGAGGACTCGACGAACGTCGTGATCGACGAGGCGCCGAAGAATCCGCCGACCGCGGCCGCGATGGAGTCAACGATAAGGATCGGACGGATATCCTCGACCTTACCGTCCTCGGTGAGGAACTCGCCCTGCTTGGCGACGGCCATGGCCGTGCCCATGGTATCGAAGAAGTCGCTCATCATGAGCGAGAAGGCGAACAGCAGAAGCGCCGGCGTGGTGAAGGCCTCGACGAGACCCATGACACCGGTGGGCGCGGTCTGGAGCGGCGCCGCGAACGTGGTGAAATCGAGCGGAGCGACGATGGCGGTCGGAACAGGGGTCACGCCGAGCGGGATGCCGACGATGGCGGCGGCGACGATGCCCCACAGAAGCGCACCCTTGACCTTCATGGAGTACAGGATGACCGAGAGCGCGATCGAGATGATACCGACGATAAAGGCGCCGGACTGTACATCGCCCAGGGCGACCATGGTGGACTCGTTAGCGACGATGATGCCCGCATCCTTCAGGCCGATCATAGCGATGAACAGACCGAGGCCGATAGAGATGCCGTGACGAAGCGAGACGGGAATGGCGTCCATGATCGCCTCGCGCAGACCGCAGAGGACGAGGATGAGAATCGCGACGCCCTCGATAAGAATCACCGCCATGGCCGTCTGCCACCCATAGCCCATGGAGCCGCAAAGCGTGAAGGCGACGATGGAGTTGATGCCCATGCCCGATGCGCAGGCAAGCGGACGATTCGAAAAGACGCCCATGGCGATGGTCATAACCGCCGCGCCGATGCAGGTCGCGGTGACCGCCGCGGCACTCGGGATGCCTGCAGCACTCAGAATACTCGGGTTGACCACGATGATGTACGCCATGGCAAGAAACGTCGTAATGCCGGCGCGCACCTCCGTCGCGGAACTTGTGCCGCGCTCGGAAAGTTTGAAGAACGTATCCATCTACTCCCCTTTTCCTTCGATGTGTTCTTCCTGCTATATGCTCGGATGACGCGTCTAGGCGACACCGCTTGAGCCGAAACCGCCGCTCCCCCGATCCGTCTCGTCAAGCTCCTCAACCTCAACGAGGTTGACGGTGGGAACTTCCTGAATCACGAGCTGGGCGATACGCTCGCCCCGGGCGATGTGTATGGATTCGCGCGAGTCAAGGTTGATACCGATGATCATGAGCTCACCGCGATAATGCGCATCGATAAGACCGGGGGTGTTCACGATCGAGAAGCCGCGCTTGATGGCAAGACCGCTGCGGGGCTGCACGAAGCCGGCAAATCCATCGGGGATGGCAATCGCGAGTCCCGTGGGAATCAACGCGCGCTCAAAGGGCGCGAGATCGATGTCGATGTTAGAGCGCAGGTCAAGTCCGGCGTCTCCCTCGTAGGCGTACGAGGGAAGCTCAACGCTCGGATCGAGACGCTTCAGCGATACGGTAATGCTCTTCATATGATCACCTCAATTTTGCGAGCTCGTCTACGAACTCATCGATGTCCTTGAAATCGCGATAGACCGAAGCGAAGCGAATGTAGGCGACCTTGTCGAGAGATTCCAAGCGCTTTAGAACCATATCGCCGATATCGTGCGAGGTTATTGAGGTGAAGGGCCTGCTTCGCAGGTCCTGCTCGATGTCATCGATAAGATGATTCAGGGTGGCGAGGTCGATATCGCGCTTCGATGTGGCGCGCATAAGCCCGACAAGGAGCTTATTACGGTCAAAGGGCTGGGTCGAACCGTCGCTCTTGATAACCTCGATCGGATCTTCGCAGCGCTCGAAGGTCGTGAAGCGATAACCGCACGAGCGGCATTCACGACGGCGCTTAATAGCGTTCGAGGTTTCCTGCATGCGCGAATCAATGACGCGGGTATCGTCAGCTCCACACTTTGGGCAGCGCATCAAGCCTCCTCATGCTTTGAAAACCTGTCTAGCATACCACGAGTTGTGATGCGACTTTCGAAAAAACCGAATATGTAGGAGCACGTAACATGAGCCCGAGCCGCGCCTCATTATACCGACGCCCAAGGGGCAGGCCGCTAGGAGAGGCGCATGTGCCTTAAGAGGCGATGGGGACCATGAGCACATCGCCGGGCTGAAGCGGTTGCGAACCGGTGCCGTTAAGCTCCTTCAGCCGATCGACTAGCTCGCGCGTAGTCATACCGTCGACCGCGTGGCGTTCCGCGATGGTCCACAGGGAGTCACCCGCCTCAACCGCGACCTCCTCCATCTCGACATGCGAGAACGCCTCGTCTGCCATGGCTGCGCGCCCCGTGACAACCGACCAGCCTATGGCAAGGGATACCGTGAGGAGCAGGCAGACAAAGCATGCCGCGACAACCGTTGGCGCATTGCCGTGACGCCGAACATCGATAGCGCGCTCGGGCATATGACCCTGGAGGCGCTCGCCGGCGCGCCCCTCGATCACCGTTAAGCGGGGCCGTGGCGCAACCTCCTCGCGAACGGGGGCGAGCGCGAGATTACCTATCACCAAATGCTCAACGGCGGTCATGATTCGTTCCTTTCTCCGACTGTGCTGCGATATGGTTATATCGAACCGTGCGGACAAAAAACTGGCTAAAGAACGAGTGTTCGTGTATTATTATCGACGAACAGCTGTTCCTGTCAATAGAAAATCGAACAGCAGTTTGTACTAAGGAGGCATCGATGGCTCGCAAGATCACGAAGCGCCAGCAGCAGATCTATGATTTCATTCGCGCATACCAGCAGGAGAAGGGCTATCCGCCAAGCGTGAGGGAAATGGCGGCTGCCGTTGGTCTCTCCTCCCCCTCCACCGTCCACGCCCACCTCTCCGCGCTTGAGGCACACGGGCTCATCAAGCGCGACGCCACGAAGCCCCGTGCGCTCGAGCTTTTCAACGAGGACGGCTCGTCGGTCAAGCTCGCCGAGGTCAAGGAGGCGCCCAACCGCAACACCGTCGAGCTCCCTCTTGTCGGCCGCGTGGCGGCAGGCATGCCCATCCTTGCGGAGCAGAACGTGGAAGATACCTTTACGCTGCCCACCGAGATCACGACCGACTCGTGCTCTTTCGTTCTAGAGGTCCACGGCGACTCCATGATCAACGCCGGCATCTTTAACGGGGACTACCTCGTCGTCCGCGAACAGAAGAGCGCCATGAACGGTGAGATCATCGTCGCCATGATCGATGGCGAGGCGACCGTCAAGACGTTCTACAAGGAGCAGGGCCGCGTGCGGCTCCAGCCTGAGAACGACGCGATGCAGCCCATCTATGCCGAGAACCCCGTCATTCTGGGTAAGGTCGTAGCGCTCATGCGCCGGTTTTAACCATAAGGATCCATGCGCATGTCGCATACACCCCAACGCCCGCGAATCGCTCTTTTCGATACCCTGCGCGGCTTCACCATAATCTCGATGGTTCTGTTTCACGCATGCTATGACGCCGCCTACCTCTGGGGAATCCCCATGCCGTGGTTCATGGGCACCCCTCTTCAAGCGATATGGCGGGCGAGCATCAGTTGGACGTTCCTGTTTCTCGCCGGATGGATGACCGCCTTCTCACGCAGCAACCTCCGTCGCGCCGCCCGCTACGGCGCGGCTGCGTTCGCCGTGTTCCTAGCGACCTCGCTCGCCGGTGTCGATACGGCGATCTCATTCGGCATTCTCTTCTGCATGGCTGCGAGCACGCTTCTCGGTCATATAGTGCGAAGGTCGGGGGTCCTCACCCATCCCGCCGCCGTGCTTCTAGGTGCCGTTATCGCCTTCGCCCTCACGTACGCGCTCCCCCTCTCGCGGTACCCTGTAGAGGGCCTCGCGTGGCTCGGGTTTCCCTCCCCCACCTTCACCTCCGGAGATTACTACCCGCTCATCCCCTATTTCTTTATGTATCTCGCGGGCATGGCCGCCTCGTCGCTCTTCGAGCACACTCGAGAAGACGCCTATCCGATCTGGATGCAACGTGATTGGTGCCCGGCCCTTACCTTTGTGGGGCGCTTGAGTCTTCCCATCTACCTAGCGCACCAGCCCTTGCTAATCGCGATCGGCATGCTGCTGGGATACTGATGACGCCTGCATCGACGCATCTAAACTGCCGGAAGGGGAAGATGCGCCCCCGATGCCTAAAGATCGGTGCGCCAGTTTGCAAATCGCGCGGAGTAGCGGTGCGGGATCTTGACCACGAGCCGCACGCCGCGCTCTCCATACTCCTCCGCAATCACCCGGCTGATGCGGCGAAGAAGTGAGATGGCGGTGCCTTCGCTATACGGCATCACCAGTTCCAGAAGGTCATCTTGGCGCGCCGCTTCCTCGCTGAGCCGGGAGACGAGATCCTCGATACCCAGGCCGGTGAGCGCAGAGCAGAATATCGCATCGGGATACCGATGCGATAGGGCCCGAACGGCATCTGCGTCTATCTGATCTATCTTGTTGAACACCATGAGCGTAGGGGTAGACGAGGCACCTATCTCGCGAAGTACCTGCATGACAGCGTCGATATGCCGGCCGCAATCATCATCGGAGGCATCGACGACGACGGCGATGAGATCGGCCTCACGGGCTTCTGCCAGCGTCGATTTGAACGCTTCGACTAACCCATGGGGCAGTTTCTGAATGAAGCCGACGGTGTCGGTGATCGTGACATCGCGCCCTCCGGGCAGATGGAAGGCACGGGTCGTAGGATCGAGGGTCGCGAACAACTTGTCCTGAGCGAGAACAGCCGCGCCCGTGAGGGCGTTCAGGAGCGACGACTTGCCTGCGTTGGTGTATCCCGCAAGCGCGATGCGGAACATCGCCGAATCGTTGCGGACCTTCGCCTGCACGCCACGGCGCCTAGCGAGCAGCTCGAGCTCGCGCTTGAGCGTGGCGATTCGGCGACGGATGAGCCTACGGTCCACCTCCAGCTGCGTCTCTCCCTGACCGAAACGGCTTCCGATACCGCCTCTGGTCTGCTCCTTAGCGAGATGGCTCCACATGCCGCGCAACCGCGGCAGGAGATACTGGAGTTGCGCTAGCTGAACCTGTAACCGCCCCTCACGCGTGGTGGCGTGAAGACCGAAGATATCGAGGATGAGGGCGGTTCGATCGATGATCTTGACCGGTTCGCCGACCGCGCGCTCGAGATTCGCCTGCTGCGACGGAGATAGGTCGTCGTCGAAGATGACGACGTCGACGGAAAGCGCATGAACGAGCCGGCAGAGCTCCTCCACCTTTCCGGAACCGATGTACGTGCGTGGAGACGGACGTTCGAGCCGTTGCGTGAGACGCGCCACCTCCTCGGCACCCGCAGTCGCAGCGAGTCGCGAGAGCTCGTCAAGGGAGCGGTCGACCGGCCAGGAACCCTGCAGCCCCTCGACCCCGACGAGCAGGGCCCTCTCGGCGGCAGGCAGAGTGGGCACCAGCGGAAAGCGGCCCATGCGATCAGACCCCCTCGCGCTGGCGGATAAGGGAGACTATCTCCGCGACTTCCATCTCATCGCAATCGATCCACTGAACGCGCGGGTCGCGCCTGAACCAGGATAATTGACGCTTCGCGTAGCGCCTGGTGCGCATCTTGATAAGGTCAGTGGCCTCCTCGAGCGACACGGCGCCGTCCAGATACGAGATGATCTCCTTGTAGCCGATGGCCTGCCTGGATGTCAGGGCATCTCCGAGCCCCTTATCGACAAGGCGGTGCACCTCTTCGATCAGACCACGGGCGATCATCTCGTCGACACGGCGGTCGATGCGATCGTAGAGCCGCCGCCGGTCACCGGTGAGACCGTACTGTACGGCATCGTAGTGCGGCCGGTATTGCGAGAACCCCTGTTTCTGATCCGCGTACGACGTCCCTTCGTCGCACATCTCGAGAGCCCTGAGCACACGCCGCACGTTATGCGGGTGAATCACCGCCGCGCTACGGGGATCGCGGTCTTGAAGCAGCCGATAGAGCGCCTCCTCGCCATGCTCGCACGCATAGGCCTCGTAGGCATCGCGCACGGAGCTGCCCGCCTCTCCTGCGGGGAAACGCATCTCGTCGAGAGCGGCACGTACATAGAGCCCCGTGCCGCCGCACAGGATGGCGGTTTTTCCCGCTTCGAGCATCTCGTCGATAAGGTTGCGCGCGGCGCTCTGGTACAGCGCCGCCGAATACGGAACCGAGAAATCGGCCACGTCAACCATGAGCAGGGGTGCCAGGCACTCCCCGGGAGCCATCTTGGCGGTGCCGATATCCATGTCCCGATACACCTGCATCGAGTCGGCTGAGATGACCGATGTCCCAAGCTGGTGCGCCAAGAGGTCTGCCACAGCGCTCTTACCGATAGCCGTGGGCCCCACGATGGCGATAACGCGGCTCATCGAGGCTCGCCGCGCATCTCGCCTGCAAGGTACCAGGTGCGGGCCGTCTGCACTTCGACATCGACGATCTTGCCGACAAGCGAGCCGGGATCGATGCCCTCGGGCACGGGAGCGTGCACCGTCTGGTTCTTGGGGCTCTTGCCCTGCAGGCGATGGGAGTCCTTCCTGGATACGCCCTCGACCAAGACCGGAACGACTTGTCCCAAGTCCTGCTGGTTGAAGGCATGGGCCGTATCCTCGATAACGTGCACCAGGCGGTCAAAGCGATCCTGAATGCGCTCGCGGGGCGTATCGTCGGGCATCTCCGCGGCGGGCGTCCCGGCGCGCCGCGAGTAGATGAACGTGAACGCTTGGGAAAACCGGGCGGCGCGCGCCAGCGAGAGCGTCTCGGCGAAATCCTCCTCCGTCTCACCGGGGAACCCGACGATGATGTCGGTTGTGAGGGCGATATGGGGGACGCGTTCGCGGACCCGCTGAACAAGATCGAGATAGTCTTCGCGCGTGTACCGTCGGTTCATGAGCTTCAGAATGCGCGTGGAACCGGATTGCACCGCTAGATGGAGGTGCGGCATGACCGCGGGCACCTCGGCTATAGCGTCGATGGTCTCCGGAAGCAGGTCTTTGGGATGGGACGAGGTGAAGCGAATGCGCTCGATACCCGTCTCCCCGACGGCGCGCAACAGCTCGGCGAAGCGCGGCGTGCCGTAACGGTCGCGGCCGTACGAGTTGACGTTCTGGCCGAGGAGGGTCACCTCGCGCACGCCGGCTCGCACGAGACCGGTGACCTCGTCGATGATGTTCTCGATAGGACGGCTCTTCTCACGACCGCGGACGTAAGGGACGATGCAGTACGTGCAGAAGTTATTGCAGCCCGTCATGATGGGCACCCAGGCGTGATACGGGGTCTCGCGATGCCAGGGAAGCGCCGTCGCGTCGCAAGCGGGGTCTTCAGCCGTAACCACCTGGGGCTCGTCGGACTCAAACGCATGCGCGAGCAGCTCCGCAACATGATTGATGGCAGAGGTGCCAAAGACCACCTGAACGTTATCGAGCTTGTCGATAAGGCGCTCTCCATCGCGCTGGGCGATGCAGCCGCCGATGGCGACCACCCGCTTGCCCGATGGGCCTGCGGGAAGGCTTTTAAGCGAGGAGCACTGCCCGTATAGACGCTGGTCGGCGGCCTCGCGCACGCAGCACGTCATGAATATGACGATATCCGCCTCTGCGGGCTCGGCGGCTTCAAGGCAACCGCACGCATCGAGCACGCCGCTGACGCGCTCGGAATCATGCAGGTTCATCTGGCAGCCGAAGGTGCGGATGAAGTAGGTCTTCTGTGAGAGCACCGGATACGAGAAAGCAGATTGAGACATATCACGCCACCGTTTGAACATCATGGGGGTCGACGAGCTCGCTGTTCTGAAGGCTGAGCTGGTGCACGTATACCGAAAGCCGTATGGCAGTGCGCGATTCGCCGTTTATCAGGATATCGGAAAACACGGGAGCGCACGAGATGTCGAACCCTGTGGGAATCAGGAAACCGCGCGCGATCGCCATGGCCTTGATGGCCTGATTGACGGCGCCGGCGCCCACGCACTGCATATTGACGGGAACCCCATCTTTCACCATACCGGCGATCGCACCGGCGACCGATGCGGGGGATGATTTGCTCGAGACCTTCAGGTAATCCATGTACGTTGCTCCTGCAAATGTGGTTCGATGGGGGTGCGCTAGCTCATTGAGCTTACCGTAAGCTGGGAATATGGGCAAGAAACCTACTCATCCTTATGGATGTCGAACGTGACGGTGATACGGTCCCCGCGCACGCGCACGGTGGGCTCTTGGGCAAGTGTGAGATAGTAGCGGTCTCCGAGTTCGGCGAAGTCGCGCTCGAGCGTCCTCGCAAACGCCTGCAGATCGTCACGCGTGATGCGCAGGCCGCGCCTATCGCGCGCAAGGTCGACGGCGGACTCCTGCGGGGCAGCCGTGCGCTCACGCAGGAGGCGCGCGGCCACGCTCCTCATGGGCTTTATGGTGCCGGCGAGGATGCGGTGCGCCGTGCGCTCTGACAAAGAGAGGCCGATGCTGCAGGCGATACGCATGAAGTCCTCGGCGTCAGCGGCATATCCGAGGCGATCGACGACGGGGAGCTGCTCCTCGGAATCCAGAAAGAGGAGCTGGGACGCATCGAGGGCTCGGTGCGCGTGCTGGTAGAGCGTCGCGGCGATCTCCGTTGCGGAACCGAGATAGACCTCGCAGCCGTGCAGCTCCTCCAAGGCGAACTCGGCAACGGTGCGCACGATGTTATGCGGGCCGCGTGCACAGACGTGACGTCCCTGGTCGTCTTTCTCTACGACGGGCCAACTAGATTGATCGGCGCGCTCCGGGAGCACCGATGTGTCGGCGCAGGCGTACAGGGCGGTTCCCAAATTGGTGCCAGACGTGATGACACGTGCCTCGTCGCAGTTCTGGCGGATCGAGAACAGCGCCATGCCGCGACCGTGGACGCCCCAACGGTCCATATGCATGCTCTCGAGCTTGGAGGTGACGCGCGCCTCAAAGATGCGGTCCTGCATGTCTTCGGGGACGCCGCACCCATCATCGATGACGACGACCTTACGGAGGTCGTCGTCACGGTACGTCGCAACGTAGATGTGCTGAGCGCCGGCATCGCGCGCATTGCGCAACAGCTCGATGACCATATCCTCGACATGCTGGATATCGTGCTTGGCCTGCCGGCGCTCGGCCTCGGAGACGCGCAGGCGGACATAGCCCTCGCCGAGGTTCTCCTCGACGCGCAGGTTGGACTCGCCCGTCATCTGAGCGATAAACGAAATGAGTTCCTGCGAGTCCGCCATATAAAACCCTGGATCTTCCCGCTACTTTGCGATGTCGACGGCACGGCTCTCGCGAATAACGACGACGCGAACCTGACCGGGGTACTCCATCTCTTCCTCGATCTGATGGGCGATGTCGTGAGCCAGAACGGTCGAATCGGCGTCGGAGATCTTGTCGGGCTGCACCATCACGTGGACCTCGCGCCCTGCCTGCATGGCATACGTGCGCTCGACGCCCTCGTAGGAGTTGGCGATCTCCTCGAGCTTCTCGAGGCGCTTGATGTAGTTTTCCGCAGACTCGCGGCGCGCGCCGGGACGAGAGGCGGAGATGGCGTCAGCGGCCATGACGAGGACGGCGATGACGGAATCGGGCTCGACGTCGCCGTGGTGCGCCTCGATCGCATGGACGATGACCGGCTTCTCCCCGTAACGGCGGGCAAGGTCTGCGCCGATGACGGCATGCGGCCCCTCAACCTCGTGGTCGATGGCCTTGCCGAGGTCGTGCAAAAGGCCGGCGCGCCGCGCCGTGGTCGCATCGACGCCCAGCTCGGATGCCATGATGCCGCAGAGCTCGGCCACCTCGGTGGAATGCGTCAGCACGTTCTGGCCGAAGGAGGTGCGGTAGCGCAGCGCGCCGAGCGTCTTCACGAGCTCGGGGTGCAGGTCATGGATGCCCGTATCGAAGGCGGCCTGCTCGCCGGCCTCGCGGACGCGCTGCTGCACGAGGCTGGAGGCCTTCTGGTACATCTCCTCGATGCGCGCCGGGTGGATGCGCCCGTCGGCGATGAGGTTCTCGAGGGCGACGCGGGCCGTCTCGCGGCGGACGGGGTCGAAGCTCGAGAGCACAACCGTCTCGGGCGTGTCATCGATGACGAGGTTGACGCCGGAGACCTGCTCGAACGTGCGGATGTTGCGGCCCTCGCGGCCGATGATGCGGCCCTTGAGGTCGTCTGAGGGAATATGCACGGAGGTAACGGTGACCTCGGCGGTATGGTCTGCTGCGCAGCGTTGGATAGCAAGGGAGATGATCTCCTGCGCCGTCTTGTGGCACTCGGCCTTCACGCGCTGCTCGGATTCACGGATGATGGCAGCCGCCTCGTGCGTCACCTCACCGCGGACCTTGTCGAGGAGCTCCTGATGGGCATCGTCGCGCGTGAGCTCAGATATGCGCTCGAGCTCGGCGGTCTGCTTGCTGACGAGCTCCTCGAGCTCACGGCTGCGCTTCTCAACCTGGCCGGCCTGGCTCGAGAGCTGGTGCTCGCGCTTGTCGAGGGCATCGTTGCGGCGATCGAGAGACTCCTCGCGCTGCATGATGCGGTTCTCCATGGTGCGGAGTTCCTTCTTGCGCTGCTTCTCTTCCGCCTCGGCGGCCTGCTTGCTCTGGAGGATCTCCTCCTTAGCCTCGAGAAGGGCCTCCTTCTTGAGCGTCTCCGCCTGTCGCTGCGCATCGCCTATCATCTGGTCTGCCTGAGTGCGCGCAGACTCGATGGCCGCGTCCGCCTCACGAAGGCTCCCCTGCTTTGCGCTGCGCATGGCGACCGTAGCGCCGCCGGCACCAAGTGCCAGGCAGACGATACCAATCAAAATCTCCATGCCAACTCCTTAAGAAAAAGGTATCCATAACGGGCCCTCCCGAGAGAGGGCGAGACATTTGCGTGGTATATAGGCAACCGCTTTGAAGATATGTCTATAACGTCAATCTCATCGAGGATGAGCATATATCACAAGGCAAATGACCATTTCAGTCTACGTGGAGCTGGTCCAGCTGTCAATTGTAAACGGACCGTCAAGAGCGGTGTGCGCCAAGGCTTCACGCCTCGTCCCCGTCCTCAGAGAGTCGGGCTTTCACCGCATCGGCGGCAACGCCGTATGAGAAGCCCCTGCCCATCAGAAAACGGACGAGCTTCTCGAACGGGCGCACGTCGGGGATGGGTTTGCGCCGCAGAAGCTCTGCGGCGCGGCACCGGTCCTCATCCTCGGAAAAGAAGGCGTCGGGGTAATCGGCAAGCTGCGTGGGGTCGGCACCCTTGCGGCGCAGCTCCTGCTCGATCTTGCGACGCCCCCATCCGCGGCGAAGCCGCTCAGCTATGAAGTAGCGCATATAGCGCTCCTCGTCGAGAAAGCGCGAGGAGCGGGCGCGCTCGACTGCCTCATCGATGGCCGCCGGCGAATACCCGCTGCGCGCGAGCTTGTCGCGCGCCTCGCTCTCCCCGTGGTCGCGCTGAGCGAGCATCTCGACGAGCGCCGCATAGCAAACGCGTCGCCCTACGGCATCTATCCAATTGATGAGCCCCCCGATATCGCACGGAAGATCGGGCGTTTCCTTGGCGACGGCACGGGCAACCCGCGCGGGAACGTACACTGTCCGCTCATCTCCCGAGGACAGGGTGCACACCACTCGCGCCTTGGGCCTGCTCTTCCGATACGCCGCTGCGGCGCGCTCGGTACGATCGGGATAGATGAAGGCGATATCCTCTACCTGCGGCGGCATGGGGGCTTAGCCCTCGACGCCGACAGGATCGAGGGCGTCGCCCACCGGCTCATCGGAAAGCTCGAGACCGCAGGCAATGCGAACCTTGCGCTCGATCTCATCTGAAAGGTCGGGGTTCGTGCGCAGGAACTCCTTGGCCGCCTCGCGTCCCTGACCCAGCCGCTCGGTCTCGTAGGTGTACCACGCGCCCGACTTGGAGACGATGCTGTTCTCGACGGCCATGTCGAGGATCGAGCCTTCCTTGGAGATGCCGGTACCGTACATAATGTCGAACTCGGCGCTCCTGAAGGGCGCGGCGACCTTGTTCTTTACCACCTTGGCGCGGACACGGTTGCCAACAACCTCGTTACCGTTCTTGATGCTGTCGATGCGACGAATATCGATGCGCACCGACGAGAAGAACTTGAGCGCGCGGCCTCCCGTCGTGGTCTCGGGGTTACCGAACATCACGCCAATCTTCTCGCGTAGCTGGTTGATGAAGATGCAGGTCGTCTTGGATTTGGCGAGCGAGCCCGCGAGCTTGCGGAGCGCCTGGCTCATCAAGCGCGCCTGCAGGCCCACCGTGGTCTCCCCGATCTCGCCTTCGATCTCCGCGCGGGGAACCAGGGCGGCAACGGAGTCGATGACGATGGCGTCAATGGCTCCGGAGCGCACGAGCATATCGCAGATCTCCAGGGCCTGCTCTCCGGTGTCCGGCTGCGAGATGAGGACCTCGTCGATATCCACGCCGATGCGCGCGGCATAGGAGGGGTCGAGCGCGTGCTCGGCGTCGATGAACGCGACGACACCTCCCATGGCCTGGGCCTCGGCTAGAATCTCCAACGAGAGCGTCGTCTTGCCCGACGACTCGGGACCGTAGATCTCGATGATGCGGCCGCGCGGCACACCGCCGATGCCGAGCGCGACATCGAGTGCGAGCGCACCGGTGGGGATCGCCTCCACCTCGAGCTCGGGGCCGCCATCGCCATAGCGCATGATTGAGCCGGAACCGAATTTCTTGATGATATCCGCCTTGGTGGCCTCGATCATCTTATCGCGCGCCTCACCCGTGGTGCGCTCGTGCACCTGCTTGGCGGGACCGGAATTCTTTGCCATGGGATACCTCCTCGCGTGAACTGACTCAATGATAGACGAACGGTTGTTCGCCGTCAAGGAATCACCTTGATTCTACCGAGGGGTTCTCACCGTATCCCGACCGATATCCACCTCGTTCGGACGTGCGGCAAACCTCGATATGACATGCTCCTGACCGTCCACGCCGGCGGAGACGTTGAGCTGCGCAAACCAAAGGCCTCGCATGGCTGGACCCAGAGCGCTCGAGCCACATGCCGGCAGCGGGCTATCCACGAGATAGCACGATATCTTCACATGTGGATCGCAGAAGACGCAGCGCCTCCATCGTAGCCTGCCATCGCACGTCGTCGCGATCACCGTTGAAATGGCGGCGCACCGCCCTCGCGCCATCGTGATCGGCGACGCCGAGGTACACGGTCCCTACGGGGTTTTGGGCCGTACCGCCCCCCGGCCCGGCAAAACCCGTGATGCTGACAGCGGCGTCGCAACCAAACAGCGCTCGGGCGCCCTCGGCCATCTCGCAGGCGCACCTCTCTGAGACGGCGCCGACGGAGGCGAGTGTTTTCTCGGAAACGCCGAGCACACGGTGCTTGATTTCATTCACATAGGTGACCGCTCCGCCGCGCAGAACCTCGGAGGCGCCGGGCACACCGCCCACGACGGCGGCGACCCGGCCGGCCGTACACGACTCGGCCGTGGCGACCGTAAGCCCGTGAGCAGAGGCAAAGGCAACGAGGCGCTGCGCCTCCAGGTCGCACATGTCACTCGAGCACATAGTGAGCCGCTCCCCACCCGATGGCTACACGCGGAAGACGATCTTGCGGGCATTCCAGAAGTACTGGGCGCCCGAGACCACGGTGAGCACCACGGCAGCGGTCATGAGCGCCTGCCCGATGACCCAGATGATCTCGACCGACTGCCCCGTCTGAACGAGAATCGCGCGATCGAGCAGCAGGGCGCAGATGGCGACCATGGTCACCGCGGTCTTCGCCTTGCCCAGCTTGTCGGCGGCGATGACCTCGCCGCTCGCGCTCGCCACCATGCGAAGCGCGCTTACCAGAAACTCGCGGAAGAGAATGATGAAAACCGCCCACACGCTCACGATGTCCCAAACGAGAAAGAGCAGGAGCGCCGAGAACACCAGCAGCTTGTCGGCGATGGGATCGAGGAACTTCCCGAAATCCGTCACCTCTCCTCGCTTGCGGGCGAGGTCTCCGTCGACCTTGTCGGTTCCGCTCAAGAGGATGTAGAGACAGAAGGCTATGATCGCCTGGGCGCCGGCACTGAGGCCGAGGGCGGAGAAACCCTCGGTGGCGAAGACCATGAACACGGGTATGAAGACGATGCGGACGCACGTGACGATATTCGCGGGCGTCCAGATGCTCGTCAATTCCTTTTGCGGTGCAGCTGCCATCGTTTAATTCCCTATCCGACTACATGACCGATGAGTTCATAGCAGAAGCTGTCGGTGAACTCGACCTCCACGATATCACCAACGCACGCCTCCGTCGCGTCAAGATGCACCGCGCCGTCGGAATCGGGCGCCTGGAACCAGGCGTGACCGATGAGCTCCGGGCCCTCATCCGTCTCATCGATGCCGTCGATGATCACCTGCGCGCGCTCCCCCACGTGTGATGCCGTGGCGGCGAATCCGAGCGCCTCGGCAAGGTCCTGGGCGACCTGCGCGCGCTCGATCTTGGTCTCTTCATCCACCTGGCCCTCCATGCGGGCTGCGCGCGTGCCGTCCTCCTGCGAGTAGGCGAATACGCTCGTATAGTCGAAGCCGACGCGGTCGAGGAACCCCATGAGCTCCTCGAACTCCTCATCGGTCTCGGTGGGAAAGCCCACGAGCGCCGTCGAGCGGATGACCATGCCCGGGATCTCGCGGCGCAGCCGGTCGAAGAGCGCCTCGAACTCCGCGGCGGATCCCGTGCGGTTCATCTCCTTGAGAACGCGCGCCGCGCAGTGCTGGATGGGGATGTCGATATACGGCAGAACCTCGGGAACGTCGCGCAGCGTCGCAATGAGCTCGTCGGTCATGCCCTCGGGCTGCAGGTACAGCACGCGCACCCAGGCGCCGAAGGGCCTGGCAACCTCGGCAACGGCGCGCAGGAGCTCAGCGAGCGTGCGCGAGCCCGGGGTCTCGGCGTCGAAGTCGTTGCCCCAGATGCCGGTATCCTGACCGATGAGGACGAGCTCGCGGACGCCTCCCTCGAGGAGCTCGGCGGCCTCGGCGAGAATCGAGGAGGCCTCGCGGGAGCGATAGCGTCCGCGGATATAGGGGATCGCGCAGAAGCTGCAGAAACGGTTGCAGCCGTCAGAGATCTTGAGATAGGCGACCGACCCCTCGACCGTGCGCTTCACCCGTGGGATGAAGGCGGGTTCTGCGCGCGTAACGCCGAGGACCCCGTCGACCACCGCCACGATGCCGTCCTCCTCGTCGGTGCGGACGAACGCCCGGACCTCGGGCAGCGTCTCCGGCAGGTCGGAACCATAGCGCGAGGGCACGCACCCGCACATCACGATGGGGCAGCCGCGCACGCCTTGTGCGATCTCGTCGGCGAGCCCGAGCGTGCACTCAATGCTCTCAGACGTGGCGGAAGCCAAGAAGGAACAGGTGTTGATGAGGACGGCGTCCGCCTGCGCGACATCGGTGACCTCGCCGTAGCCTGCCGCCGTGAGAAGGGAGCGCATGCGGTCGGTATCGACCTCGTTTTTCGCGCATCCCAGCGTGATGAAGAGTAGGTTTCCGAACGATGCGGGCATCGGGCATCCTTTCGTTTGACGCGCGGCATGTCGCTAGCGCTCTGCAGCGATCCGGCGCCGTAAAGGGAGATGGGGGGTGGTTAGCGGTAATTGATGAACTGGAGCGGCCTGCCGTAGTCCTGCCCGCGCAGAAACTGAATGACCTCTTGAAGGGCGTCTTTGGAAGCCGAGGTGACGCGGAGCTTGTCAGCCTCGATGGCGACCTTGACCTTGAGCTTGAGGTCGCGGACGTCCTTGCTGATCTTCTTCGCGGTGGGCTGGTCGATGCCCTCTACGATATGACCGACCACGCGGACGGTACCTCCTGAAGCGGCCGCCGGGGCGTCCCAGGAGACCGACTTGAGGTCGACGCCGCGCTTGACGAACTTAGCGGACAGGATGTCGGTCACCTGCCGGGCGACGAACTCTGCAGGCGCCGAGATGGTGATGGTGCGCTCGGCCTTTGCGAACTCAAGCTTGGCGCCCGAGTCCTTGAGGTCGTAGCGCTGAGCGACCTCGCGGACCGCCTGCTGGAAGGCGTTGTCGACCTCTTGGACGTCGACCTGCGACACGACGTCGAAACTAGCGTCCTTAGCCATGGAAGTTCCTCCTTAAGCGTTCGTTATTGAGCCGCGGCGGCGCTCGGGTCGCTTGCCGCCGCGTCTCCGGTCTCACCATCGGTGGACGTCGCGGCATCTCCCGTGGTCGCCGGCGTCTCGGGAGCGGTCAGGTTGATGCGCGCCACACCCGAGGTGCTGGTATCCCAGCGAACGGTCTCGCCGTTCTGCGTCACGGTAACGCTCGAAGGCGTGTTCGCGGTGATCCGGATGGACTCGGTCACGGTGTACTCCTGCTCGAAGGGCCCGATGACCTCGTTGCCGTAGACGATGGAACCGTCGAGCCGTATCTCGAGCCAAGACGACTCGCCCTCGGGTACCGAGACCCTCACGACGAGCTGCTGCGGCTCCTCGGTGGTTTCAGCCTCAGGGTCGGCTTCGGCATCCTGGGTGTCATCCGCCGCATCGTCGGTCGAGGTAGCGGGCGTGTCGGGCGAGGCCGCCTGCGTCGTCTCGGGGGTAGCTGCCTCGGAGCCGGCACCCGATGTCGCGTCCGCCGGCGTGCAGCCGCGGAAGAGCAGGAGCGCCAGCAGGACGATGATGACGAGACCGGCGGCTATAAGGGCGATGAGGAGGCGGTTGTCGGGCGCGGGTGCGCTCCCCCGCCCCTGCTGCCGCGCTCCATGGGGCGGTCTGCCCCCGCGGCCGGGGGCATTGCGGTACGGCGCACCGCCGCGACCGGAGCCCGTCGGGCGCACCTGCCCCTGCTGGCGGCGCTGCGCCGTACCGCGCGGGTCGGCATGCCCCTCAGCGCTGCGCCCGTAGGCGGGCATGCGCATCGTCTGGTCGGCGCGGCGCGGCCCCGCACCGGAGCTAACCCCATAGGGACGCTGCCGATAGGGACCCCGGTTGAGCTGCGGCTCGTGGCCCGACTCGGTTTCTGAGACGTACCCCGCCTGCGGGGGGCGCTGCGCATAGCGCGAGCGCGGCGCGGAATCCACCATCATGAAGCGCCCGGTGGCACTCGCGGAACGCGTGCTCACGAGGCCCGCCGCGTCTTGGAAGCGCCCTCCGTGGTTGTCGGTCGCCTGCTCATACGCGCGGAGGTCCTCGAAATACGCCTCGACGACCTCTCGGGGGTTAAGCCCCAGGTACCGTGCGTAGCTCGAGATCATGCCCTGTGCATAGCCGCGCGGCGGCATGGCGGTGAAATCACCGTTCTCAAAGAACTCGATGATCTGCGGCCTGATCTTGATGGTGTTCGCAACCTGCAGAATGGTAAGGCCCATCTGACGTCGCCGCTGGTAGAGCATGTCCCCAAACCGTGCCATCAGAACCCTCCCAACTCCTCGTCCTCGATCGCCATGCGGGCCTCGAGGGACTCGAGCTCCGCGAGCCCCTCCTCGTCGAGGAGCACCTCGCGGGGCTTCGACCCGTCGGGCGGACCCACGATGCCCTTTTCTTCCAGCATATCCATAATACGCCCGGCGCGCGCGTAACCGACCTTCAGGCGCCGCTGCAACCCGGACGTTGAACCAAGGCGGGATTCGACGACGATATGGGCCGCCTCCCACATAAGCGGGTCGTCGTCAGCCGGCTCATGCCCGCCCGCGCCCGTAGAGAGCGTCGCCGGGGAAACGGCGGAGAGTATCTCCTCGTGATACTCCGCCTCGCCCTGGCTTTTGACGAATTCGACGACGTCGTTGATTTCCTCGTCTGATACGAAGCAGCCCTGGATGCGCTTGGGTTTGCCCCAATCGACCTTGGAGAAGAGCATGTCGCCGTAGCCCGTGAGCTTCTCGGCGCCCATCTGGTCGATGATGACGCGGCTGTCGATGCCGGTGGCGACGTTGAAGGCGATGCGGTTGGTGATGTTCGCCTTGATGAGGCCCGTCACGACGTTGGAGCTCGGGCGCTGCGTCGCCACGATGAGGTGGATGCCGGCCGCGCGACCGAGCTGGGCGATGCGCACGATGGATGCCTCGACGTCCTTGCCGGCCACCATCATGAGGTCGGAGAGCTCGTCGATGATGATGACGAGGTAGGGCATCTTGGCGGGAGGGTTGTCGTACTGCTCGAACTCACCGGCGGCCTGCTTGGCGTTGAAGGTGGCGATGTTGCGCACCCCGATGCGCTCGAACACCTTGAGGCGCCGTTCCATCTCGGAGACGCCCCACTGCAGGGCGCTCGCGGCCTGCTTGGGCTCCGTGACCACGGGTACGTACAGATGGGGCAGGCCGTTGTAGCCCGAGAGCTCCACGCGCTTGGGGTCCACCATGATCAAGCGGACGTCCTCCGGAACCGTGCGCATGAGCAGCGTGACGACGATGGAGTTGATCATGACGGACTTGCCCGAGCCGGTGGTGCCGGCGATGAGCAGATGCGGCATCTTGGCGAGGTCGGCGACGATGGGCGAGCCCTCCGCGTCACGGCCGATCGCGAGCTCCAGAGGACCTCCCTGAACATAGGGCAGCACGTCGCCGAGGTTGACGTTCTGGCGCTTGCGGTTGGGAATCTCGATACCCACGAGCGAGGTGCCGGGGATGGGTGCGAAGATGCGGACCGACTGCGCTGCGAGGGTGAGAGCGATATCGTCCTCGAGGCTCGAGATGCGGCTCACGCGCTCGCCCTCGCCCGGCTGCACTTTGAACGTCGTGACCGTGGGGCCGGAGATCCAACCGACCACGCGCGAATGCAGGCCAAACTCCTCGAGCGTCGACTGCAGCGACTCGGCGGTCTGGGCTAGCTCGGCGTCTGAGGACGCCGCCTTGGCAGACTGCGGATTGTGGTTGAGGATGGTCGCCGGGGGCAGCGCGCGACCCTCGGGCTCCCCCGCGGCGTCGGCGTCAACCGCGGATGCGGCGTCCGGTGCGCTGTCGGCCGCAGCTGGAGTCGCCTGAGCGCGCGCAGGCGGACGAAGCAGAAAATCGGGAATGGCCGGCGCGGTCTCCGCGGCAGCCGGCTCGGCCGCGCGCATCTCGGAAGGGGCGTCTGCGGCGCGCTCGGCGGCCGGCGCCTCCTTCGCCGCGGGAGCCGCCTGCCCGCGCGCGTCGCGGCCCTTCGCGCGAGAAGCGTCGATGAGGGTCGTCGGCGCGGCGTCGGCCTCGGCGTACGTCTCTTCGATGGGAATGAGCGTCGTCTCGGCGCGCTCGGCGGCAAGCTGGGCGGACAGGTCGACGAAGGGGTTGTCGTCCCCGTCGTCCAGATCCTCGATCAGCGTGGTCCTCTGCGTATCGAGAGCGCGGTCGGACTGGGCGAGCGCGCCCTCCTTCCCATGCGAGAAGATGCCGCGCGCCGCGCGGCGCGAGGCCTTGGGGGGCTCCTCGCCCCAAGGCGTCTCGTTAACGGATACGCGGCGACGCTCGGCCAGGCGCTCCGCGTGGTCGCGCACCGCGCCGATCACGGAGCTGATAGAGAACCCGACGAGGGCGGCCCCGGCGACGCCAACGCCGACGAGCACGACGGTCGCGATCGGCTTCCCGAGACCGGCGGCCAGAAGCGACGCAATCGCGAAACCCACAAATCCGCCGCTTCGAGCGAGGTCGGCCTCCCCGACCGTGACGCCCCACACCATCGTGTCGGGCGTCATGGCAAGCACGAGGAGCCCGAGGACCGCCACGAAGACCAGGCTCGAGCCGATGACCGTGCGGACGGGCACCTGAACGGCGCCGCGCAGGAACACGAGGGCGGCGCAGCCGAGGATGACGAAGGGCAGCACGTATCCGCCCAGGCCGAAGCCCAGGTGATAGAAGCCGGCTATGGCCTGCGTCACCGGCGCGGTCGCCGGCGTGACGACGGCGATGAGCGAGGCGACCGCGATGACGGCCAGCACCACGCCTGCGATATCGCGCCCCGCGCCCTGGTCCCACAGGGGCTCCGCAGGGGCTGCGGCGGCCGCGGATGCGTTCGCTCGCAGGTGGCGTTGAGACGCCTTGCCCTTGCCGGCGCGCTGCTTCGCCTTGGCGCCCTGTCCCTTACGCTCGGCCACGCTAGACCTCCATGACCACGGGGATGATCATCGGGCGGGTCTTGGTACGGTTCCAGATAAAGTTAGAGACGGAATCGCGCACCGCTTTGCGCAGGGCATCGGTACCGCTCGCCGTGAAATTGAACTTGCCCTTCTCGATGACCTTGATGATGGCCTCCTCCGCATCGTGCGCGAAAGCGTCGTCGATGGTGAACGAGACGCCGCGGCTCGAGAACTCGACCGCATCGATCTTCTTCCGCTTCAGCGAAACGATAGCGACGGCGGTGACCATGCCGTCGTTGGCGAGCTTCTGACGGTCGCGCAAGACGATGGGGTCGGTGTCGCCGATGCGCAGGCCGTCGACGTACACGACGCCGGACTCCACCGCCTGCCCGACCTTGACGACGCCGCCGCGCATCTCGAGCGTATCGCCGTTGTCGAGAATGAAGATATGGTCGTCGGGGATGCCCATCTTGCGTCCGAGGGCAGCATGGGCGCGCAGGTGCACGGCCTCGCCGTGAACCGGCATGAAGTAGGTCGGCTTCGTCATGGCGAGCATGAGCTTGAGCTCCTCCTGGCTGCCGTGACCGGAGACGTGCACGAGCGTGCGGCTCTTGTCGAAGACGTCGCAGCCGATCTTCGCCAGGCTGTTGACGACCTGCTGGACGGCCTTCTCGTTGCCGGGCACGGGCGTGGCCGAGATGATCACGGTGTCACCTGCGTGGATGGAGAGCGTTTTATGCTCGCCGTTTGCCATGCGCGACAGCGCCGAGAGCGACTCGCCCTGAGAGCCGGTGCACATGACGACGAGCTTGTCCTCGGGCAGGTTGTTGATCTCGTAGGCATCGATGAGATCCTGCTCGTCGATATTCAGATAACCGAGCTCGCGCGCAACCCGGGTGTTGGTGAGCATCGAGCGGCCCGTCACCACGACCTTGCGGCCGCAGCGCTTCGCGGCGTCGCAGATCTGCTGCAAGCGGTGGATATGCGACGAGAAGCTCGCGACGAACACGCGGCCGCGGGCATTCTTGATCGCGCTGTACAGCGAGGGGCCGACCTCGGCCTCGGACTTGGTAAAGCCAGGGACGGTAGCGTTGGTGGAGTCCGAGAGGAGAAGGTCGATGCCCTGCTTGGCGAACCGGTTGATGGCGGCGTAGTTGGGGCGCACGCCGTCGATGGGCGTCTGGTCGAGCTTGAAGTCGCCCGTGTGCATGACCGTGCCCTGGGGTGTCTTGATGTAGACGCCGAGCGCGCCGGGTATCGAATGCGTCATCGAGAAGAAGTCGATGGTGATCTGGCCGAGCGAAATATGCGAACCGTCCTTGACCTCGCGGAACTTGGGCGCCTTGATGCGGAACTCGGACAGCTTGCCCTCGATGAAGCCGAGGGTGAGCTTGCTGGAGAAGATCGGCACCTTGTTGTTGAGGTCCTGCAGAAGATACGGCAGGGCGCCGGTATGGTCCTCGTGGCCGTGGGTCACCACGATGCCGCGCAGCTTGTCCTCGTTCTCGAGCACGTAGGTGTAGTCGGGCAGCACGAGGTCGACGCCGGGCTGGGAGTCGTCGGGAAACATGAGTCCCGCATCGACGAGCACCATATCGGGCCCGCACTCGAACGCGGTCATGTTCTTGCCGATGCCGTCAAGGCCGCCGAGCGGGATGATGCGGAGAGGCGGATTCTGTTTTGCCATGATGTCGGTTGGGTCCTTTCTGTCGCAGACATAGATAAACGCAGGCAGGGGCCTGCGAAACGTATGAGGTAATGTGCACAGGTCTTGGTATTGTACCGCCCGGCGCCTCGGTGTCCGCAGGCGCGCCCCCAAGGCCCACAGGAACTACCGAGCCGGCTCAGCAACCGAGCATGAACTCGAGGGCGCGAAGGCGTGAATCGAGATGGACGGCGGCCCACACGTGCGCGAAGGCGAGCAGGAGCGCCGCAGTCGCCGGATCGATCTGCGCCGCGGCGAGCTCGTCGAACCTCATCGCCATGAGCGCGCGCAGCCAACCGACCGCCGCGCCGTCAACCTCCTCGGCACCGGCGATGGAGGTGGCGCAGGACGCGCACAGAAGGCCGCCGGCCGCCGCGGAGAAATAGCTGACGGCCTCGTCCCCGCAGCTCACGCAGGAGGTAAGGTCGGGGCGGTATCCGATGTGCGCCAGCAGCTTGAAGACATAGGCGGCGACGATGAGGTCCAGGTGCGCGCCGTCGAGCGCGCCCGAGGCGCCGCCGAGGACGTCGAGCGCGCGCACCGTGATGGGGAACACGAATCCGTCCGTGGCATCCTCGAACGAACAGAGGCGCGCGACTTCGGCCAACGAGCTGGCCGCCGTCAGAAGCCCATAGTCCGGCGCACTCCCCAGCGGGGCGGCCATGAGCTCGGCCTGTGAGACGATATCGAGCGACTTGCCGCGGGCGAGCAGCATATCGGTGGTGCAGCAGAGCTCGCAGCGCGCCGCGAGCCTGCTGCCCGGTTTGCGGGCGCCCTTGGCTACGGCGCGGATCTGGCGGCCATCCTGAGCGAGAAGGGTCAGGATGAGATCGCTCTCACCGAGCTTCGTCTTGTCCAGCACCAATGCGAGGCACCGGTACGTTCCCCTGCCGGCCACAGCGCCCTCCTATCGTTTCACGGGCGCTTACTCGTCGGCAGCGTACCCCATGCGTCTGATCTCGCGCACGTCGCTTCGCCAAGAGGGCTGGACGCGCACCTCGAGATCGAGGTACACGCGACATTTGAAGAGCCTCTCGAGGTCGGCGCGGGCCTCGGTGCCGATGCGCTTGATCATTGCCCCCCGCTTGCCGATGATGATGCCCTTCTGCCCGTCGCGCTCGACCAAGATGGTCGCATGCACCGCGAGCACATCGCCGTGCTTCTTGAACGCCATCTCGTCGGTGACGACGCCGACGGCATGGGGGACCTCCTCGCGGGTGAGGAGGAGCACCTTCTCGCGGATGAACTCGGCGACGAGCATCTCATCCGACTCGTCGGTCGCCATATCGAGCGGGAACCAGCGCGGACCCTCGGGGAGGCGAGCGGCGACAAGCGCGCAAAATGCGTCTACGTTGAAGCCCTCGACCGAGGAGATGACGATCTCGTCGTCGAACGACATGAGCTCGTGCGCGCGGTCGAGCTGCGCGGAGACCTGCTCGGGCGTCGCCTGGTCGATCTTGGTGAGGACGAGGATCTTGATGGCGCGCGCGCCGCGCACGCGCTCTGCCACCCAGGCGTCACCCGAGCCGACAGGCTTCGTGGCATCGATGAGAAACGCGACGACATCAACATCGCCCAGCTCGGCGAGCGCGCTGCGGTTGAGCTCGCCGCCGAGCGAGTCCTGAGGCTTGTGCAAGCCGGGGGTGTCCACGAACACGATCTGGCAGTCGTCGCGATTGAGCACGCCGCGCATGCGGCGGCGCGTTGTCTGGGCGACCGGCGAGGTGATGGCGACCTTCTCGCCGAGGCAGGCGTTGAGAAGCGTCGATTTTCCCGCATTGGGACGCCCGACGAGGGCGACGAAGCCGGACCGGAACCCCGGGGGCACGTCCGTTCCCGGGAGCATGCCGAACGGGGTCTCCCCAAAGTCGTCCGCCGCCGCGTCGCCCGCCGTCTCGCCAAGAGGGCACTCGCCGGCGTCGAGCAGGGCATCGAGCTCGTCGTCGCTCAAATCGGCGAAGGGATCGACCTCGACGAACTCCTCCTCGACAGCGGCGTCGCCCGTCATCAGACGGTCCGTATCGTGGGCCATACGCACTCCTTACAACAATCCGAGGGCCCGGGCAAACACGAGGATGCCGACGACGGCCGCGGTGAGGGACAAAACGAAGACGCTCGCGGCAGCGATGTCCTTCGCGCGCTTGGCAAGCGGGTGAAGCTCCTGCGTCGCGAGGTCGACCACCGCCTCGAGGGCCGTGTTGACGAGCTCCGCGAAGAGCACGATGCCGATGCAGAGAACGATGAGCGCCCAGGAGATGGCGTCGATGCCGATGACGAGGCCCGCGACGATGGCGGCGGCCCCCACGCAGAGCTGCACGTTGATGTTGCGCTCCGTCGTCACGGCGGTGATGAAGCCCTCGAGGGCGTAGCGGAAGGAGCGGATGAACGTGGGGTGGTCGCGCTCAGAACCGGGAATCATACGTCGTCTCCCTCCTCCTCAGCGCTATGGCGCGTGAGCGGGCCCAGGTCGAGGGCGGCGGGGTCCTCGCCGCGCCCCTCGGCGAGCGCGCGCAGGAGGTCGTCCTCGCGCGCCTCCATCTCTTCCGCCTCGTCGTCTTCGATATGGTCGTATCCCAGCAGGTGGAGCATGCCGTGCACGAGCATGAGACGGCACTCGTCCTCCGGCGTGTTGCCGAACCCGGGCGCCTGCCGGGCTATCTGCGCGGGCGCGAGAACAATGTCGCCGAGCTCGACCGCCTCCTCCCCGTCGGCGCCGGACGCCGGATCGTCGCACTCGAACGAGAGGACGTCGGTGACCCTGTCGATACCGCGCCACGTGGCGTTGAGCTCGCGCATGCGCTCGTCGTCGACCCAGGAGAGCGACACCTCGCAAGGAACCGTGACCCCCTCGGCTTCGAGTACGAAGGCGCAGGTCTCAGCAATCTCCTCATCGGATAGCAGCGCCTCGCACCCGCTATCGCACGCTATGAGAACGGCCATGCTCGGCCTCCTTTCGCTCGCGCCGGTCGCCTGCGCGACCCGGCCCGCATTCCGCCTCGAAGGCATCATACGCCTCGACGATGCGGCCGACGAGCGCATGGCGCACGACGTCGGCGCGGTCGAGATGGATGAAGGCGATATCGCGAACACCGCCGAGTATCGCCTCGATATCGGTGAGGCCCCCGCGACGCATCGGGAGGTCGCGCTGGGTCATATCGCCCGTGATGACGAACTTGGAGTTGAAGCCCAGGCGCGTGAGAAACATCTTCATCTGCTCGGGCGTGGTGTTCTGGGCTTCATCAAGCACGACAAACGCGTCGTTCAACGTCCGCCCGCGCATATAGGCGAGCGGCGCGATCTCGATGACGCCGCGCTCGACGAGCTCGCCGGCGCGCTCCATATCGGTCATATCGAAGAGCGCGTCGAAGAGCGGACGCACGTACGGGTCGATCTTCTCCTCCAGGGTGCCGGGCAGAAACCCGAGGCTCTCCCCCGCCTCGACCACCGGGCGGGTAAGCACGATGCGGCTGACCTCGCGCCGCTTGAGGGCTCCCACCGCCATCGCCATGGCGAGATAGGTTTTGCCGGTTCCCGCAGGGCCCACGCAGAACGTGACGGTGTTCTCCCGGATCGCGTCGATATAGCGCTTCTGTCCGATGGTCTTGGGCCTGAGGGCACGGCCCCGGTACGTGAGCAGGATGTCGTCGCGGAAGCTCGCCGCGTCGAGGCCGCTCTCCCCCAGGGCATCGTAGAGGCGCTCGACTTCGTCCGGAGCGAGCGCCCTTCCCTCCGCAGCCTCGCGAATGAGCTGCGAGAATAGACGCGTCAGGAGCTCGACCTCACCGGAGAGCCCGGAGAGCGCGATCGCGTTGCCGCGCACGATGACGGAGGCGGGCGACCGTCTCTCGATGAGGCGCAGGTTAGCGTCCGATGCGCCCGTCACGAGCCGTGCGTCGACCCCGTCAGGTATGGTCAGGGTCACCTGTGCGTTATCCACATGCCACCTCGCTTGCCTCGGCGCCTTCCGACGCCGCAACCGTCCCCCAGAGCTCGCCGGAATCCTCGACGCCCTCGATGGCGACCGGGACGCGCGTCGCCGGGAGAGCGTCGGCGCCCCCGCGCAGCCGCAGCCGGTGATACGAGCCGAGCGTGACCTGGCTCGCGCCCTCGACGACGCCAAACTCCACGGTACCCACGCGAGAACGGGCGTCTGCGAGCGCGAGCTCGCGGGCAAGTGCCCTCATGGCGCGCCCGCGCACCTCTTTCAGCTCGGGGGAAACCTGATCGTCCATGGCTGCCGCCGCGGTACCGGGCCGGGGGCTGTAGCGGAACACGTGCATCCGCGCGAACCCCACCTTCTGGCAGATCGCGAGTGATTCCGAAAACTCGGCGTCGGTCTCGCCGGGAAATCCGACGATGACGTCGCAGGAGAGCGCGAGGGCGGGAATGCGGCGGCGGGCCCTCAGGCAGAGGTCGTGAAACTCCTCGGCGGTATAGGGCCTGCCCATGCGCGCGAGCGTTGCCGAGCATCCGGACTGGAGCGGCAGGTGCAAGAACGGGGCGATGCGGTCGGGGTGCGCCGCCATGACGTCGAGCAGGCGGTCGGTTACATCCATGGGCTCCAGCGAGGAGAGGCGAAGCTGCGGGATCGCCGTCTCATGCAGGATGGTCTCGACCAGCTCGTCGATCTCGACATGCGCATCGCCGGCACCGACCCCGTCGTACGCCCCCAGATTGACGCCCGTGAGAACGACCTCGGGAACGCCCGCCCTCTCGGCGAGGCGGACCTGGTCGAGCACCGCGGGCACCGGGACGGAGCGCTCCGGCCCGCGCGCTTTCCAGACGATGCAGTACGTGCAGCGGTTGTTGCAGCCGTCCTGCACCTTGACGCCCCAGCGCGAACGGCCGAGGACGCGGGCAAGATCATGAGGGTCGACGGCGTCGTCGAGGCTGTCACCGTCGTTCACGAGCCCCAGCAGGGAGCACGCGCGCGCGACCACGTCCACCTTGGAGGGCTCCACCACAACACGATCGGAGAGCGTCTCCAGCATGTCGGGATGCAGGTTGGCGGCGCACCCGCACGCGATGACCCAGGGGCGTCGCGCACGCCCGAGCGCATGGCGCACGGCCTTGCGCGTCTTGGCCTCGGCTTCGCCGGTCACGGCGCAGGTGTTGATCACGACAAGCGACGCCTCGTCGGGGTCGACCAGCGTGAAACCCGCGGAGACGAGCTCGGCGGAGATGCGGTCCGACTCGACGCGGTTGACGCGACAGCCGAGGTTTACCACGGAGACGAGAGAATCGGCCACGGCTCACCTAGTCCAAGATGTCATCGATGGCGTCGCGGATGCGATCGCCCACCGAGCGGCGCGGGGCGGGCGCGAACTCCTCACCCCGGCTCTTGGCGAAGCGCTCCAACAGCTCGCGCTCCTCCGCGCCGAGCCTACGCGGCACCGTGACCCGCACCTGGGCGATGGCGCGGCCGCGGGAGCCGCCGCCCCCGATGCGGGGCATGCCCTTCTCGTCCACGGTGACGGTGTCGCCGTACTGGGTGCCGGCGGGTATGTCGAAGGTGACGGTCTCGTCGGGCATGATGCCGGCGACCTCCACCGTGCATCCCAGGGCGGCCTGAGCCATGCCGATCTCGACCTCCAGGGCAAGGTCATCACCCATCCGGTGGAAGCGCTCGTGCTCCTCCACGGCCACGGTCACGATAAGGTCGCCGGCCTCCGCGCCGCGGTAGCCCGCCTCGCCGTAGCCGCGCACGCGCAGCTGCCGCCCGGAGGAGATGCCCGCCGGAATCTGCACATCGATCTTCTCGTGGTTGGGCGTGCGTCCCTGCCCGTCGCACATCTCGCAGGGGTGGTCGACGACCACGCCCTCGCCGCCGCAATCCGGGCAGGGGGACGAGGACTGCATCTGGCCGAATATGGAGCGCTGCACCGTCGTCACGAAACCCGTGCCATGGCAGCGCGGGCACTGCTGCTCGTGCGCGCCCTCGGAAAGGCCGGTGCCCTGACAGTCCTCGCACGGGGCGAGGCGGTCGTAGCTGATGGTCTTCGTGCAACCGAGCGCCGCCTCCTCGAGCGTCACGCTGAGGGAGATGGCCATGTCGCGGCCCTGGCGTCGCGTCTGGCGACGACGACCGCCGGCCGCTCCCCCGCCGAAGAACGACGAGAAGATATCGTCCATCCCCATGCCGCCGAAGATGTCGTTGAGGTCGACATAGCCCGAGCCCATGGGCCCGTCCGCCGTACCGAAGCGATCGTAGTTGGCGCGCTTCTGCTCGTCGGAGAGGACGGAATACGCCTCGTTGAGCTCCTTGAACTTCTCCTCGGCGTCCGGGTCGTCGGAAACATCCGGATGCACCGTGCGCGCCTTCTTCAGAAACGCGCGCTTGATAGTGCGCTGGTCGGCGTCGCGGTCGACGCCGAGCACCTCGTAATAATCCTTTTTCTCAGCCAAAACCCTTTACACTCCCCACTTCGGTTGGCACCCCGGCGCGGCGCCCTTGCGCGCGCCACGTCCGGCATCGTCCGTTGTACCCGCTGAAAACCAACGGTAATCACGCGCAGCGGATGCGGCGGGCGCCCCCGTCACAACAGGTAGTACGGACGCCAGTACAGACCGCTCGAGCAGCTCACGAACCACAGCATTATGAGCGCGTAGAAAAGCGCGTTGCCGAATCCCGCGAGGAAGCGCTTGCCGCCCCGCTTCCACCACAGCGGAGTGCGGTGCATGATGTCGTCGGAGAGGACCTGGAACACGCCGAAGCCGAACACCGCGACGCATACGATGGCGATGACCGAGAGGATCTGCATGAAGGCGAAGAGCAGCACGAAGGGCGCCGCGAAGCCCATGAGGTAGAAGCCCTGGTGGGCGCGCCCCTCGAGGCGCTCGGCGGCAACGCGCGCGCGTCCGATGAGGTCGCCGCCCGCCGCCCCGTTGGTGCCGGCGTGCCCCATGCCGGCCACGCGCACGCGGTCGCCGTCGTGGGTGCCCGCGGGAAACTCGATGACCGCCTCGCTCACGACCTGCGTGCGCCCGGTCCCGCCGCATTCGGGGCAGGGATCGGCGACGACCTTGCCCGAGCCGCCGCACTCGGGGCAGACCATCTGGAAGGTGCCGCCCCCGAACAGAAACGACATGTCGACGCCGATGGAGCCTGTGCCGCCGCAGCTGGGGCAGGTGTGCGCGTGCTCGCTCGAGACCGAACCCGACCCGTGGCAATGGCCGCACGGCTCGTAGCGCCGGTACCGGATGCCCTTGCGGGCGCCGTGCTTCACCTCGTCGGCGGAGAGCTCGACGTCCACGACGACGTCGGCGCCGTTCTCGGGGTTGTACGCAGAGGCGCTCCTGCCCCGCGCCTGCCCCCAATCGCCGAACCCCCCGCCGAAGGGGAACCCGCCTCCGAAGGGAGAGCCCGCGTACCCGCCGCCATAGGAGGCATAGGGGTTCGCACCGGCGGATGCCGCCGCATAGGGGTTTCCCGAGCGCATGGCATCGTAGCGCGCCCGCTTCTGATCGTCGGAGAGGACGGCGTACGCCTCGGAGACCTCCTTGAACTTCTCCTCCGCATCGGGTGCCTTGTTCACATCCGGGTGGAGCTTGCGGGCCTTCTGCTGAAACGCCTTCTGAATCTCGCGCTTGTCGGCATCTTTGGAGACTCCGAGAATCGCGTAGTAATCCTTTTCGTTCATAGTCGCCACGGGAGAACGAACCTCCTAGGTTGAGACAGATGTGGCTTATTGTACCTGAGCGGCCGGAACGTCAAACGCGAGATAGCCGGCCCCTACCGCGCGCACACATGACTGCCGGCATCCTTACCTGAACCTTACGGGCCTACGAGGCCTCCGTCGCCAGGTCCCAGAACCGCGCGTAGAGCTCGTTGCCCAGAAGCCAGCCGCGCTCCGCAGGCACCAGGCGGGCGCCGGGCGCATGCTCTCGCCACGACGCGGCGCCATCCGGCGCATCGGTCCACGCGGCAAGCCCGGCGGCGCAGACATCGCGAAGGACGCCGTCGACGGCGTCGTCCCCCATGCAGGCCGCAGCGCGGGCGATGAGCGCGCGGTCGACCCCGTCGGTCATGCGCATGCCGAGCATAAGGTCCTCGGCGAGCGCCTCCCGTTCATGCAGGAGCTCGAAATCGAAGCGCTCGGCCGCGTCATCGAGTTGCACGAGGCGCACGCGATCGCGCGGGTCCACCGATCGCGCCGGCGCGTCCCCCTCGCATCCCGGGAAGAGTCGGCGCAGCCTCAGGTACGCGGCACCGTCGAGCATGCCCGCGGCCGAGCGTCCGAAGCCGAGATAGCCGGCGCCCGTCCAGTACATGCAGTTATGGCGGCAGCGCCGCCCCGGCAGGGCGTAGCTCGCCACCTCGTAGCGCGCATACCCCGCCCCCGCCAGCACCGATGCGGCGGTCTCCATGCAGCTCGCCTGAAAGTCCTCGTCCGGAACGAGGCGCGGGTCCCGCTCGGCACGCCGCGCGAGCGGAGTCCCCTCCTCCAACGTGAGCGGATAGACCGAGACATGGTCGGGCCGGGCCTCGACCGTGCGCGCAAGCGTAGCGCGCCACGACGCCCCCGTCTGCCCGGGCAGACCGCACATGAGGTCGCATGACACGGTGAAGCCGTTCCGCCGCGCGCGCTCGAGCGCCGCAAGAGCGCCGCGCGCGGAGTGCAGCCGCCCGATGCGCCTGAGCTCGTCGTCGTCAAGGCTCTGCACCCCCAGCGAGATGCGTGTCGCACCGGCCGCGGCCAGGCGCTGCGCGAGGACCTCGTCAAAGGATTCGGGGTTTGCCTCACAGGTGAGCTCGGAGGGGGCGCACCATCGGCGGATATGCGCGACGAGAGCGGCGAGCCCCTCTCCGAGCACCGTCGGCGTGCCGCCGCCTATGTAGACGGTCTCAACGTCCTCGAGGGCCCCGCTCGCGCCAAACGCGTCGATGCGCGATTCGAGCTTCGCTAGATAGGCCCCGGCGGCGCGGGTAAGCCTCTCGCCCGTGAGCCCGCAGGAGTCGAAATCGCAGTAGGCGCACTTGGCATGGCAGAACGGGACATGCACGTAGAGGGCGCGCACCGTCATGCGCAATCGGCCTCGATCTCATCTACGAGGGCCATGAACTCCTCGTAGGTCGTGCAGGTGACCACGCGCCCGCGCCATGAGGCGGCGTGAGGCAGACCTTTGAGATACCAGGTCGCGAAGGTTCGGGCCCGCGCCATAAAGGGGAGGTACCGGTGAACGAGCCCCAGGTGCTCGCGCAGGGCGTCGAGGCGCTCGCGGGCATCGTGCACAGGCGCCGGCGTCCCGTCACGGGCGCAGGCGAGGGCATCCTGGAAGATCCATGGGTTTCCGTACGACCCGCGCGCGATAAAGACTCCGGAGGCAGCCGTGTCCGCCAGGCGGCGCGCCGCGCACTCGGCGTCGAATACGTCGCCCGACCCGATGACCGGGACGCTCACGGCACGCGCTACCTCGTCGATGACCGACCAGTCCGCCGTGCCCGTGTAGAGCTGTTTGGCGGAGCGCCCGTGCACGGCGATGGCGGACGCGCCCGCCTGCTCGAGACGACGCGCGAGCTCAGGCGCCGTGCGCTCGCCCGTACGAAAAGCCGTCCTCATCTTGACGGTCACGGGGACCTGCGCCCGAGCGGTGCATGCGCGCACGATCTCCTCTGCGAGCTCCGGCGTCTCCATGAGCGCGCAGCCCTCGCCTTTGGTGATGACCTTGCGGGCGGGGCACGCCATGTTGACGTCGATCAGGGTGAGCCTCTCGCCCACGCGCTCCTGCACGGCCTCGACGGCACCGGCGAACTGATCGGGCTTCGACCCGAAGAGCTGCACGCAGATCTGGGGCTCATCCTCTTCGGGGAGCACGAGCCGCCAGGTCTTGTTGCTCGCGTACGCGAGCCCGGCGACGCTCACCATCTCAGAATAGGCGAGGCGGGCGCCGCGCCGCCGGCACATGATGCGGTAGGCGGCATCGGTGACCCCCGCCATGGGCGCCAGCAAAAAGGGCTGCTCGGCAAGGTGGGCGCGTACCAGTGCCGCGCCGTCGGTCTCCACCACTACTCGTCCACCTTCAGAATCGCCATGAAGGCCTCCTGCGGCACCTCGACGGACCCGATGGCCTTCATCCGCTTCTTGCCCTCCTTCTGCTTCTCGAGCAGCTTGCGCTTGCGCGAGATATCGCCGCCGTAGCACTTGGCGAGGACGTCCTTGCGGACGGCCTTGACGGTGGAGCGCGCGATGATCTTGTTGCCGATGGCGCCCTGGATGGGGACCTCGAACTGCTGCCGGGGGATGATCTCCTTCAACTTGTCGCACAGCCCGCGCGCGAGCGGATAGGCCTTGTCCTTGTGAACGATGAACGACAGCGCGTCGACCTCATCGCCCGAAAGCAGGATATCGAGCTTGACGAGCTCGGAGGGCCGGTAGTCGGCGAACTCGTAGTCGAGGGAGGCGTAGCCCTTCGTGCGGCTCTTGAGCTGGTCGAAGAAGTCGAGTATGAGCTCGGCGAGCGGGATGTCGAAGCGCATCTCGACCGATTTGTCCGAAAGGTGGATCATGTTCGTCATCGTCGCGCGGTGCTCGATGGCGAGCTGCATGACCGCGCCGGTGTAGTCGGGCGGCACGATGACCTTCGCGGCGAGGTACGGCTCCTCGATGTGGTCGATGCGCGTGACATCGGGCAGGTCCTGCGGGCTCCTGACATCGACCATGGTGCCGTCCGTCTTGTAGACGTGATAGTCCACCGACGGACTCGTGGCGATGAGGTCGAGGTCGAACTCGCGCTCAAGGCGCTCCTTCACGACCTCCATGTGCAGCAACCCGAGAAAGCCGACGCGGAATCCGAAGCCGAGCGCCACGCTCGTCTCGGGAGACCAGACGAGCGAGGGGTCGTTCACGCGGAGCTTCTCGAGGGCGTCGCGTAGGTTCTCGTAATCCTTGTTATCGATGGGGAACAGACCGGTGTAGACCATCGGCTTGGCCTCGCGGTACCCGGGCAGCGCCTCCGCGCACGGACGGTCGCGGTAGGTAAGGGTGTCGCCCACGTGCACGGCACCGGGGTCCTTGAGCCCGGTCACGATGAAGCCCACCTCGCCGACCGAGAGCTCGTCGACGAGGACCTCGGCGGGACGCTTGACGCCCACGCCGTCGACGAGGAAGCTCTCGCCGGCCTGCATCATCGTGAGCATATCGCCCTTCTTGATGGCGCCGTCGAAGACGCGCACCGTCGCGACCACGCCGCGGTATTCGTCGAAGTAGGAATCGAGGATGAGGGCCTTGAGGGGCGCGGCGGCGTCGCCTGAGGGCGGAGAGACCAAAAACACGATGGCCTCGAGAAGGTCGTGGATGCCCTCCCCAGTCTTTCCCGAGACGCAGACCGCGTCCTCGGCGGGTATAGCGAGCTCGTCCTCGATCTCGGCGCGCACCCGCTCGGGCTCTGCCGAGGGCAGGTCGATCTTGTTGATGGCGGGCACGATATCCAAGTTGGCGTTCATAGCGAGATTGGCGTTGGAGACCGTCTGGGCCTCGACACCCTGCGTCGCATCGACCACGAGCACCGCGCCCTCGCACGCGGCGAGCG
>DVMF01000093.1 GCA_018715125.1 Candidatus Coprousia avicola | reverse complement strand
CATCTTTGCGAAGCAGACGGCGCTCGACCATGCGGGCGCCCATCTGATGCTCGTCGACACACCGGGGCACGTGGACTTCTCCGCTGAGATGGAGCGCGTGCTCCCGGTGCTCGACTACGCGGTGCTCGTGGTGAGCGCGACCGACGGCGTGCAGGGCCATACCGAGACCCTGTGGGAGCTGCTTGCGCGCTACCGTGTGCCCACCATCCTGTTTATCAACAAAATGGACCTGGCGGACGGGGACGCCGCCGTGCGGGGTGCCCTGGCGCACCGTTTGGGCGCGCCGCTCGTGGCGGGGGAGGGCCTCGCCGCGGTGTGCTGCGCAGCCGATGGTGCACCCACCTCCGTGCTCGAGGACGCCGCTGCGGGCGCGCCCGCCGCCGCGCTCGAGGACGCCGCGGCTACCGACGAGCGCGCCCTCGACGAGTACCTCGAGACGGGGACGCTCGCACCGGCGACGGTGCGGCGCCTGGTGGCGGAGCGCGCCGTCTTCCCATGCTTTGCGGGCGCCGCCCTCAAGGGCGAGGGCGTCCCGGCGCTGCTCGACGGCATCGCCGCGCTCGTGCGGCAACAGGTGTGGCCCGCCGCCTTCGGTGCGCGCGTGTACCGCGTGAGCCGCGGCCCGCGTGGCGAGCGGCTCGCATGGCTCAAGGTGACGGGAGGCGAGCTCCGCGCCAAGATGCCGCTTGCGGGCGTCACGCGCGGCGAGGCGTGGGAGGAGAAGGCCGACCAGGTGCGCCTCTACGACGCCGACAGCTACGAGATTGCCCAGGCCGTTCCCGCCGGGCGCGTCTGCGCGGTCTCGGGCCTCACGCGCGTGATGCCCGGAGACGGCATCGGGGCCGAGGCCGCCGCCGCGCCGCCCGCGCTCGTGCCCGTGCTCTCGTACCGGGTCGACCCCGGCGAGGCGGACATCACCCATCTGGTGCGGGCGCTCCGCGAGCTCGCCGACGAGGAGCCGTTGCTCGGGGTGCGCTGGGAGGAGCAGCTGGGGGAGGTCCATGTGCAGCTCATGGGCGCCGTGCAGCAGGAGGTGCTCGCCGAGGAGCTGCACCGGCGCTTCGGCCTTTCGGTGACGTTTGGGACGGGCGGCATCCTCTACCGCGAGACGCTGACGGCGCCCGCCCGCGGCGTGGGGCACTTCGAGCCGCTCAGGCACTATGCCGAGGTGCGGCTGCTCATCGAGCCCGGGCCGCGGGGCTCGGGCGTGGTCGCCGGGTCGCGCGCGAGCGAGGACGACCTCGATCGCAACTGGCAGCGCCTCATCTTGACGCACGTGCTCGAGCGCGACCATCCGGGCGTGCTCACGGGCGCGCCCCTGACAGACGTGCGCGTCACGGTTCTGGGCGGCCGCGCGCACCTCAAGCACACCGAGGGCGGCGACTTTCGCCAGGCGACGTACCGCGCCATCCGCCAGGGGCTTATGGAGGCCCGCGCGGCGGGCGCGTGCGAGCTGATGGAGCCCTGGTACCGTTTTCGTCTTGCGGTCCCGTCCGACAAGGTGGGGCGGGCGCTTGCGGACGTGCAGCGCATGGCGGCGGTGTTCGACCCGCCTGAGGTCGCGGGCGACCGGGCGCGCCTCACCGGTATCGCGCCCGTGTCCGAGATGCGCTCCTATGCGCTCGAGGTCGCTGCCTATACGGGCGGCCGCGGCCACCTCTCGCTCGAATTTGCCTGCTACCGGCCGTGCCATAACGCCGAAGAGGTCATCGCGGCGGGGGCCTACGACCCGGTGGCGGACCTCGCCAACACGCCGGACTCCGTCTTCTGCGCGCACGGTGCGGGCTATACCGTCCCGTGGGACGAGGTTCCGGCGCATGCCCACACGGTCATCGAGCCGGCGCGCCTGCGCCCGTGGCGCTCTGCCGAGGAGGTCTTCGGCTCGTGAGGCCCGCGACGCGCGGCGCGCCGCGCTCGCGAAATGGCTGCCCGCCAGGGGGTTATTCATTCTAGTGTATAGTTCAGAGCGCCCCTCTTGAGTAGAGCCAAAATCGCTCAATCCCTCTACCTGCGTATCTGTTGCGACTGGTGGGCCGGTGTACATTCGAGGTCCCGCCTAAAATAGGCACTAGAATAAATGACCCCCCAAAGAGGCGCCCTGAGCGCGCCCTCAGCGCGCCCGGGGACGCTCGAAATCGCGCTCCCGGCGCACCCATTCCGCGCCATATCCGCGGCGGCGCGTCCAAATCCTCAGCGGAGGTCGGTCTCGCGCTATACTCAGACGCTTGTGGGCCGTCGCGGGGGCGGACCGCTGCAGAAGATCGGCCTTGGCGGAAAGCGGGCCGCGTGAAGGGGAGAGGGTATGCCTGATATCGTGCATCGCAGACCGGATCTGAGAGAGTTCGTGCGCAGGGACCCGGTGCTCGTCATCGCATGCGCGCTCGCGCTCCTGTCGTGCGCGGCGGTCCCTCCCGACGCCAGCTATCTCGGCTATGTCGACCTGCGTACGCTCGGCCTCCTCTTCAGCCTCATGACGGTGATGACGGGGCTCACGCGCCTGGGCGTGTTCCGCGCGGCGTGCCGGGCGCTGCTCGCCGTCGTCCGCGGGCCGCGCTCGCTCGCGCTGGCGCTCACGCTGCTCGCGTTCTTCTCGAGCATGCTGATCACCAACGATGTCGCGCTCGTCACCTTCGTGCCGCTCGCGCTTCTTTCCCTGGGGCACCTGGGGTCGCCGCGCCTCACGTGCTTCACGGTGGTGATGATGACCATCGCGGCGAACCTGGGGAGCATGGCCACGCCCGTCGGGAACCCCCAGAACCTGTATCTCTACTCCGCCTCGCACCTGCCCCTGATGGATTTCATATTGCTCATGCTGCCCTATACGGCGGCGGCGCTCGCGCTGCTCGTGGGGGCTATCGCGCTTTTCGGACGCGCCCCCGGCGCTCGGCCGGCCCTCGCGCCCGGTCCCTGCGCCCCGCGGGGAGCGGAGTCTGGCACCGCGCCGGACGATGCGGAGGGGCGCGTCCGCGTGCCGCTCGCCCGCACCGTCCCCTGGGCGGTCCTGTTCGCGCTCGCCCTCGGCGCCGTGGCGCGCATCCTGCCGTATCAGGTCCCCGTGATCGCGGCCGTCGCCGTCGGTCTAGCCTGCGACCGGGAGGCGCTTCGCCATGTGGACTACGCGCTGCTGCTCACCTTCGTGGCGTTCTTCGTCTTTGTGGGCAACATGGGGCGCATCGGCGCCGTCGATGCGTTTATCGCGCAGGTGGTGGCGGGCAACGAGCTTCTGGTCTCCATCGCGGCGAGCCAGGTGCTCTCTAACGTGCCCGCAGCCATCCTCCTCTCAGGCTTCACGAGCGCCTGGCCCGCCCTCATCGTCGGCACCAACGTGGGCGGCCTCGGCACCCTCATCGCCTCGATGGCGAGCCTCATCTCCTACAAGCAGGTGGCGCTCGTGTTGCCGCACGAGAAGGGCCGCTACCTCCGTCTCTTCACCCTGTGGAACGTGGCGTTTTTGGCCGTGCTCACCCTGCTCGCGCTCCTCATCGGGTAGGGCGGGGACCTGGCGGCGTTCCTTCCTGTGGAGGTTTCGCGACCCGGTGCGCGCCGGGTGCTACCATGGGGCCCTTGCAACGTGCTGCGGAAGGCATAAGTCCAGTTGCCCTCCGCAGCGCGTTGCGTGCGTTTTGAGGGAGCTGGGCACGAAGGGGGATCCTGCCTCATGCCCGCCACGTTTCGCCAGCGCTGCGTGTTCTCCGTCCTCATGGCGTTCGCCATGGTGTACGGGATGGAGCTCTACAACCAGGCTCTTCTCGCGGGCGGCCTTTCCACTCGCCTTTTTCTCGCCCCGTTTGCCGACATACTGCCGCTCATGGCGGCCGTGATAGCGCTCGAGGCGCTCGTCGGAGGCCGCGTCGCGCACCGGCTCACGTTCCGCCTGCTCGATGCGACGAAGGTCCCGCCGCTTATCGTCACCGTCTTCATGAGGGCGTTCACCTGCTGGACCATGTGTCCGCTCATGAGCCTCGTGGCGACCATCGCCTTCAGGTACCGTGGGCTCACACGAGGTCGTAGGGCATCCGGCGGGCGATGAGGTAGAAGAGGCCGAGCACGGGCCAGGCGAAGCCGGGCATGAGGTAGGCGACGGCCAGCGTGGCGAGCCGCGCGGCGTAGAACGCGACGCGCCTCCCACCCGTGCGCCCCCGCGTCTCCGCGCTCATGCGGACAAAGGCGCCGCCCGGTGTCGACCCGCCGTGCCGCCAGGGTACGACGCCCTCGACCCAGATAAACGCCGCCGCGGCGATGACGAGCGGCCACGGCCCGTCGCCCCAGCGCACATCGCCCGGCAAGGCGGCGAGCACCACCGAGCAGGCGCCCGCCGCCACCACCGCGATGATCCCCATCAGCAGCGTGTCGAGCCAAAACGCGACGAAGCGGCGGACGAAGCCGGGCGCGTGCGTGACGGCGCCCTCCTCGGCGAGCGCGCCGGGCGGCAGCACGCGGGCGAGCGCCTCCGCGCCGAGCCATCCGAGCACCGCGCCAGCCGTGTTGTAGATGAGGTCGTCGACGTCGGCCGTGCGGTAGGCGTAGGGGTAGAGCCCGAAGAGCCCCGTGCCCTGCGCGGCCTCGATGACGCACGACGCGGCGAGCCCCAGCAGCGCCGAGGGAAGAAGGCCCAGGCGCAGCAGGCGCCCCGCGATGAAGCCCAAGGGGATGAAGAACACCACGTTAAAGGCGATCTGCGGCAGGGCCGACAGGCCCTCGCGGGAGAGGTCGCCCACAAACGCGAGCGGGTTCGTCTGCCAGGGGATGCCATAGGTGATGCCGGGGCCGCTCTCGCCCGCGGGCAGCGGCCAGAGCGTGAAGCACCCGAGGCCGAGCACGTAGAGCACGGCCAGGTAGGTCGAGACCACCGAGGCGAAGCGCAGCCGCCCGTCGCGGTGGTACAGCCAGGCGAGTAGGGGCAGCGTGAGCACCGCCGAGGCGACGGGCCACAGGGCGAGCGCGAGCAGGAGGTTCTCGCTGTATCCGGCAAGAAAGCGCTTGAGGAGGGTCATCGTCCACCGTACCTTGGTGTCGTGGGGCGGAAAGGGGTGCCGGGCGGGACGCGGCGGTCCCGCCGCGACGCACGCCGCGGTGCAGGTGCCCGCCGCGCGCCGCGGCGCCTATTCCATGGTGCGCGCATCGGCGCGCCGGTGCCATCGAATTGCCTTACGGGAGGATTACACTTTGGTAAGGATGGTTATGAACGGCTTATGGCCGTCGCGTCATCTCCGCGCGTATCGTGCGATCGGGCGATTGCAAGGCGGGCGGCAAGGTCGTGCGTTCCCGGGCGGGGAGAAGCGACGGACGGCGTGTCGGGGTCGGGAGGGGAGAAAAGGGGCGGATTGCATGCCCGCGCTGTGCAGGGATAAAAGCCGCGGATTGTATAGGCAGATTGCATACCTCGAATTCTGAACGACAAAAGCCCAGCTCAACGATGTGCAAAGAACGGGCGGATTGTATAGAAAGATACAATCCGCCCAATCCTTACCCACCACAGCATACAATCCGCCGCATCTCTCCCTTTTCTCCCGGGCATACAATCTGGCGTCTTTATCCCCTTTGCGCCACGGTGCAAAGGCGGCTCTCGGGCCGGTTGTCGCGCCCGGGCCCTTAGCGCGCTTCGCCCGGCGCGGCGCCCTCCTGCGACATACGCCGGCGCAGCAGCAGGCAGGCGCCGAGGGCGGGGTCGTGCGCCGGTGCCACCAGGCGGCAGCGCGCGGGGAGCGCCCGGGCGAGGGGGCCCAGGATGAGGGCGCCCGCGCGGAACGTGCCGCCGATATAGGTGACGGGGATTGCCGCGTCGCGCCCGCCGAGACCCTCATCAGGGCGAGATGCGTCGCCCGCAGGGAAAATCTGCCGCACGATGGTGGCGACCATGGCTGCCTCCTCGCGCGCCGCCCGGGCGAGGATGTCCCGCGCGCAGGCGTCTCCCGCCTCGGCGGCGCGGGTCACGAGCGGTGCGAGCTGTGCGATGCGCCCGCGCTCTGCCATGTGCCGCTGGGCAAAGCCGATGAGGTCGAAGTCGTCGGCAAGGTCGAGCTCCTCCCGCACGAGGTCGAGGATCGCCCCGGCGGGCGCGCGCCCGTCGCTCTCCCGCGTGAAGGCAAAGAGCAGCTCCTTGCCGAGCCAGCCGGCAGAGCCCTCGTCGCCGAGCTCAAAGTCCCATCCGCCCACGCGGAGCGACCTGCCCCGGCAGACGCCGTAGGCGATCGAGCCCGTGCCGGCGATGATGACGATGCCGTCGGCGAGGTCGAGCCCGGCGGCCCAGGCGGCCTCCACGTCGTTGACGAGCACGTAGGGGCGCCCCGCGCACACGCGCCGGACGATGTCGTCCAGCCGCCGCGTGGCATCCGCTCCCTCGCCGTAGCCGCAGATGCCGAGGCCGATGCCCCACTCCTCGCCGAGGGCGCCCGTTGCGGCGGCGCGCGCGATGCCCTCGGCGAACACGCGCTCGGCCCCGTCGAAGCCCGCCTGGGCGTAGTGGCAGGTACCGAGCTCGAAGCGCTCGAGCACCCGCATATCCTCATCAAGCAGGGTGAAGGCGGTCTTGGTGCCGCCCCCGTCGATGCCGAGCATGCGCATGCGGAAAGCCATACTTGAGAATCTCCTAAGGTCGGGGCGGGGGACGGCGCCCGGTGTCTACCGCGCGCCGTGCGCGGGCATAATAGGGCCGATTATAGGTCAAGCCCCAAGCGAGCTTTAGAGAGGAGCCCCCTATGGCAGTGTTTTTTAAGGATGCGAACGGAAACTTCTTCACCTCGGTCAAGGCGGGCGTGGGCGCCCCCGAGGGCTTCGAGCCCGTCGAGGCCAACTCCGTCGACGCCGCTAAGGAGAAGCATGTGCCCGCCGTCGACCTCGAGCGCGACGGCCACATCATCCACGTGCAGGTGGGCGAGGTCGCGCACCCCATGGAGCCGGAGCACTATATCGAGTGGATCGCGCTCGAGGCGGACGGCCGCCTGGAGGTTCACGCGCTCAAGCCCGGCCAGACCCCGGCCACGTTCTTCGCGGGCGGCGTCAAGAGCGGCCGCGTGTACGCGTACTGCAACCTGCATGGGCTGTGGGTGAAGGAGTTCTAGCGCCGCTCGGCGCCGAGTACCTGCCGGCGCTTCGCTATACTGATAGATACGATTGGCTGGATGAGGGCCGCCTGCGGGCGGCCCTCTCCCCATACGAGGGGGAGAAGGGGTATGAGGATCGCGCTTGCGCAGATAGACATGCGGCTGGGCGATATCGAGGGCATCTGCGCCCGCATCGAGAGCCAGGCGCGCATCGCCCGCGACCAGGGGGCGGACCTCCTCGTCACACCCGCCCCGCTCTTTGGCGGCACGGCGCCCGGCGGGCTCATCGAGGAGCGCAACTACGAGCACGCGCTCCTCAGCGCGCTCGCCGACCTCGCCGGCAGGCTCGCCGCGCTCGGCATCGACGCCGTGGTGCCCGCCCCCGTGTCGGTGGAGCACATGCCCGTGCTCGAGGCCTTCCTGCTGCGCGAGGGGCGCACCGTCCCGCTCCGGAGCCTCTACGCGTCGCGGCGCACGGGCACACTTGAGGAGATGTGGTTCCCGCCCGTCTTCGAGGTCGCGGGCACCCGCATCGCCGTCACGTACGACCCGGCGCGCGATATGTCGGTGCTCGCCCCCGGCTGCGACCTGGTGCTCTTTCCGCTGGCGTCGTCGTTCGACGCGGCGGACGAGGCCACGGCCGCCGTGGCGTCGCTTGCCGACGGCCACGCGGTGGGCCTCGCGCGCGAGAAGGGCGTCTGGCTCGCCTGCCTGGCGCCCGTGGGCGCCTTCGACGAGGCCGTCTTTCTGGGCGGCTCGTTTGTGCTCGACGACGCCGGCCGCTGCGTGGCTGCCGCGCCCCCGTTCGAGGAGGCGCTGCTCGTGCAGGATATCGAGCGCGGCAAGACGCTGCCGGCGCTCGAGCCGCTGGAGCTTCCCCACTACCGCCGCGAGGCGTGGACGTGGGAGGCGCTCCGCTTGTACGTGCGCGACAGCGTGGACGCCCTCGGGTCGACGGGCGCGGTCCTCACCCTGGCGGGCGACCTGCCGAGCTCGCTTGCCGCGGTGCTCGCGGTCGACGCGCTGGGTCCCCGCAACGTCACGGGCCTTCTCATCGGCCGCTCCGACATGCGCACCCCCGCGCAGGAGGCGCTCGAGGTCGAGCGCACCGAGCGCGTCCGCACGCTGGCGCAGACGCTCGGCATCCGGCTTATCGAGCGCGCCCCGGCGGACGCCGCGCGCCTGCTCGACCGCGACGAGCCCGCCCTCGGCTCCGCCCTCGCGCGCGAGCGCTTGGAGGGCCTCTATCTCGAGGACGCGGCGTTCGAGCTCGGGGCGGTGGCGGTAAGCGCCCTCACCAAGACCGACTTCGCCCTCGCCGCGCCGCTCGCCGCGGGCGGCTACACGGGCGCCATCGCGCCCTTTGGCGACGTCTATCTCACGCAGCTCGAGTTTCTGGCGCGCGAGCGCAACCGTGCCGGCGCCGCCGTGCCCGCGCCGCTCGTGACGCTCAACGCCGTGGAGGACCGGATGGCCGCCATCGTGGCCGCGTCCCTTGCCGGCGCCCCCGCGTCGGCGGCGTACCGCGAGCGCATGGCGCACCTCATGGCGCCGCTCGAGCCTGCGCAGATCGACGGCGTGCTCGAGGCCCATCTGGAACGCGCGCTCGCGCTCGACGAGATCCCGCTCGCCGCGACGGCGCCCGACGCCGTGGCGCTCCTGCTCATGATCGTGCGCGCCGGAGAGGCGGCGCGCCGTCGGCTCCCGCCCGCACCCATGGTCTCGGCGGCGCCTTTCGCGGAGCGCCGCTGGCCCTGGCAGCTCGCATGGTCGGATACGGGGGCGGGTACCGAGGAGCCCCTCACCTGCGCCGCCCTGGTGGAGGCGGAGGGCGAGCGCTTTGCCGAGGCGGGGGAGGAGCACGGCCGGCTCGTGCGCGGCGAGATCATGGGGCTGGTCGCCCGCATGCTCGGCATCCCGACCGACGACCTAGACGCCGACGACGTGGAGGGCGAGCTCATGCGCCGTATGCAGCAGGCGTTCGAGTCGGCTGCCGAGGAGGGGCACCCGCCGTTTTCGGGCGGGCACCCGCAGGCGCCCGGGGGCGGGCCGCAGGGCTTCTCGTTCTTCTCGGACAACTGAGGCCGGGCGCCCGCCGCTCGCAGGGGCGCCCGCGGCGTGCCCGGAGCGCCCCAATCCGCCCCTTGCGCCGGTGCCCGCGCACGGTTATAGTAGAACACATGTTCTAACTCTGTCGGCATGCGGCGGGAGAGAGGAGGCGCATGGTCATCTTGGGTATCGACCCCGGGCTCGCCAACACGGGCTGGGGGATCGTGGAGGAGCGCCGCGGCGAGGTGCGCTGCCGCGCGTACGGCTGCATCCATACCGGGGCGGACGAGCCGCTCGACCAGCGCCTTCGCGCCATCGTGGACGACCTCGCCCGCGTGGTGGGGCGCTACGGGCCGGACGCCGCGGCCGTGGAGGGCGTCTACTTCGGCGCCAACGTGCGCTCGGCCATCCCCACGGCGCACGCCCGCGGGGCGGCGCTCGTGGCCTGCTCGCTTGCCGACGTACCGGTGGGCGAGTACACCCCCATGCAGATCAAGCAGGCGGTGGTGGGAACCGGCGCGGCCGATAAGCGGCAGGTCACCTTCATGGTACGGAGCCTGCTGCATCTCGATCACGACCCCAAGCCCGACCACGCGGCAGACGCCCTCGCCTGCGCCATCTGCCATGCGCATCTGGCCCGCACCGAGGCGCTCACCCATGGCACGTACATCCAAGAGAAAGGCGACCCCTACTCATGATCGCGCAACTTTCAGGCACGCTTCTGGAGGCCACGCCCACCCAGGCGGTCGTCGATGCGGGCGGCGTGGGCTTCGAGCTCGGCATCTCGGGCACCACCGCGGCGGCGCTGCCGGCCCCGGGCGGCGCGGTGAGCCTCTACACGCGCTTCCGCCTCGCCAACGACGCCATGGCGCTCTACGGGTTCGCCACGCGCGAGGAGCGCACGATGTTCGACCGGCTCATCGCCGTATCGAGCGTGGGGCCGCGCATGGCGCTCTCGGTGCTGTCGCGCTTCACGGTGGGGGAGCTCTACGCCGTGGTGATGGCGGAGGACGCCAAGGCCATGGCCACGGTGCCCGGCGTGGGCAAGAAGACCGCCCAGCGCCTGATTCTCGAGCTCAAGGGCACGCTCGCCAAGGACGCGAGCCTCGCCGGCGCCGCCGTGCCCGTGGCGGGCCAGCTCCCGCTTTCCGCCGCCGGCGCCGACGTGCTCGGCGACGCCCGGGCGGCGCTCCTCTCCATGGGCTTCAGCCCGCAGGAGGCCGAGCTCGCGCTCGACGGGTATGATGGTCAGAGCATGCGCGTCGAGGAGCTCCTCGGCGCCGCCCTCAAGCGACTGGGGATGGAGGCATGATGTGGGAGGCCGATGACTCGCGCGACCTGTGGGACGACGCACCCCAGGCGCACGCCCCGCGCGCCCAGAGGGGCGACCGCTTTGTGACGGGCAACTTGACGACGGACGACCTCGACGTCGAGCGCTCGCTCCGCCCCCAGAAGCTCGACGACTACTGCGGTCAGGACCATATCAAGCAGAGCCTGCGCATCCTCATCGAGGCGGCGCAGAGCCGCGGCGAGTGCCTCGATCACGTGATCTTCTCGGGCCCGCCGGGCCTCGGCAAGACGACGCTCGCCACCGTGGTCGCCAACGAGCTCGGCGCGCAGATCAAGACCACGTCGGGCCCCGCCATCGAGCGCACGGGCGACCTCGCGGCCATCCTCACCAACCTGCAGCCGGGCGACGTGCTCTTCATCGACGAGATCCACCGCCTCAACCGCTCGGTGGAGGAGATTCTCTATCCCGCGATGGAGGACTTTGCGCTCGACATCGTGATCGGCAAGGGGCCGGCGGCGCGCTCCATCAGGCTCGAGATACCGCACTTCACCCTTATCGGCGCCACGACGCGCTCGGGTATGCTCACCGGCCCTCTGCGCGACCGCTTCGGCATCTCGTTTCGGCTCGACTACTACGCCATCAAGGACCTGGCGCAGATCGTGCTGCGCTCGGCCTCCATCTTGGGCGTCTCGGTGGACGAGGACTCGGCCCTAGAGATCGCCTCGCGCTCGCGCGGCACCCCGCGCCTCGCCAACCGTCTGCTCAAGCGCGTGCGCGACTACGCGCAGGTGCGCGGTACGGGTGCGGTCGACATCGCCATCGCGCGGGAGGCGCTCGAGTTCTTCGAGATAGACGAGCTCGGGCTCGATTGGATGGACATCCGCATTCTGGAGCGGCTGGCAAAGACGTACCACGGCCGCCCGGTGGGCCTCACCACGCTCGCGAGCGCCGTGGGCGAGGACCCCTCTACGCTCGAGGACGTTTACGAGCCCTACCTCCTGCAGCGCGGCCTCATCGTCCGCACGCCGCAGGGACGTCAGGCGACGCTCGCCGCCTTCGAGCACCTGGGAGTCGAGCCGCCGCGCGCATAGCGATTTACGTTCAAGGGGCGGAGCTTACCATTATGGACGGCTCCGGCCCTTGCGCTTTGCCGCGCACTTGCCGCGAAGGGGCCTACGCTTTCAATCAGACCGGGTCCTGTGGGGGGCAGGATGCCGCACGCCTCCTTCGATGAGCCGCTCCGAACCCCGATGAATGTGTTTAGGTGAGCTATGCCGTAACAGCGACGGCGGCCTTTACACATGCGATAGGAAACGGGGTGCGGCTCAATGGCGGGGCGGGTGTTTGGATACGCGCGGGTGAGCACGCGCGAGCAGAATCTCAACAGGCAGATCGATGCGCTCAACGCGTTTGGGGTGGACCGGATCTTCGCCGACCACGCGAGCGGCCGCGACTTCGACCGGCCCGCCTGGCGCGAGCTCCTCTCCGCCATCGAGGGCGGCGACGTGCTCGTGGTCAAAAGCATCGACCGGCTCGGCAGGAGCTATGACGAGGTCATCGATGTGTGGCGCACCATGACCAAGGAGCGGCGCGTGGCGGCGGTGGTGCTCGATATGCCGCTGCTCGACACGCGGCAGGAGACCCAGGGCATAACCGGCACGCTCATCGCCGACATCGTGCTCGAGCTCCTATCCTATGTGGCGCACGTCGAGCGCGAGAACATCCGGCAGCGTCAGGCTGAGGGTATCGCCGCGGCCCATCGCCGGGGCGTGCGCTTCGGCCGCCCGCGCAAGGAGCGCCCGGGTGCCTATGGGGAGATTGTAAACCTCTACGGGGCGGGCCAACTATCCCGCAAAGAGGCGGCCTGCCTGCTCGATGTGAGCGTGAGCACGTTCGATAGGTGGCGCAAAGAGGACCTGCTGGCAGGGTTGGCTGAACGATAGGTCGAGAAAACCGCTGGTGAGGAAAGTGCGACCTGCTGCAAAAGGTACAGGTTTTGACACGACCGACGCGTTTGATGTCACAACCGGTCGGCACTAGGTAAAGGCAGTGTCAGAGCCTTATGAAAATCCCGATTTATTTAAAATATGGTGTAGGGGTGCCTATAATAGATGACCTGAGTTAGAGGGTTAAAACCTGTACCTTTTGCACCCTTCCAGCCTACGGGGATGCAAGAGGAGCAGGTGACCGGGGAAGGAGGAAGCGCTCATGGCCACATCGGTTCTGCAGCCGCGCCACACCGCGCTTCGCCTGCCTCAAGGTCGTCGCGTGCCCCGCGGCCGCACCCGGTGGTATGCGCTTTCCGTTCCCGAGGGGCGTGAGGAGAGCATCGCGCGCGACGTGCGCAAGCTCGTACCTGCAGATCTTCTTTGCGACGTCTTCGCAATCCGCAAGGAGTATTGGGTCAAGCGCGGAGGTGCATGGAGCCTCAACTCAAAGATTGCCTATGCCGGTTATCTCTTCGGGCAGACGGCTGATCCCGCTGGACTTCAGAAGGCGCTCGCGCAGCTCACGCTGCCGGTATCGCTCGTCGGCGCACACGGGTACGCATGGGCGCCGCTTGCGCCCGAGGCGGAGGCATGGCTCAAGCGCGCGCTCGATGCCGGGCACGTTCTCCGTTCGAGCACGGCTCTGGTGGAAGACGGCAAGCTCCGCGTCGTCTCCGGTCCGCTCCGGGGCATGGAGGGGCGCCTGCGTGACGTGGACAGCCATCGGCGGCGCTGCATGGTCGACATCGCCGATGCCGACGGCGGCTTCAGCGAGCTCATGCCGCTCGAGGTGCGCAAGTAGGCGTGCAGTTGTTTGCGCGCGCCCCAGCGGCCGCAAGGAGGCCGGGGCGCGCGCAGCCAACTGGGGTGCCGGGAAACCGGTGTCCGCTGCAGAACATACCTTTTCTCCGGATGGGTGGAGCCACGTTGCTGACCTGCTCGGGTTGGGGGAGTGCATAGGCCGGGTGAGAACCTGCCCCACGGGCAGGATGGGCGAAGCCGTAGCCGCATCCCCCAACCCGGCCGTGCCACCCCCGACTCGTCATGCAGGAAGCGGTGGTAGCTGTGTGGTACGTCATCCAGGTCATGCACGGGCGCGAGGACGCCATGGCCCGTCTCATCGGGCGCGTCGTCCCCGCCGAGGTCATGGGGGAGTGCTTCAGCCCTACGTTCGAGACCGAGACCAAGGTCAAGGGCGAATGGGTGCGCGTGAAGCGCCAGATGCTCCCTGGGTACCTCATCGCCGTCACCGACGAGCCGCGCCGCCTGGCAGATGCGATCGCGTCCCTTCCGGAGTTCTGCCGGGTGCTCATGCAGGGCGGTAGGTTCATCCCGCTGGGGCGGGATGAGGTGGAGCTCATCGACGGCTTCACGCGGACGGGGGCGCGTTGCGTACCTATGTCCGTCGCCGTCAAGGAGGGCGACCGCGTGGTGGTGACCGAAGGGCCGCTCAAGGGCCATGAGGCGCTGATTGCCGAGGTCAATCGCCATAAGTCGCTCGCCTACCTGGAGCTCGATATCTGCGGCCGTCGCGTGCGGACGCGTGTGGGGTTGGGTGTGTTGAGCGCCAAGCGCGCCGAGGAGCGCGCGGCGGAATCTCGATAGCGTAAAGCTTTGCACGATTTGAGGGATGGGACACATGCTTGGGGGAAGAAGCTCCTCATCCGTCGGGGAGGTCGTGATCGATACCGGGGGTCTGCCGGATACGCCAAGCGAAATGCCCAAGATTGTCGACGGGGCGAGCGATGGGCAAGAGGCGTATGCGGACCTTCGTGAGGCCGAGGAGGCGGCGAACAACGATTGTCGGCTGGCCCAAAGATCGTTCCTGCTCTTCAAACGAAGTTCGGATATCGTGCTCGCTTCGGCGGGGCTTGCGGTGCTTTCGCCGGTGCTGCTCGCCACAGCAATTGCTGTCAAGGTAACGAGTCCCGGGCCCATTATCTTCAAGCAGCTGCGCTTCGGTAAGAACAAAAAGCCATTTGTTTGCTACAAGTTCAGATCAATGCGTACAGAGGCGCCGGACAACCTTCCTACAGCGCTTATGAACGAGGACAAGAACTGCCTGACGCCCATCGGGGCGTTCATACGCAAGACATCCCTTGATGAGTTGCCGCAGCTAGTGAACATCATTAAGGGAGATATGTCCGTTATTGGTCCGCGTCCCATGATATTGAGCGAGTATCGGCAAATCGAGATGCGCGACGCCTACGGGGCGAATGATATCCAGCCCGGTCTCACCGGCTTGGCGCAGGTCAACGGACGAGATTTCGTAACGCCCGGGCTCAAGGCGCGTATGGATGGTGTGTATCGCCATAACCTGAGTGCCCATCTAGATGCGGTGTGCTTCATTAAGAGCATCGAGGTCGTATTGTCGCGGCAGGGTAATGCTGCCGACAGCAGCGTCGGTAAGTCAGTTAAAAAGACGGAACCCGCACCGCTCACCCTTCCCAAGAAGCGCACGAAGATCTTGGTGGTCAGCCAGCACTACTGGCCCGAGCCCTTCAATTTCGCCGAGATATGCGAGGAGCTTGTTCAGCGCGGCTACGATGTAACGGTGCTTACGGGTCTGCCCAACTACCCCGAAGGGGAGATCTATCCGGGATACGAAGGCGGAAAGAACCGGTATCAGATACGTAACGGCGTTCGCATCATCCGCTCTCCTTTGATACCGCGTGGGACATCGACGGTACAGCGTGTGGTGAACTATTTCAGCTTTAGTCATGAGGCGACCAAGATGACGGCGGGTTTGGAGTCCGACTTCGATGTCGTGCTTGCGTTCCAGACCTCGCCCGTCATGATGGCAGAGCCCGCTCTTGCCTATGCCAAGCGTACGGGCGTGCCGGTGTTGTTGTGGTGCATCGATATCTGGCCGGAATGCCTGACGGCGGGCGGTATCCCCGCGGGAAGCGCGCCCTACAACCTATTCAAGTTGATTTCTAAACGGATTTATCGCTCGGCGGATAGGCTGGCGGTCACATCCCCGCTGTTCAAAGAGTACTTGCACGACATGTTTGGAATGAACACGTCTGAGCTGATTGATTTACCGCAGTATGCGGAGGATCTCTTCACCGACGAGGCGAAGGATATTCCTGAGGGGTATGACCGAGCGAAGATTAACCTCACCTTTGCGGGAAATATCGGTTCGGCGCAGTCTGTCGAGACGATTATCGAGGCGGCGCGTCTCGTGAAGGAGGAGGAGCGCCTGCTGTTCCATGTCGTGGGATCGGGATCTTCTGAGCAGGCATGTAGGGATTTGGCAAAACAATATGGCCTGAATAACGTGGTGTTCCATGGGCGACATCCTCTGGAGGAGATGCCCGCGTACTATCAGGCGTCTGATGCGATGCTGGCGACCTTTGCAGATAACCCCGTACTGGGGTATACACTGCCGCGCAAGATTCAATCGTATCTTGCTGCCGGCAAGCCGATTATCGGGACGGTGACCGGTGAAGCCGCGCGCGTCATCAACGAGGCGCCTTGTGGTTTGGCATCGGCGCCGGAAGATCCCATCGGGCTGGCAGCAAATTGCCTGGTGTTCGCTGAACAGCCTGACAGCATTCGAGTGGCCCTCGGCAGACGCGGCAAAGCGTATTACGAAAAACACTACACCAAGCAGGCATTTTACAAGCGGCTTGAGAAAGAACTGAATGATCTGAAGGGGAAGAAACATGGCGCATGAGGCGTTCGGCGGCAAGACGCTGATGATCACGGGCGGCACGGGGAGCTTCGGCAACACCGTGCTCAAGCACTTCCTGGCATCCGACGTCGGGGAGATCAGGATCTTCAGCCGCGACGAGAAGAAGCAGGACGACATGCGGCACGCGCTGCAGGCGCGCAGCCCCGAGCACGCCTCCAAGGTCCGCTTCCTCATCGGCGACGTGCGCGACGCGCGGAGCGTTCGCGACGCCATGCGCGGGGTCGACTACGTCTTCCACGCGGCGGCGCTCAAGCAGGTGCCCTCCTGCGAGTTCTTCCCCATGGAGGCCGTGAGGACGAACGTGATCGGCACCGACAACGTGCTCCACGCCGCGATCGACGAGGGCGTGGACAGGGTCGTGTGCCTCTCCACCGACAAGGCGGCCTACCCCATCAACGCCATGGGCAAGTCGAAGGCCATGATGGAGTCGGTCATCTACGCCAACGCCCGCAACGGCGCCGGCAGGACCACCATCTGCTGCACGCGCTACGGCAACGTCATGTGCTCCCGCGGCTCGGTGATCCCGCTCTTCATCGACCAGATCCGCGCCGGGCGCCCCGTGACCGTCACCGACCCCTCCATGACCCGCTTCCTCATGAACCTCGACGAGGCGGTGGACCTCGTGGAGTTCGCCTTCCTGCACGCCGAGCCGGGCGACCTCTTCATCCAGAAGGCCCCGGCCGCGACGATCGGCGACCTCGCCGAGGCGGTGCAGGAGCTCTTCGGCAGGACCGGCACCCGGGTCATCGGCACCCGCCACGGCGAGAAGCTCTACGAGACCCTCATGACCCGCGAGGAGCGCCTGAGGGCCGAGGACATGGGGGAGTACTACCGCGTCTCGTGCGACTCCCGCGACCTCAACTACGACCGGTTCGTGGTCGAGGGCAGGGTCGAGACCCAGGCGGACGAGCCCTACACGAGCCACAATACCCTGAGGCTCGACGTCGCCGGGACGGTCGAGAAGATCAAGACCGCCGAGTACGTGAGGCTCGCCCTCGAGGGCCGCGAGCACGAGGCGGTGCAGTAGGGTGCGCGTCCTCGTCACCGGCCAAGGGGTTCGTGGGCCGCAACCTCTGCGAGGCGCTGAAGAGCATACGAGACGGGAAGGACAGGAGGGAGAGGTATGAGTCCCTCCTGCCCCTGACCGTCTGGGAGTGCGACGTCGACACTACCCCCGAAGAGCTCGACTCCTGGTGCGCGGGGGCCGACTTCGTGTTCAACCTCGCCGGCGTGAACCGCCCGGAGGACCCCGCCGACTTCATGGCCGGCAACTTCGGCTTCGCCTCGGAGCTCCTGGGCATGCTCGAGCGCCGCGGCAACCGCTGCCCGGTGATGCTCGCGAGCTCGGCGCAGGCGTCCCTCGAGGGGCGCTACGCCGGCTCCGCCTACGGCGAGTCCAAGCTGGCGGGCGAGGAGCTGTTTTTCGATTACGGCAAGCGCACCGGCGCCCCCGTGCTCGTCTACCGCTTCCCGAACCTCTACGGCAAGTGGTGCCGCCCCAGGTACAACTCCGCCGTCGCCACGTTCTGCGACGCCATCGCCAACGGCCGCCCCTACGAGGTCTCCGACCCCTCGGTCGAGCTCGAGCTCCTCCACATCGACGACCTGGTGGACGAGATGCTCTCCGCCCTGCTGGGCGGGGAGCACCGCTGCGGCTACGACGGGCTGGAGCCCGTCCCCGACCCCGACGGCAAATACTGCTACGTCCCGACGACCGACAGGGCCACGCTCGGCGAGATCGTCGCCCTGCTCGAGTCCTTCAGGGCGAGCCGCGACGACCTGTCCGTGCCCGACCTCACCGAGGGCTCGCTCTCCAAGAAGCTCTGGAGCACGTTCGAGAGCTACCACGGCGCGGGGTCGCTCGCGTACCCGCTGCGCGCGAACCGCGACGGGCGAGGCTCCTTCACGGAGTTCCTGCGCACGCCCGACAGGGGGCAGGTGTCGGTGAACGTCTCCAGGCCCGGCGTCACCAAGGGCAACCACTGGCACCACTCCAAGTGGGAGCGCTTCCTCGTCGTCTCCGGCGAGGCGCTGATCCGCCTGCGCCGCGTCGGCCTCGACGCCGACGGCGAGCCGTACCCCGTGGACGAGTACCGCGTGAGCGGGGACGAGCCGGTGGTGGTCGAGATGGCGCCCGGGATGACGCACAGCATCACCAACCTGTCCGCGACGGACGACCTCGTGACCGTCATGTGGGCCGACGAGCCATTCGACCCCGAGAGGCCTGACACCTACTTCGAGGAGGTGTAGCGTGGCGGTTTACGCTCACATCAACACAGTGCCGAATGGCTCCACTGGCGGAATCATGATGAGGGAGCATAACGAGCTTCTTGCAAGGGGCGTGGAGTCGTATGCCTTTTGGGGTCGGGGACGCGAAGCTCAAGACGACCATGAGATGAAGTTCGCCAATGATTCCGAAGTGTATCTCGATGTTCTGCGGACTCGTTTAGACGGGCGAGCGGGCTTTCACTCAAAAGTTGCCACGAAGCGCCTGCTGAAGCGCTTGGATGAAATAAAGCCAGATGTCGTTCACCTGCACAATCTGCACGGGTACTACATCAATATAGAAATGCTGTTCAACTGGCTTTCTAATCACAACTGCAAGGTTGAATGGACGTTGCACGATTGCTGGGCATTTACTGGCCACTGCGCGTACTTTACATATGTGAAGTGTGCGCAGTGGCAAACTCATTGTGCGTACCCGGAGAAGTGTCCCCAGCTTAATACTTACCCTGAGACGATTTGCAAGAAGAGCTGTGCGAGAAACTTTGTGGACAAATACCAGTTGTTCTCCAGCATCCCTCCCGAACGCATGAAGCTCATCTCTCCCTCTCACTGGCTGAAGGGGTTGATTAAGCGCAGTTTTCTAAGTGCCTATGAGGTGGAGGTCCGCCACAACGAGATTGATCGGACGGTCTTTCGGCCGAGGCCGAGCGATTTTCGTGAGCGCTACGGTATTGGCAGCCGTTTTATGATTCTTGGAGTTGCGAATCCATGGTCGGAGCGAAAAGGGCTGAGGGATTTCGTTCGTTTGGCAAAGAAGCTTGATAGTGAGAAGTATGTAATAGTACTAGTAGGGCTTTCAAAGAAGCAGATTGAAGCGCTGCCGAAAGATATCGTCTGTCTTGCTCGGACGGATTCGCCGCAGAAACTCGCAGAAATATACACGGCGGCTGACATTTTTTTTAACCCGACTTTAGAAGACAACTATCCAACTGTTAACCTCGAGGCTGAAGCGTGCGGGACTCCGGTTGTTACCTATGACACGGGAGGGTGTGCGGAGGCAATCCGGTTATCTAACTCTGCCGTGACTTCGGGATTTGAAGAGTCATACTGCCATCTTATAAGGAGGAAGTAGGGATGATGCAAAATCCCGTATGGTCGCTATTTCGTGTGGTTCGCAGAAATCTGCTGTTCCTCATATCGCCCTTTTGCACGGATTTCTATATGCGTTCATATACTAAATTACTTCAGGGATGCGGTTTGGATATAGCCGATTATGAAGAACGTGGTTATATTCATCCGTCAGTTTGGTTCGATAGTAGCGAACGATATTCACTGATAAAAATCGGTCGTGCTGTTACGCTTTCACGTGATGTGGTTCTGCTTACCCACGACTACTCTATACGGAACGCAATTAATGCGTTTGAGGAGAATGCGGAGAACGTGAAGTACAAGCATCTAAAGCACATCACTATCGGTGATAACTGCTTCATTGGTGCAAGAGCCGTTCTTTTGCCTGGAACAGAGATCGGCGATGATGTGATTATCGGTGCAGGTTCGGTGGTGAAGGGAAAGATTCCGCAAAAAACTGTTTGGGGAGGGTCTCCTGCTCGCCAGCTAAGCACTTTGGAAGAGTATTACGCGCGGCATAAGGAAAAACAGGATTATATATATGAGTAGCAAGGCTAGCTGATGAGTATTGAAAGTCCGATTCGAGTTTTGCAGGTAGTTCCCTCTATGAATCATGGGGGGATAGAGCATTTCCTTATGAACTTGTACCGTGCCATAGATAAAACTAGGGTGCAGTTCGATTTTATGTACCGTGTTCCCTATCAGTGTGTGTTCGATTCAGAGATACTATCTCTGGGTGGACGTATTATCCGGTGCGTTGACCCCGACCGTCATCCACTAAAGGCATCGCGGTTTTACCGTCGATTCTTTGTTGAGCACCCAGAAATCAGGGTGATTCATGAACATCGATCGGGATGTGATGGCTTCTTCGGCGCAATGCGAGCGGCAAGGCGATGCAACATCCCAGTTAGGATATTGCATTCGCATAGCTCACGGAAAGGATGGCGCCATAACCCTATTAAGGATGTGACGGATGCGATAAACGCGCCGCGTCTTGATTCGTTTGCAAATGCATTTATAGCTTGTTCCGATGTTGCTGCTGACTACCTATATGGCCGTTGTTCTCGCGCCACAAGTGAATGTGTAATTAGACCGAACGCCATTGATATATGCTCGTTTGCATTTAGCCTAGAGTCTCGTGCGAAGGTGCGCCAGCTTCTGAATATTCCTGAGGATGCTTTGGTAATCGGTCATGTTGGCCGGTTCGTTTCCGAGAAGAATCAATCTTTTTTATTGGATGTAGCGCTCGCTTTACGTGCGAATGGTGTTCCAGCTGAGCTTCTGTTCTTAGGAGGGGGGGTTACTCAAGCTGAGGTAAAACAAAAGGCCGAGAATTTGAATATTGCGAATAGCGTGCACTTTGCTGGTGTCCAGGAAGATATGTCTCCGTACTATTCTGCCATGGATGTGTTCTGTATGCCATCATTATTCGAGGGTCTGCCTGTCTCCTGCGTTGAAGCGCAGGCAAACGGACTTCCTATGGTGCTATCAGCTGGAATTAGCCAGATGGCTGATATCTGTGGGCATACAACGTATATGGATTTGAGCATGGGCGCGGTCAACTGGGGGAAGGCTGTCTGTAAAGTAGCAAACGAGGGCAGATCAGACAACTACCAGGAGCTTCGCAGTGCTGGATATGATATTGCAGTTGCTGCAAGAGAATTCGAAGCTCTTTATCTCAACGGAGCTTTCGTATGATTTCCGATGTCTTGCTGAAGAAAAAACCAAGTTTGGCAGTTTACAAAGTGTGCAGTCTTTATATCCTGCTTCTTCAGGCACTGACTGTAGCATGTATTTCTAGCTACTCCAATTATGGCGTTATGTGCTTGGTTTCTTGCATCCAGCTGGCAGTGCTTATTGGAGTGATGCTTGCTTCGCCGTGTCGGCAACCGTTCAGTATATTGTTTCTGATTGCAAATTGGATATTTCACTGCGGACAAATCGCCTGTATTGCAGCGGGGCAGAATAGTGTACTAAACCTAGACTTTCGGCTGTATGGATCAGCGTCTACCATCGAGTCTGCATTCCGATTTTATCTATATTCTCAGACGTTGGTCGCAGCTGGCTCTGTTCTGTTACAAAGAGCTACAACCGCAAAATATCCTCATGATTGGATAGAGTTTGGGCTGCATGGCAGAAAAGTGGCCATGGCCCTCGTGTTTGTGGGCCTGCCCTTCTGGTTGTATATGAACATTTCCAAGTTAGCGGGCGCGGCAACGGATGCATATCTCGGTGTATATTCTCTTTCGTTTCCTGCGCCTTTCCAAGCAATAGCCTTCTTCTTTGAAGCAGGCCTTATGATGCTCCTTCTGATTGTAGGGAAGAAAAGAAGTGGGTCGCTGCTATTCTGGTCAGTAATAGCTCTCAAGGTGCTTGTAATGTCATCAGGAGGCAGGCAGGATTCGGTTTGCTTTCTTGCTGTTTGGTGTCTGATTTACTTTGGATATCTAAGGAAGCTCTCCTTGGGCAAGCTCGTTAGAATGGCTTTGGTTGTCCTATTTCTTGTTGTGGCAATTGATGCGTTTGGAGAGCTGCGCACAGATGGCTTCTCATTCTCTGCTCTCTTCGACTATTTGTCGAATGCTTCGCTTATCGGTATTGTTTGGGATAGTTTTGGGGAATTTGGTTGCGCCTTATCCACTCTCGTCGTAAGCATGGCCGCTGTTCCTTCTTTAGTTCCATACGGTATGGGAAGTTCGTATCTAGCCGGTTTTCTCTCAATCGTTCCCACGCTTGTAAGTAGGTTTCCCGGCCTAAAGGCTGCCACGTTGTTTACCACTATGCTGCCGGGGACAAAGTACCTAGGTGGGTCATTTCTTGGTGAATTGTATTTTAACTTCGGGTGGTTTGGGCTCGTAGGATCCCTATTGGTTGGTTTTGTCATCGGATGGTGTCAGAATCGGCTCAACGAGAGCAATAACTCAGAGCAAGGTTTTGATGTCTGGATTGCCGCAGTTCTCTCCATGTTTCTCCTCCTTTTTATTCGAGGATATTTTACCGACGCAATCATGAAAATCGCCTACGTACTCCTGTTTGTATGGGTTTCTGGGAGTTTTTTTCAGCGTGTACATGAGCGTAGGGGAAGTGAAATGTCGGTTAGGATTTGAAGATGATTCAACCGTTCTTTTCCATTTGCATAGCTGCATATAATTCAGGAGGCAGTATTGTTGAGTGCCTTTGTTCTATCACGATGCAGGATTGCCAAGATTACGAGGTTATTGTTGTAGATGACGGCTCAAGGAATCCCATAAACATAGATGATAGTGTAGCTGCCCGCTTGTCTAGCTTTTCCTTGAGGCGCATTTCGAACAGAGGTCCATACGCTGCGCGGCAGGTTGCATTTGATATCGCGCAGGGAGAATATATCCTATGCTTCGATGCTGACGATAAGCTCCTTGATTCTTCAGCTTTATCAGAACTGAAGAGCGTGCTGACTAACCATGATGTTGACATTGTTATCTACAATGCAAGCGCGTCTGAGCAGGAGCCAAGACGTTTATTTGACTTCTCGTCGCTCGGCGAGAGCGGTTTTGTCGATGAGAGGGCAATTTGGAGGTTATTTACAGAAGGCTACTCTCTCAATAGCTTATGGTGCAAAGCCTTTAAGAGGTCACTTTATACTAGAGACGTAAAGAAGCGACCTCGCTTGCTCATGGCGGAAGACAGACTTCAGAGCCTCGAGATTATGCGCAACGCAAGCACCTACTGGCTCTTAGATAGCGTCTTATACTTCTACCGACCAGCTCCCACTTCGACAACCGGTGGACGTTTTGATCCGGCTTATTACCATCAGGCTTGTTATGTCGAGGAAGAAGTATTCTCCTACATGATGGAACACAACATGGGTGTTGGCCCGTGGGCTCGCTACTATTTGGAATTCACGTCACGCGCTCTTCTCGGTATTCGGTATAACGGGACGCTTAGTTGGGCTGCAAGAAGAGACGTTTACGAATCGGTACGAAACGAGAAGGTTTTGGCGCTCGCCCAAAGCTTGCATACACGTGATTCTCTTCCTTGGGTTGACGCTTTTCGGCTTCTTTTGTTGCGGGCTGGATATTTCGCGGCGCTCGATGTAAGTCTGTTGCCCTGGCAGGTGGGATCAATCTTGAAACGCTTCGTTAAAAATTTCATAAGTAATATTAGGGGATGATATTTAGAATGGTGAGCAGCAAGGGCAAAATCGGAATTGTAACCCTACCGAGCTCATTTAATTATGGAAATCGACTCCAGAACTACGCAGTTACAATAATATACCAACGCTTAGGGTATCAGCCCGAGTCGCTAGTATTATCGCAGCGACCCAATGCAACGCGTCTTCTCCGCTCTATGTATTACTGGATGAAGGGTGCGGGCGACTCAAAAAAGCCTGAGAAGCTTATGAGTGTTGAGCGCATTAATGCTTTCGAGCGATTTGACAAGAATATTCCAAAGCGACAAATTAAGTCGCTTGGCAATAAGCTTTGTTCAGATTACTCGTACTTCTCAGTGGGCAGTGATCAAGTTTGGAATCCTGGATATATGGCCTATAACGAGGATTTCTATCTTCTCGAGTTCTGTGCGGCCAATCAACGCATTGCCCTTGCTGCGAGCATTGGGGTTGATGAAGTTCCTCCGAAATCAGGGAGGCGAATAGGGCGCGCTATCTCCGAGTTCAATGGAGTATCTGTGCGTGAGAGTCGAGCTGCCGAGATACTGCGAAACTATACCGAATGCGAGCCGCTCGTCGTATGTGACCCTACGCTGGTCCTCTCTACGGATGATTGGCGCTTAGTTGCAGACGATCGCCTTACAAAGTCCGAACCATACGTCTTTACCTATCTCTTGGGTGGTGTCGGGACAGTGGCTGCTGAGGTATTGGAAAGCGTGTCGCGCTGTGGGGAAATTCCGGTTGTGCCCCTTTCCGACCGGCAGAAGCCGGGGGAGCCTGACGCTGGCCCCGCCGAATTCATTTCGCTGATCGACAAAGCTGAGCATGTGGTGACCGATTCCTTCCATGCTGCCGTGTTCGCTTCGATTCTGCAGACGCCGCTGACCATTGTCCGCCGTGAGGGTGGTGAAAGTATGTTCTCGCGCCTTGAGCAGTTGTCCCGGATGCTCGGCATTGAGCATAAGGTTTACGGCTCGTCAGATTTCAATCTCACGCGTGCGGGGGACTACGAGGGCGTTCCCGAGGCAATTGCATGCGAACGCAAGCGTTTAATGGAGTTTCTCGAGGGGTGTCTTGATGTCTAGCCAGCGTCGTGTGGGAGTTGTCCTCGGGTATGCGAACATCCTTGCTAAGAATCTCGTCAACCTTGTATACACCCCAATGCTTCTCTCTTTCGTTGGTCAGGCAGAGTACGGCGTGTACCAAACGGCGAATTCGTTTGTCTTCTCGCTTTCGCTCCTCACCTTCGGCTTCTCGCAGGCATACGTTCGCTTCTACACGAGAATGCGTGCGGAGGGGTCGGAGACGGCTATTCGCCGTTTAAACGGCATGTACCTGTTGCTCTACGCAGTTGTCTGCATCCTTGCCCTCGTTCTTGGCTTCTATGCCGCCTCCAACGCGAGCTTGATATTCTCCGGCGGTTTCACGGGGGAGCAGGTGGCACTTGCTGGGGCCCTGATGGCCGCCATGACGGTGAACGTCGCCTGCACTCTTTTCTCGACGGTGTTCGACGCCTACATCCTGGCCCACGAGGAGTTCCGCTTTCAGCAGAGCCGCCAGCTGTTGACGACGCTCGCCACTCCGTTGGTCGCCTTTGCCCTCCTGCTCGCAGGCATGGGGGCGGTCGGCGTCGCCCTTGCGCAGCTCGCGGTGAGCGCTTGCCTTCTCGTGTTCAATGCCCGTTTCGCGATAGGGTGCCTCGGCATGCGCTTCGATGTCCGACACCCGGACGGGGCGCTCTTTCGGGCGCTGGCAGCCTTTAGCGCGTGGATCTTCGCCAATCAGGTGTGCGATCTCGTGAACCAGAATATTCCAAACGTGCTGCTAGGAGCGTTGGCAGATGCGACGGCGGTGTCTGTGTTTGCGGTCTCCGTACAGATCCGCAGTGTGTTCTACTCCCTATCCACCACGATGTCAAACGTGTTTACCCCTCAGATTAACCGTATCGTGGCGGAGTCTAACGATAACGCCGTGCTCACAGATCTCATGACTCGAGTGGGGCGCTATCAGATGGTGCTCTTTTGTTGGGTTTACTGCGGGTTTGTGCTCCTCGGGGAGTTCTTCATCGCGGCGTGGGCCGGCCCGGGGTTTGCCGAGGCGTATCCCCTGATCTGTCTCATGGTGCTACCACTCGTGGTCCCCCTGACGCAGAACACGGGCATCGAGGTCCAACGCGCGAAGAATATGCACCGCGCTCGCAGCGTTGCGATGCTCGCCATGGCGGTTGTGAACGTTCTGGTCACTCTTGTCGCCACTCCGCAGATTGGAAGCTGGGCGCCTGCCATCGGGTATGTTTTGAGCATTGTGCTGGGTAACGGTCTATTTATGAACTGGTATTACCAAAGGCGGGTCGGTCTGGATATGGGCATGTTCTGGCGAAGGAACCTGCCGGTAGCGCTCACGTCTGCTGTTGTGCTTGCAGCCTGCATATTCGTTCGGGAGAGTCTTCCCGTTGTTGGGTGGGGGAGCTTTCTCGTCTGGGGGGTCGCCTACACCACCCTTTTCGCCGCCTCAATGTGGGTTGTGGTCCTGACTCCCGCAGAACGAGCGTCGGCCGTCGCCCGCCTGCCCTTCTTTCCGAGGAGGTCTTGACATCATGCGCAAGGTACCGAATACCGTTGCTACTTTGGGGGACCGCTGCTGCGGCTGTGGCGCTTGTGCCGCGACCTGCCCAAGGGGGTGCATCTCGATGGTGACCGACGGATGGGGGTTTCTGCGCCCATCGGTCGACGAGTCCGCCTGTGTTGGATGCGGCCGCTGTATCACCGTTTGTCCTGCGCTGTCTGAGATGGAGTCCGATTCCGTTCTCTCGGTCACTTGGGCTCGCTCGCTGGATGGGGGGGAGCTTGCGCGTTCGTCTTCGGGGGGCGTCTTCGGTTTGGTCGCTGCCTACGTTTTAGAGTTGGGTGGTGTAGTCGTTGGGGCAGCTTGGGACCCGGACTTTAGGTCCGTTAGCCACAGGATTGTCGGGGACTTTTCTGGCCTTGATGCACTTATGCGTTCCAAGTACGTGCAGAGTTCTGTGCCCGTCGAGGTCTACCGGGGCGTTCGCGATGCCCTTAGGCTCGGGAGAAGAGTTCTTTTTTCCGGAACTGCCTGTCAGATAGCAGGGATGCACGGGTATCTCGGGCCTCTTGCCCAGTCGGACTTTTTTCTTACTGTCGACGTAATATGTCACGGTGTCCCCGCGCCTGCTCTCTGGTCTCGTTGGGTGGCTCATCGTGAGACTGTTGCGGGCGCACCCCTTAGCGGGGTCAACATGCGGAGTAAGACGACCGGATGGTCATCTTTCTCCGCCTTGTACGAGTACGGCGCGGAGAAAGACGGTGTCCGGCAAGCGGAGTCTGCGGTCTTCCGGGACGACTGGTATTTCCGGGCGTTCCTCTCGAACGCGAGTCTCAGGCCCTCCTGTCTTGCGTGTCCCTGCAAGCGTACTTGTGGCAGCGACCTCACTCTCGGCGACTATTGGGGTGTGGAATCTGTGCACCCTGAGGTGAACTGTGAGGATGGGGTCTCCGCTGTTATCTGCAACACTGGGAAGGGCGTCGCGGCGCTGAGTGCCGTTTCTTGTGCACTAGATGCTGGGCCCTCCAAGTTTGAAATGGTATTGGCGGGGAACCCTGCCTTGATAGAATCGGCGTCTCCCCATAAGAAGTATGCTGAATTCATGCACGATGTTAAGATCAATCAACCTATGGAGTATATGGTCAAGAAATATAGGTTCAAGCTTGGTCCGTCTTCGATCCAGAAAGCTAAATACTACCTAGGAAGAGTTACGCATGAGGCACTGAAGGCGTTTGGGGCAAGAGGTGACTGTCTTGGACGATAATTCCGATTCTAAGCATGCATTTGATAGCTATGAACGTGTTGGTCTGCACCATCACGTTCATAAGTGGAAAGAAGATGACTGTGTGCATAGGCTCCGTCCAGCTGCAGGGTTTAGAAGGTGCTGTGTGCTTGCGTGTATATCACAGAGCTGCTGGCCATCATGAGCATAAAGATGTCTCAGATATTGAAGTTCCTGTCAGATATGAAATATGAAGGGATTGCACCATGCCGCTCCATACTGACTACTCAACCGTCTCCTTCAAGGGCGACGGCCGCCTGAAGCTCCTCATCATCGTGGGCACCCGCCCCGAGATAATCCGCCTCTCGGAGGTCATCAGGAAGTGCCGGCGCCACTTCGACTGCCTGCTGGCGCACACGGGGCAGAACTGGGACTACACGCTGAACGGGATCTTCTTCCGGGACCTCGAGCTGGACGACCCGGACGTCTACCTCGACTGCGCGGGCGCCGACCTCGGCGAGAGTGTCGGCAACATCATCGACCGCAGCTACAAGCTCATGGTCCAGGTGAGGCCGGACGCCCTGCTCGTCCTCGGCGACACCAACTCCTGCCTCTCCGCCATTCCGGCCAAGCGGCTCCACATCCCCATCTTCCACATGGAGGCGGGCAACCGCTGCCGGGACGAGCGCCTGCCCGAGGAGACCAACCGCCGCATCGTCGACGTCATCTCCGACGTGAACCTCGCCTACTCCGAGCACGCCCGCCGCTGGCTCAGGGACACCGGCTGCGCCCCGGAGCGCACCTTCGTCACGGGCAGCCCCATGGCCGAGGTCCTCTCCGCGAACCTGGCCGCCATCGACGCCTCCGACGTGCTGGAGAGGGAGGGCCTGGGGGAGCGCGGCTACTTCCTGCTCTCCGCCCACCGCGAGGAGAACATCGACGACGGGGAGAGCTTCCGCTCGCTCTTCTCCGCGGTCAACGCGCTCGCCGAGGAGTACGGCAAGCCGGTCCTCTACAGCTGCCACCCGCGCTCCCGCAGGCGCCTGGAGGAGACCGGGTTCGCGCTGCACCCCCTCGTGCGCACCCACGAGCCCATGGGCTTCCACGACTACAACAGGCTCCAGTCGAGCGCCTACTGCGTGGTCTCGGACTCCGGCACGCTCCCCGAGGAGAGCTCCTTCTTCGCCTCGATCGGCCGCCCGTTCCCGGCGGTGTGCATCCGCACCTCGACCGAGCGCCCGGAGGCCATGGAGCGCGGCTGCTTCGTGCTCGCCGGCATCGACGAGCGGGGGCTCCTCAACGCCGTGCGCGCCGCGGTCGCCCTCGAGGGGGAGGGCTCGCACCCCGAGGCGCCGGTGCCCGACTACGCCACCGAGAAGGTCTCCACCAAGGTCGTGAAGATCATCCAGTCCTACACGGGCATCGTGGACCGCATGGTCTGGAGGAAGTACTAAGACGTCGCTCCCACAAGCATGTTGATTGGTCTTGCGAGCCGCCTCTTGGGGCGGCTCGTTTGGTATAAACATGCCGTAATCTGGCGAGAGAGCTCAGGAGGTGCTGTCCGATGTAAAAGACTTGACCAAGAAC